>CAYQNV010000186.1:0-26889 GCA_964418975.1 uncultured bacterium | reverse complement strand
GCTCGACCAAACGACGGCGAAACTCAGGCGGGTATGGCGCTGGGGGTGCGGACTTCTTCGGCATCGTGGTGACCTCCGACCCAAATGGTCAGGTGTCCACGAAACCGGGTCAACTCCAGGGCAGCCTTAAGGCCATGTACTGATGAAACGCCTCCAGTTGCTCGATGTGTTTGAGGCGGGTGGAGGAGGCGAAGGACAGTAGGGCCGAGTCACCTCACCGATACCCGCGATCCAGCCGCACCTCGTGCACGTTCCCCAGGCCGCCCACCTGCGCCAGCGGCACGCCGGTCGGCGAGAACCGGTGCACGCTCCCCGCCGTGCGAGCCACGACCCAGCACTCGCCGCGGTCGAGGTCCACGGCGCCGTCGCGCGGATCGCCCAGGCCGCCGCGGCGAAACCGCACGGCGCGCGTGTCCATGTCGAGGGCGACCAGCTCGTTCGCGCGTGCGTCCATCACCCAGGCCGTGCGGCGCCGCCAGTCGAGCGCCAGCCCGATCGGACCTTGCAGTCGCAGCGAGTCCTGCACCACGAGGTTCTCCGACAGTCGCCACACCCAGCCGGTGGCGAACGACGTCACCCAACCATCGCCGGTGAGCGAGTCCACCGCGACGCGCGAGGGCGAGCCGAGCGTCCGTGCTCCGAGTGGCACGCCGTCGCGCGCATAGCGTCGCACGCGATTCCCTTCCAGCTCGGTCACCCACACATCACCGTCCAACGCGTCGGTGGCGATGCCGGAGGGTTGGAGCAGTAGCGTGAGCGTGCTGGGGAATGCGGGCGAGCCGTCGGGATCCACGTGGCGCACCGAGCCCGCCAGGTCGCAGATCCAGGCGCTGCCGTCCAGGGGATCGAGCGCCAGGGTGAATGGCCTCGAGAATCCCGGAACGAGCGGCCCGGTGAAGTTCTGCGGGTCGTGGATGCGCACGTCGCCGCCGAAGTGGTCCGGCACCCACAGTGGGCCTGAGTCGGGCGTCACGGCGAGGCTGAACGGCGAGCCGTAGCCGTCGCGGACCGTCACCACATCGCGCGCGTCGGGGGACAGTTGGATCAATCGACCGCCGTCGGCGTCCACGGTCCACGCGCGCACGCGGCCGGGTGTGGCCACGTCCTCGGCATAGCGGCCCGCGACCTCACCCTGCGCGACGTAGTGCAGCCTATAGCGGTAATCGAGCCCGTCGATCACACCCGCATCGAAATACTGGCTCGACGTCAGCGGCATCACCGCGCCGAGCGGGCGAAAAAGCGAGTCGAACGGTGCCAGCCGGTAGAGCCGGAAGCCGTCGATGGCCAGATCAGGTCGCGGCGTCCAGGTGACGCGCACGGACACGAAGCCGGCCAGCGCATTGAAGCCCTCGGGCGCGCCCCCGGAGCGCGGGTTCGCGGCGTCCAGGGGATTGGCGCGCTCGCGCCCGCTGCACGAGGCGAGCAGCAGGGTGAGGACGAGCGCTAGAAGCGCAGCGCCACGGCGCATCGGTCCGTCCGAAGATCGAGGGACACTCGCGCCTTGGCCGCCTTCTCCTGCCGATCGCCGCGCACGAACCGCAGCCACACGGCCGTCGCGAGCAACGCCTCCCCGGCGAGGAGCGAGCCCGAGGCCAGGCGGTCCATGCGCTGCGTCGTGCGGTAACGCTCGTCGATTCGATCCACGTCGACTTCGTCCAGGTAGAGCGAGTAGCGGCGATCCGCCTCGTCCGCCAACGGGAACGAGGCCGCCACCAGCGCGGCTCCGGTGAACGCGGCGATCCACGCGGCCCGGTGCGAGGGGGCCGTGGCGGCGCGGCGGGGGACCACCTCGAATGACGAGGCCGCCTGCGCCTGCGCGCAAGCGGCCAAGTGGGGCGCGCCGCTCGCCAGCACCGCCAGCAGCAGGGCGGCCAGGGAGGGACGCATGGAGCTTCCCGCGATCAGGCCGGGAGCTTCTGGACGAACTTCGCGAGCCGGGACTTCTGGCGACTCGCGGACTCGCGCTTGATCACGCCCTTGGAGGCGGTGCGGTCGAGGATCGCGCTCGTGGCCTTGAGCGCGGTCTCGCCCGCGACGCGCGTGGTCGCGCCCCGGACGGCCTTGATGGCGGAGCGCATACGGGTGGTCGCGGCGACGTTCCGCTGGCGGGCCAGTTCATTCGTTCCGACGCGCTTGGCAGCGGACTTGTGATGCGGCATGGAGATCCTCCGGAGGGGTAGGCGGCGTTCAAAAATGCCGAGGGAAGTTACTTTTCGGGCCCCAGGTCCGTCAAGCCGCGCCGGAATTCACGCGTTGTTCCGCGCGCGACACGGGGGTAGTCTGGTTCTCTCGGCTATCCCCGAGGGTATGCATGGAGGGTCCGTGAGCAACTGGAGCGATTGGAGCGAGAAAATCGCCGATCTGCCCGCCCAACCGGGGGTGTACCTGTTCAAGGACGCCCGCGGGGAGGTCCTGTACGTGGGGAAGGCCCTGAACCTGGCCTCCCGGGTACGGAGCTACCTCTCGCACGACCCCCAGCGCCCCCATCTGGACGAGATGCGGGAGCGGGTCGCCGACCTGGACACCATCCTGACGGGCTCCGAGGTCGAGGCGTTGCTGCTCGAGTCCACGCTCATCCGCCAGCACCGGCCTCACTACAACGTGCTGCTGAAGGACGACAAGAGCTTCCCGTTCGTGAAGTTGAGCGTGCAGGAGGAGTGGCCACGCCTGTCCGTGACGCGGCGCGTCCAGAACGACGGTGCACGCTACGTGGGGCCGTTCACCGACGTGAAGGCCTTGCGCCGCACGCTGCGCGACCTGCGCCGCATCTTCCCGCTGCGCACCTGCCGGAACTTCGAGGACTATCGCCGCCAGGACCGGCCCTGCCTCTACTTCCACATCCGGCGCTGCGCCGGCCCGTGCTACTCGCGCGCCCGGGTGGTGCAGGCCGAATACCGAGCCCTCGTGGACGGACTGCTGTTGCTGCTCACCGGCCGCAACGACGAGCTGCTCGCGCGCCTGCGCGCCGAGATGGCCGAGGCGGCAGGTTCGCGACGCTTCGAGCTGGCCGCGCAACGCCGCGACCAGATCCAGCTACTCGAGCGCGCGCGCATCCCGCAAGCGGTGGTGAGTGCCGATCCGCGCGACACCGACGTGCTCGGGTTTGCGCACCACGGCGCACACGCGGCCATCGCCACGCTGTTCGTGCGCGAGGGGCGCGTGATCGGCAAGGAGACGCGCATCGTCGAGCGCGCGGTCGGCTTGGACGACGGCGGATTGCTCGAGACGTGGGTCACCCAGTACGCGTTGACGCGCGCCGACCTGCCGCGCCGTGTACTGGTGGGGGCACTGCCCGACGGGCACGCGGTGCTCACGGCGGCGCTGGCGAGCCGCGCCGGCCACGCGGTGGATCTGGCGGCCCCGGCGCGCGGGCGTGCGCGGCGACTGGTGGAGCTGGCGCAACGCAACGCTGCCGCGGCACTCGAGCAACAGGTGGCGCGCGCGGCGGGCCGGCGTGCGCGGCATTCCGAGGCGGTGCTGGGGCTTCAGCGTGAACTCGGCCTGCCGGCGCCGCCGCATCGCATGGTGTGCTTCGATATCTCGAACTTCGGCCCGGACCAGGCGGTGGCCGCCGTGGTGGCGGCCGAGGACGGGCGCGCGCGCAAGTCACTCTATCGACGCATGCGCATCCGGCGGCCCGGGCCCGACGACTTCGCCATGATCGGCGAGGCGGTCGAGCGCTACTGGACGCACGTCGAGTCCGGCGAGCTGCCACGCCCGGACCTGGTGGTGATCGACGGCGGGGCGGGGCAGGTGGGAGCGGCGCGCGCCTCGTTGGACAAGATCGCGACGCGCCCGGTGGCGCTGATCGGATTGGCCAAGAAGGAGGAACTGGTCGTGCGCGAGCACCTGTCCGACCTGCGGCTCGCTCGCCGCTCCGAGGCGCTGCGTTCGCTGCAGCGTCTGCGCGACGAGGCGCATCGATTCGGGCTCGACTACCACCGCAAGCTTCGCTCGCGCGCGCGCATCGGCAGCGTGCTCGACCGCATCCCGGGCGTGGGCCCGGCGCGGCGCGCCGCGCTGCTCAAGGCGTTCGGCTCGGTCGAAGCACTGCGCGGGGCGGCCCCCGAAACCATCGCCGAGCGCGCGCATGTGCCGCTGGCGCTGGCGCGCAGAGTCGCAGAGGGCCTGGCGCATCGCGAGGGGGCGGCATGAGTGTGACATCCGGGACGTCCGCGCTCACCGCGGCCATCGACGGCTGGCTTGACGAGCTGCGTCGCGGCCGGCGGCTGTCGCCACGCACCGTGGATGCGTACGGCCGCGACCTGTCCGACTACACCGCGTTCGCGACGCGACACAAACTCAAGGGCTGGGACGAGGCGACGCTCGCATTTGTGGACGGCTACTTCGCCTCGCTCGAGCGGCGCGGGCTGTCGTCCGCGACCGTTTCGCGCCGGCGCAGCACGTTGCGCGGCTTTCACGGTTTCTTGGCGCGCGTGGGTCATCGCGCCGACGACCCGGTCGCGCTGCTCCCCGCGCCGCGTCGCGAGCGACGGCTGCCGCACGCGCTGCCGCTTGCCGACGTCGAGGCGCTGCTCGCGCATCCCCAGGGGGAGGAGCCGCTGGCGCTTCGCGACCGTGCCATGCTCGAACTGGCTTACGGCAGCGGTCTGCGCGTGTCCGAGCTGGTGGGCCTGCTGCGCGGCAACGTTGACCTGACCGGGCGCGCACTCACCGTGATCGGCAAGGGCGACAAGCAGCGCATCGTGCCTTTCGGGCGCGCCGCTCTCGCCGCGCTGCGCGCGTGGCTCGAACGCGGCCGGCCGCAGCTGGCAGCGAGCGCACGCCTCGACGCCGTGTTCGTGAACGCGCGCGGCGGCATGCTCTCGCGCATGGGCTGGTGGAAGATCCTGCGCGCGCACGCTCGCGGCGCCGGGGTCACCGCGCGCGTCCACCCGCACGTGTTGCGTCATTCGTTCGCCACTCACTTGCTTGAAGGCGGCGCCGACCTGCGCGTGGTGCAGGAGCTGCTTGGCCACGCCAGTGTCACCACCACCGCCATCTACACGCACCTCGACCGCGGCTACCTGCGCGAGGTGCATCGTCAGTTCCATCCCCGTGCCTGATCGGCGGGACCCACACGACCGGGGTCGTGGAGGACTCATGATGCGCAGGACGCACCAGGTCTCACTCGCCGTACTCGTCACACTCGCGTTTGGAGCGTTTGCAGCCGCCCCCTCGCTCGCCGAGAGCAACATCGTGTTGCCGCGCGCCGGGCAGGTGGGCATCGGCATCCAGGCCCAGGGCGGGTCGATGCTCTCGAGCGGCGGGCTCGGAAGCGAGTTCGGCAGCGGGGCGGGCCTGGCGGTTCGACTGCGCTACCGCATGCGGTTCGAGCGTGCGTTCGGGCTCTCGTTCGACGCGCAGCGACTGGATGCGCGCGATCCGTCCGCAGGGGGTGGGGCGTTCGATCCCATCGTCACCGCGCCGGGGTCGCCCACGATCGTGCGTGAGCGACTCAAGCTCGTCACTGCCGGCATCGAGCTCTACCAGCTGTTCGACACCCGCGAGCGCACCGTGAAGATGCTGTCGGCCGGCGCCGGGCTGGCGCAGGTGTCGGCGCGGCTCAGCAATGGCGAAACGCAGTTCCCACTGGCCGGCGACGGCGTGTACCTGAGCCTCGGCGGCGGCCTCGAGCGCTTCATCCTGCGCAGCTGGGCCTGGGACCTGAGCACGCGCTACATGGCCATCTTCCACGACGGCAAGATGAACCACGACCTGCAGCTTCAGGCCGGGCTCATCTTCTACGCGGCCTACTGATCCATGGCCACCCCACTCCGGCTCGCGTTCCACGGCGCCGCTCGCACCGTGACCGGTTCGCGCCACCTGCTCACGTGGGGGGAGTCGCGCTGGCTCTACGACTGCGGGCTCTATCAGGGGCATCGCGACGAGGCCGAGGCGATCAATCGCACGTTCCGTTTCGATCCCGCCACACTCGACGCGGTGGTGGTGTCGCATGCGCACCTGGACCACATCGGAAACCTGCCGACGCTGGTGGCGCAGGGATTCGCGGGACCCATCCACGTCACCCGACCGTCCGCGTCGCTGTCGCGCGTCATGCTGCCGGACAGTGCCCACCTCATGCAGCGCGACGTCGAACACGTGAATCGGCACCGGGGCGGTCGGCCGGTTCGCACGCCGCTCTACACGGTGGCGGACGTGGAGAGCACGCTCGCGCGGTTCGAAACCTACAACAACGGCGAGGCGTTCACGCCGTTTGCGGGCGTCACGGCCACGTACCACGACGCCGGACACATCCTCGGCTCGGCCATGACCACGTTCGAGTTCGCACAGCAGGGACGCAAGTTCCGACTGCTCATGGGCGGCGACCTGGGTCGCGCGCGCCGGCACATCCTGCGCGACCCGGAAGTCCCACCCGGGCCCGACGCGCTCGTGCTCGAGAGCACGTACGGCGATCGACTGCACGCCGACGACGCCACGAACGAGCAGGAGCTGATCGCGGTCGTGCACCGCACCGTGGCGCGCGGCGGACGTCTCGTGGTGCCGGCGTTCGCGGTGGGGCGCACGCAGGAGCTGGTGGCGACGCTGCACGAGTTGACCCAGCGCAAGGCCCTGCCCGACCTGCCGATCTACGTGGACAGCCCCATGGCGCGAGCGGCGACAGCAGTGTTCCGCCGGCATCCCGAGGTGTTTGACGAGGCCACGGGCGCGATGTTCCGCGGCGACGACGGGGCGCCGTTCGGGTTCGACCGCCTGCGCTACGTCACGAGCGTCGAGGAATCGCGAGCGCTCAATGAACTGCGCACGCCGTGCATCATCATCTCGGCTTCGGGCATGTGCGAAGGCGGGCGCGTCCTGCACCACCTGCAGCACGCGCTCGGCGACAGCCGCAACACCGTGCTGTTCGTGGGCTACCAGGGCCAGGGCACGCTCGGCCGTCGGCTGCGAGACGGCGCCGAGACGGTGAACGTGTTCGGCGAACCGGTACGCGTGCGCGCCGAGATCGCCGCGCTCGACGGCTTCAGCGCCCATGCCGACCAGGCCGAGTTGCTCGGCTGGGTGGCGCGCCTGGACCCGCAACCGCGCACCATCTTCCTCGTGCACGGCGAGCCCGAGCCAGCGGAGACGCTGGCGGGCCTGCTGCGCGAACGAACTACCGCCACCGTGCACGTGCCCGCCAAGGGAGAGGAGTTCGAACTGTGGACGTGACCGAACCGCGCTACCAGGTGGGCCAGCGCCTGCACCATCCCTTGTTCGGTGACGGCCTCATCGTGGAGGTGCACACCGACCGCGGGCGCGAGGTGCTCGAGGTGGTGTTCGACGGCCAGCTGCGTCGACTGTCCGCCGTGCGCGACTGGGAGATCGTGGACGGCGCGGCACCCCACCTCATGGCGACGCCGGTGGATGAAGACGGCGTGCCGGACGTGGAGGGTGACGAGCCCACCGGGCTCCTCGGGCGCGCCATGCCGCAGTCGCGTCGCCACTGGCACGCGCAGGGCGACGCGCTGCTCAAGGCGTGGCTCGACAACGCTGCCCAGCCGCAATCGCGTTTCGACCTGCGCGCCGATGCCGAGGCCTGGGCGGGTTGGGCCAGTGCCGACCGACTCGTGTCGCTGGACTCGTTGCGCGGCGTGGAGCGCTTTCCGCACCAGGAGGCGGCGTGCTTCAAGGTGCTGCGCGACTTCGGCGGGCGCGGCATCCTCGCCGACGAGGTCGGGCTGGGGAAGACCGTCGAGGCGGGCATCGTGCTCAAGGAGTACGTGCTGCGCGGCGCGGTGCGCACCGCACTCGTGCTGGTGCCGGCGTCGCTGTGCGAGCAATGGCGCGGCGAGCTGTGGGAGAAGTTCGAGTTGGACTTCGTGGTCTCGCGCGGCCCCTCGGGCCAGTGGGGCCGGCATCCGTTCGTCATCTCGTCGCTCGAGACCGCGCGCCACGAACGGCATCGCAAGCGCGTGCGCGGCGCCGACTACGACATGGTCGTGTGCGACGAGGCCCACCGGCTGCGCAATCACCTCACGCTGGGCTGGAAGTTCCTGAACGACCTGAACCCGCGCTACCTGCTGCTGCTCACCGCGACGCCGGTGCAGAACGACCTGCGCGAGCTCTACAACCTGGTCACGCTCGTGCGACCGGGTACCGTTGGCACGTTCTCGCAGTTCCGCCGCGACTTCCTGTCGGGCCATGACAAGCGCACCCCGCGCAACACGCCGCGACTGCGGCGTTTGCTGAAAAGCGTCATGATCCGCACGCGCCGCGGCGACACGACGCTCACGTTCGCGCCGCGCAAGGTGGAGACGCTGTGGGTGCCGCAGAGCGCCGCCGAGCGGCTGCTCTACCGCCAGATCAGCGAGTTCGTGGCCAGTGCCGTGCATGCGGACCACGGTCGACCGGGACGGCCGCACTATTTCACGCTCATGGTGCTGCAGAAGGAGATGGGCTCGTCGTGGGCGTCGGCGCAGGGCACGCTGGAGAAGCTGGCGGCTCACACCGACGGCTTGGAGCCCAAGCGCGTGCGGGCGTTCGCCGAGCGCGCGCGCGCGCTGTCCGACGACGCCACCAAGCTGCGTACGCTGTTGCGCTGCATAACCTCGCTCAAGGGCGAGAAGGCCATCGTGTTCACGCAGTTTCGCGCCACGCAGGACGCCATTGTCGCCGCACTCGAGGCCGAGGGACTGGCCACGTCGGTGTTCCACGGCGAGATGGGCTGGCGCGAGAAAGAGGAGTCGCTCGAGCACTTCCGCCATCACCAGCAGGTGCTGGTGAGCACCGAGGCGGGAGGGGAGGGCCGCAACCTCCAGTTCGCACGCATCGTCATCAACTACGACCTGCCGTGGAATCCGATGCGGCTGGAACAGCGCATCGGTCGCGTGCACCGCTTGGGCCAGGAGCACCCGGTGCGCGTGGTGAATCTCGTCTCGCGCGGCACGCTCGAGGCTTACGTTCTGGAGATCCTCGAGCGCAAGATCCGCATGTTCGAGCTGGTGGTGGGCGAGATGGAGGAGATCCTCGGCGCCTGGCAGATGCAGGGCTCGTTCGAGGACGAGGTGTTCAAGCGCTGGACGGAGTCGAGCGCGCCGCGGGCACGCAAGCGCCGGTTCACCGAGCTGGCGCAGCACCTGGTGACCGCGCGCAAGCTCTACCAGGCGCAGCGCGACAACCAGAGCATGCTGTTTCACGGCGCCAACGAGAACGACGAGGAGCGCTCGTGACCACGACCACGAAACGGCGCCGGGCGGTCTCCGCGCGCGCGAAAGCCAACGGCAAGGCGCCGAAGCACGCGGCCACGGCGGCACTCGCTGTGAACATCCCGCGCGGCGAGACCGCGGCCGAATCGCCCGAGTGGCGACGCTTCGTGGGCCGCTGGCTCGAGGCGCACCACTGCAAGGTGGAGGCGGCGCCGCGCGGCGACTGGGAGGTGGAGCTCTCGAGCGAGCTGCAGAAGCGCTGGCGGCGCCAGCGTGTGCGGCTGGTGTTCGATCCCGCGCGGCCGACCGTGCCGCGCGGTGCGTGGTTCATCGCCCCGGGCAGCACGGGTGGCCGGCGCATCCTCGAGGCGGCGCTTGCCGAGCCGCTCTTCACGCGGCGCACCGCACTCGCCAAGGTGCCGGGTGCTCCCGCCGAAGGCATCGCCAGCGTGTGCCGCGTGCGCGGCTTCACCTGGGGCCCGCCGCGGTTGGGGCCGGTACGCTACGAGCGCCGCGTCGCGTTCCACGCCGTGATCACGCGCTGGGGCGGACTGCCGTGGCAGGAGCAGTGGGTGGTGCTGGTGGGCGCGGGCGGCGAGGTGCTGGAGCGCGCCCAAACCGCGCAGATGCCCGAGGTGAGGCCGCGCGAGGGGCTCTACCAGATGCCCGAGGAGCTCGAGCCCGAGCTGCGCGAGCGCTGGCTCTCGAGTGCGCGCGCCACGCTCGAAGCACTCGCCGAGGAACGCGAGCGCGAGTGGGCCGTGTCGGTGGGCCGCCTGCGTGACGACGAGCTGGAGCGGTTGGGCGCGTTCTTCTCGGCGCGCATCGAGGAAGAGGAAGAGCGCCAGCGCCGCCGCGCCGGGCACGACGAGGGCGAACTCGAGCACGGCGACGCCACGTCCTTGAAGCTCGAATGGGAGCGCCGCGCGGCCGAGGTGCGCCAGCGCTGGGAGATGCGCACGGAAGTGCGGCTGTGGGGCATCGAGGAGTGGTCGTGGCCGGTGGCCGACCTGGAGCAGGAACTGCGCTCCGGTGCCATGCACGTGAAGCTGCGTGCGGCGGTGGACGTGGCACGCGGGCGGCCCGCGCTGCCGGCATGCCCGAGCTGTGGCAGCCCCACCGAGATGCTGGTGCGCGCGCGTGGCACGGCGTGCTGCGTCGTGTGCGCGCCCGCTTGACGCTCGGGAGCCGCGCCCCGTAGAGTCCCTCGTCCTTCGCGCAGGAGGCCGGCACGCGGCCCGGGGCGCGGAAAGTCGCATCGCCGGGAGGTTCGTTTGTCGCTGGAATCACGCAAAAACGTCATCGAGGATCCGGGCGCCGAGCTGCTCGACCGGGCGACCGGGTTCTGGGAGCGCTACGGCCGATTCGTGCTGGGCACGATCGTGGGCATCGCCGTGGTCGGTATTGCCGGCTACTACATCATGGCCGGCAACACTCGCAAGGAGAACACCGCGTCGGAGAAGCTGGCCGAGGCGAACGACCTGTTCTGGCGCGCCGACTACGACCGCTCTCGGCAGATTGCCCAGGACGTGAGCAAGCAGTATCCGGGCACGCCGAGCGGCACCGATGCCCTGCGCATCGCCGGCGACGACGCCTACTGGCGTGGCAACTGGAAGGACGCTATCGCGGACTACCAGTCGTACTTGAAGAAGAACAGCTCGGGACTGCTGGCGAGCACGGTGCGGCGCAGCCTCGGCTACGCGCTCGAGAGCAACGGCCAGTTCGCCGAGGCGGCCACCCACTACGAGCAGCTGGTGGGGGTGTTCGACCGCGAGTCGAGCGGCGAGCTGCTGTTCGCCGCCGCGCGAAGCCTCATGGCGGACAAGAAGCCGGACGAGGCGAAGAAACGCTGGCAGCGGATCATCGACGAGTTCCCGGACACCAGCTTCCAGATGCAGGCCCGGATCGAGCTGGGCAAGCTGTCGCCGACGTTCGTCAACTAGATTTCGAGACCTCGCAACGGCCCGCGCGCCCCAGTCATGGGGAGCGCGGGCCGTTCGCTTGCCGGTCGCCGAGGGTTCACGCAGCAGGTGAGGTTCAAGTGTTACATGAAGGGCAGGCCGATCCAACGGCAGCGAGAGCGGTGGGGAATTCTCCGGCCTTCGAGCTCAGCCTCCGAGACCCGTGACCGCCTCGAGCCCGAGCCCCAGTTGTAGTGCCAGCCGCGGCGGCTCGACTTCGGGCTCGATCGTGGGCGGCAACCCGGCACGCCGCGGGTGCTCGTGCGACAACTTCGCGATCTGCGTGAGGTTCACCTGTTGCATGAACCTGGGGGCATAGGCGTTCGTCGCATAGAGCGACGCCAGCCGTGCGGCCTCCTCGGGCCACTCCGCAGCGAGCGTCTCCAGGAAGTGCTCGCGTGTACCTGGTCGCAAGTAAACGAGCTCAGTCCAGAGCTTGGTGGCGCCGGCATCCCGCGCGGCTCGCACCGCCTCGCGGAGCAGCTCGGGGCGGTCCGAGAGCCCCGGCAGGATCGGCGCTAGCGCCACGCCGACGCGGATGCCCGCGTCAGCGAGCATGCGCACGGCGCGCAGGCGCTGCCGTGGCGGCGCCGTGCCGGGCTCGGTCACGCGCCAGATCGCGTCGTCCAGTGTGGGCACGGACAGGCTCACCGAGACGCGTACGCGCCGTGCGGCGGCCTGGAGCACGTCCACGTCGCGCACCACCAGCGGCCCCCGGGTGATGATCGAGAATGGCGTCCAGCGTTCGGCCAGGCCCTCGAGACAGCCCCGGGTGAGCCGGAAGCGGCCCTCGGCGGGCTGGTAGGGGTCCGTGGCGGCGCCCACGACGACATGTTCATGACCCCAGGCGGGGCGTCCCAGTTCGGCCCTGAGCACGCTCACGACGTTCGTCTTGACCCGGACGCTCCGGCCGTAGCGATCGTCGGAGGGACGGTCGGCCCGGCGCTCGAATGCCCGCACGTAGCAAAACGTACAGCGGTGCGCGCAGCCCATGTAGGGGTTCAAGGACCACTTGAACGGCATCCCGGTCACGTGATTTAGCGCGGAACGGCAGGGCTCGAGGCGGTAGTCGGCGGACATGAGCGAGGGATAGCGCATCTGGATGGACTGCACAAGCGTGCAGTAAACTTGCCTCTCCGGCGCCAAATCGCCATGTCGCATAATATGTATTATGTAAACTTGTTCAAGTTTACATAATACGCGGGTGCGGCAGCACCCGCTGGAAGTACGCACCGGATTGGCTAACCCCCACCCTGCTGGAGAACCGCGCTGCCCTCGCCCTTCGGGCTTGGGCTACGGGCAGTAGGCGGCGGGGCTTTCGACCGACGTGGCGCCGGCCCACAGCGTGAGCCACACACTCAGATCGTCGGATCCCAGCGCTTGGTCACCATTGAAGTCCGATCGGCCGATGGGCTCGCCGGTGCCGAAGTCGGTCAGCCAGATCGAGAGATCGTTGGACCCCATGCCCTGGAGGCCGTCCAGGTCCAGGTAGGCGACGCGCACGTCACCCATGAAGGCGCCGCCGGCGTACACCTGAGCGCAGGGGCCGGCGCCGTGCGGGCCGGCGGGGTCGCCTCCGCCCACGGCGGCCATGCGCGCGCTGCCATCCAGCGCGGTGGTCGCGAGGATGCCGTGGGTGGCACAGCGGCTGGTCACGCCGGGCAGGCGCTGGTCCACCGCCACGCGCGCGCCAGGGCAGTTCAGGAGCCGAAACTCGATCCTCTCGCCGGGGACGGGATTGTTCGAGACGTCGCGGATGACGATCAGGAACGCGCCCGTGGTCGTGTCCGCCGCACCCGAAGCGAGCCCCACGAGCAGCACGTGTGCGGGCACGCTCGAGTTGGCCTGGGAACCGATGGCCAGCGCCTGCGCGGGCGCGACCAGCGCTACAGCGAGCGCTACGACGTGGGCGAGACGCATTCGGGGAGCTCCGGGGAGGTGCGGCCCCTTGGCCGCATGCTCAATGAACCCCGCTCCCCTCCCGCTGGTTCCCGCTCAGCCGGCGGCGACCACCAAGTTGAGGAGCTTGTCCTTCACGTAGATAGCCTTGCGGATGGCGCCGCCATTCACGTAACGGCTTACACGCTCGTCGGCCAGTGCGGCCGCCTGCACGTCGGCCTGCTCGGCTCCGCGCGGCAGGTCGAGCGTGGCGCGCAGCTTGCCGTTCACCTGCACCGCCACGGTCACCGTGTCCTCGATGCACTTGGCCGGGTCGTATGCGGGCCACGCGGCATACGCCAGCGACTCGGCGTGCCCCAGCCGCTGCCACAGCTCCTCGCCCAGGTGCGGCGCGAACGGCGACAGCAGCAGCACGAACGACTCGAGCAGCGAGCGTTGTCGCCCGGGCTGCTTCATGACCTCGTTCACGAACACCATCATCTGCGAGATCGCCGTGTTGAACTTGAGTGCCTCGAGGTCGTCGCCGACCTTGCGGATGGTCTGGTGCAGCACGCGGTCCAGCTCGGGAGCGTGCTCCCCCGCCGTCACGGCGAGCGAGCCGTCCTCGTTCACGAACAACCGCCAGACGCGGTCCAGGAAACGCGAGATGCCCTCGACGCTCTTCGTGTTCCACGGCTTCATGGCTTCCAGCGGGCCCAGGAACATCTCGTAGATGCGCATGGCGTCGGCGCCATAGTCGTCCACCATGTCGTCGGGGCTCACGACGTTGCCCCACGACTTGCTCATCTTGCGGTTGTCCTCACCCAGGATCGTGCCCTGGTGGATGAGCTTGATGAACGGCTCGGGCGTGCTCACCAGACCAATGTCGAACAGCACCTTGTGCCAGAAGCGTGCGTAGAGAAGATGCAGCACGGCGTGCTCGGCGCCGCCCACGTAGAGGTCCACCGGCATCCAGTACTTCTCTTTCGCCGGATCCACCAAGCGCTCGGAGTTCTTGGGGTCGAGGAAGCGCAGGTAGTACCAGCACGAGCCCGCCCACTGCGGCATCGTGTTTGTCTCGCGGCGTGCGGGCTTGCCTGTGACGGGGTCTGTGGTCGCAACCCAATCAGACAGATTCGCGAGCGGGCCTTCGGTGCTGCCCGTGGGCTTGAAGTCCGCGGACTCGGGCAGGCGCACGGGCAGCATGTGCTCGGGCAGCGCCTGCGGCACGCCGTCCACCCAGATCACCGGGAACGGCTCGCCCCAGTAGCGCTGGCGCGAGAACAGCCAGTCGCGGAGCTTGTAGTTGACCGCCTTCCTCCCCACCCCCCGCTCCTCGAGCCATGCGGTGATGCGCGGGATGGCGTCGGCTGGCGAGAGCCCGTCAATGGAGAAAGATCCGTCGGGAGTCGCGGAGTTGACGATGCGGCCGGCGTCGTTCGCGGTGAACGCTGCCTGGTCGATATCGCCGCCGCTCACCACCTCGCGGATCGGCAGGCCGAACCTGCGCGCGAACTCCCAGTCGCGCTCGTCGTGCCCCGGCACCGCCATGATCGCGCCCGTGCCATAGCTCATGAGCACGTAGTCGGCGATCCACACCGGCAGCAACTCGCCATTCACGGGATTCACGGCATGGCCGCCGGTGAACACGCCGGATTTCTTCTTTTCCTCCTGGCGCGCCAGGTCGCTCTTGTGCGCGGCCGCGTCGCGGTAGGCGCGCACTTGGGCCAAGCGGTCGGGCGTGGTGACCGCGTCCACCAGTGGATGCTCCGGCGCCAGCACCATGTAGGTGGCGCCGAACAGCGTGTCGGGTCGCGTGGTGAAGATGCGCAACTTGCCGTTCACGCCGTCGAGCGTGAACTCCACGTCGGCGCCGATAGATCGCCCGATCCAGTTCTTCTGCATCTCCAGCGTGCTGCTGGGCCAGTCCACCAGCTTCAAGTCTTCCAGCAGCCGGTCGGCGTAGGCGGTGATCTTCAGCACCCACTGCCGCATGGGCTTCCGGATGACGTCGTAGCCACCCACCTCGGACTTGCCGTCCACGACTTCTTCGTTTGCGAGCACCGTGCCCAGCTCGGGGCACCAGTTGACCGGCACCTCGGCCACGTAGGCGAGCCCGCGCGCGTGGAGCTGCAGGAAGATCCACTGCGTCCAGCGGTAATACTCGGGATCGGTGGTGTCCACCTCGCGGTCCCAGTCGTGGGACAGGCCCGCGCGCTGCATCTGGCGGCGGAAGTTGGCGATGTTCTCCCGCGTCGTCTGTGCCGGGTGGATGCCCGTCTTGACCGCGTACTGCTCCGCCGGCAGGCCGAACGCGTCCCAACCGGTCACGTGCAGCACGTTGAAGCCGCGCATGCGCTTGTACCGGCTGACGATGTCGGTGGCCGTGTAGCCCTCGAGGTGGCCCACGTGCAGCCCCGAGCCCGAGGGGTACGGGAACATGTCGAGGCAGTAGAACTTGGGGCGCGAGGTGTCGTCCGTGACGCGGAACGTCTTCTTCTCGACCCAGTACCGCTGCCAGCGCGGCTCGACATCGGCGAATGGGTAGTACTTGCTCATCGGGCAGCCCCGGACGTGTGAGGTGGACCGGGGACGATAGCGGGTTGATGCGGCGGCGTCACGGGTGGGCGAGGTGGGCTACTTCTGGATCCGGTACGGGAAGTTGCCGGCCACCTTCTTCAGCAAGGACTTCGACATCGCCTCGACCGAGTTGGCGATTCCGCCCTTGTCGTTGTGATCGTAGCTCCAGAGCAGCACGCCATCGATTCCGTTGTGGAGTGCCATGCTGATGTCGACCCGCTGGGTCGAGCCACTGAAGCCAATGAGGAGTTGCTGGGCCATCGCCATGCCGCCCGAAGTCGGCCGCGCCTGCCGGATCGTGCCCGAGAGCAGTGCGTCCGCACCGAGGATCTTCGCGACCTCGTCCTTGGTGTGAATCAGCAGACTGTCGGGCGGAATGCCGGCCTTTGCCAGCAGCGCGTTGGTCTGGTCGATGTCCTGGAACTCGATCTTGTACTCGCCGTCCTGCGCCCGCTGGAGGAAGCGCGCGTAGAGCTGGCGCTGGAACTCAGTCGACTCCTCGCGTTCGGAGTTTTCGATCATCTCCATCGTCACGTTCTTGCCGATGTTCTTGGTGTCGATGTGGACCTTGAATGGCAGGATTGCGATAGTCTTGTGGTCCTTCGCGAGCTCCGCGAAGTTGGCGTGCGTGTACCGCTGGGCGGCTTCCACGGGCAATGTCGCCACGAGCAGCGCCAGCGTCATCCCGAGAACTCGAACACGCGGCCGCATGATCTCCTCCTTTGACGGCTGGAGCGCCCCAGGAGCAACCGCGATGGTGCCCGCTGAGGCCGATCCGACATCGACAGGATAGCACCAGCGAAGGGCGCGTCACGCATTGCCTAAACGAGCGCGCTACCCCGCCGCCACCTCGCGCGTGGCCTGCTCCAGCGCGGTGCGCACGTCGGCGCGGCCGCCCTTCCATGCCGACTCAGCACGATAGATAGCGTCGAGCGCGCGGGCACGGCGGCCGGCGTCGCAGCGCCGCGCGAGCGCCTGGCTCGCGGGCTTCCATTTGGCCCAGCCGTAGGGATTGGTGGCCAGGCTGAACGTTGCCGACACCAGGTGGCCAAGCGCCCATAGCACCGAGCCCTCGTTCTCCCCCGCGGCCAGCAGGCGCTCGAGACGCTGCGCGGCCATCGCGCCATCCCCCGCCGCCACCGCCGCGAGGTAGTCCGGAAGATCTGCGCTGATCTGGGGAGAGGTCAGTGCCTGCACATGCGCGCGCGTCACCACGCCATCGGGTCCGGCCATCACCGCGAGCTTGCCGGTCTCGTTCAGGAACGCGAGCGCGTCGTGTTCGCACGTCTCGAGCAGTGCCGCCAGCGCGCCGGGTTCGGGTCGCGCGCCGCTCGTCGTCAGCTTCTTGGCGCCCCAGCGCAACAGCTCGTCCGCACCCGGCGGTTCGGCGATCACCCGCACGTTGCATGCGGCGCGGATCGGCTCGAGCGTCTTGCGCGTGGTCTCTGCCGTGGACTCCACCAGCACCAGGCACGAGCCGCCGGCGGGTACCAGGAGGCCGGCGGCCAGCGCGTCCACACGCTTCTCGCTCCGGCCCAGGTCCTCCACCTCGAACACCAGCGTCAGCTCGCGCGGCGCGAACAGCGACACGTTCTGGTAGGCGGCGAGGATCGCGTCAACACCCTGCTCGTCGGGGCGCAGCACGCGCGCCTGCGGCGCCTCGGGAACGGCCCGCGCCCACGCCCGGCGGAACTCGCCGAGGAATGCGGCCTTCACCGCCTCGTCCGGGCCCTCGAGGTACACGGTCGCGGGGAAGTCTCCCGCTGCTACACGCTCGAGCAGCGCAAGGGCCGCCACGGGGGCACTTGCGCGACCGCGCGGACTGCTGCGCGTAGCACTCGCGCGCTTCGCCGAGGCAGCGCCGGCGGCGCGTCCCGGCGGCTTCACGCTCTCGCCGCTACCAGCCTTCGACGCTGCGGCTGAGGACTTCGTCCGCGATCTTGGTGATGGCTTCTTTGCGTCCATCGAGTTCGGTCTTGGCCTCCTGGCCGGGCACGTCCTGTACGTAGTAGTTGGAGCTCTTGACGATCTGGTCGCTCCACATCTCACGATTCTTCACCAGGTCCTTGAACGTGATCTGCACGCCCACGGTGACCCGGTACTCGTTCGCCTGCGCGGTGCTCGAGAACCCGAACACGGCGTTCTTGTACTGCGTCACCTTACCGCGGATCACGGCGTGAGCGCTCTTCTCGTCCACGATCTTCAAGTGGTTGTCCTTGACGAAGCGCTGCACCACGGCGTCGGTCAGCTCCTGCTCGAGCTGCGCCTCTGGCGTGCCATTCTCGAACACGGGGATCGCGACGGTCTTCAGGTGCTGCGGCAGCAACGCGGGGCTGGCGGTGTACCCACAGCCCGTGCCCAGGAGAACTCCCGCGGCCGCGATCGCGGCCAGCGTGGCCGCGACCGAATGCACCCAGCGGGGCCGGGTCGGCGTGTCACTGAGTATTGGGATGGCTCGGGTGTCCTTGTCCGTCGGCGTGGAGATCGTAGAGCTTCATGCGGTAGCGGAGCTTGTCGCGCTTCAGGTTCAGCATGTCCGCCGTGCGGCTCTGGTTCCACTTGGTAGCATACGACGCACGCAGTATCAAGGCTCGCTCCAGCTCCTCCACCATCTCCTCGAATGCGATGCCCGCGGAGGGGATCATGCCGGTCATCGCCTCGTCCACGCGCTGGCCGAGCGTGGCCTCGTCGGGCGTGCGCGGGCGCGGCCCGAGCTTCAGGTGCTGGGCTTCCAGAACCTCGGCCTTCTCCAGCAGCACCGTGCGCTCCATCAGGTTCTTCAACTCGCGGATGTTGCCGGGCCACGGGTAGTCCTGAAGCAACCGCTCGGCCGACTCCCCGATGCCGCGGAACGGTTTCTTGAACTGCTTGGAGAAGCGCTCCAGGAACAGCCGCGTCAGCGGCAGGATGTCCTCGATACGGTCCCGCAGCGGCGGCACCAGAAGAGGCACGACCTTCAAGCGATAGTAGAGGTCCTCGCGGAACCCACCCTCGCGAACCATCTTCTCGAGGTCCTGGTTCGTGGCCGAGATGATGCGCAGGTTGACCGAGATGTCCTTGGTGCCGCCCACGCGGCGAAACGTGCGGCGCTCCAGCACGCGCAGGAGCTTGACTTGAAGCATAGGCGCCAGCTCCCCGATCTCGTCCAGGAACAGCGTGCCGCCGTTGGCCATTTCCATGAGCCCCAGCTTCTGGGCGCGCGCGTCGGTGAACGCGCCCTTCTCGTGCCCGAACAGTTCGGACTCGAGCAACTCGCTGGGGATGGCGGCGCAGTTGATCTCCACGAACGGCTGCGCGTGCCGGGCGCTCATGCGGTGGACGAGGTTGGCGAAGTACTCCTTGCCGGTGCCGCTCTCGCCCTCGATCAGCACGCTGGTGGTGTCACCGCGCGCCACCTGCTCGGCGATCGCGTAGGTCTCCTGCATCGCCGGGCTCGACGAGTGGAGGAAGTCCTCGTCGCTGAACGCCTGATTCCGCAGGCGCTTCAGTTCGAGCCACATCTTCTGCGACTCGAGCGCGCGGCCGGCGAGCGCCAGCAGCTCCTCCTGCTCGAACGGCTTCTTCATGAACCAGTAAGCACCGGCGCTCATCGCCTCGACGGCCGTCTCCAGCTCGCCGAACGCGGTCATCAGCACCACCGCCACCTCGGGCTGCACACGCTTGATCTCGCGCAATAGTTCCAGGCCGCTGCCGTCCGGGAGCTTCAAGTCCAAAAACGCCAGGTCGGGCATGTCGCGTTCGAGCGCGGTGCGGGCCTCGCGAACGGAGCCGACTCCGTGTACCACGTGCCCCTCGTCCTCCAGGGCCTTGACGACGAAGTGGCGGATCGACTCCTGATCCTCCACCACCAGGATATTGGCTTTGCTCATCGGCTACCTCCGTGAGGATCGAGCGGCAGTTCCAGGGTGAATGTGGCGCCGGCTCCGGGGGCGCTCGTGACTGCGAGCGATCCGCCGTGGCGCTTGACGATCTCGTGGGTGACGTAGAGCCCCAGGCCGGTGCCCGTGGGCTTCGTTGTGAAAAACGGTTCGAACAATGTCTTCTGGGTGTCGGAGTCCATGCCGCAGCCGGCGTCGGCCACCGTGGCGACGATGCCGCCACTTGGGGCCGTGGCGCGGCCCAGGCGCACGCGAATCACGCCGCCACGCGCGGAGGCCTCGGCGGCGTTTTTCAGGAGGTTGATGAACACCTGTTGCATCTGGTCGGCGTCGTGCGGCAAGGGCGGCAGCGAGGGGTCGACGTCGCGCGACACCCGCACGCCGCGCTCCTCGAGCACACCGGCGAGCGAACGCTCTGCCCGCCGCACGGTATCCTCGAGCGAGCGCGGCGACAGGTCGAGTTTGCGCGGGTGCGTGATGTCGAACAGCTCCTGCACGATGCCGTCCAGCCTTCGGATCTCGCGCACCACGAACTCCACGTGCTCGAGCTCGTCGGGCTGTGAGGCGAGCACGAGCGACAGCCGACGCACGCCCATGCCGATGCCCGTGAGCGGATTGCGGATCTCGTGCGCCACGCTCGACGTGAACCGACCGAGTGCGGCCAACTGGTCCAGCTGACGCGCGCGCTCCTCGGCGGCCTTGAGCGGTGTGAGGTCCAAGAACGTCGCGAGCGCGCCGTAGGCTCGGCCCTTGCCGTCGCGCAGCCGCGACGTGGTCAATCGCACGGGCAGCGCCGCGCCCGAGGGCGGTCGCAGCATCGTCTCGCGCCGGACGACGGGCTGGCCGGAGGCCAGCGTGCCCTCGATATGCCCCTCCCCTTCCTCACCGAACAGCTCGCCCACCGGCATGCCGTCGGCGGCCTCGGGCGAGAGCCCCAGCAGCTCCTGCGCCGTTCGATTGAGGCTCAGCGTGCGACCATCGGGCCCGAACGCAACCAACGCACTCGGCATGGAGTCGAGCACGTCAGCGAGGAAGCGCTGGCTGCGCGAGAGTTCGTGCACGAGCCGCGTGTTCTCGACCATGGGCGCCAGCGTGAGCGCTACCGAATCGAGGCGCGCTCGCTCGCTGGCCGCCACGGGCGGAGCGCCGGGCCCGCGCGCTGCGACGAGTAGCCCCAAGAGCGGCAGGTGCGGGCAGTGCGCGCAATCGCTCCGGTCCTGGTCGCGGCGGGCGCGCCACGCCGCGGTGTCGGCGCCGCGCGGCGTGGCGAACTCGGCGTCGGGTCCAACGGCGCACGATGAACAATCGGCGTGAGCCGGCTCGGCGACCGAGCCCGCGGCGAGTTCCAGCGGCACGCACGCGTATGACGTCTGCTCGGCGAACACCGCGGCCAGCGGGTGGTCCTCAGGCAGTACCAGCGCGGGGTGACGCCGCGGGTCATCGTGTTCCACCGCTTGATGCCGCCAGAGCGCTTCCGGCAGCGCGCCCTCGGCGCCGACGAGCGGCACCTCGACGGGCGTGAGTCCGCCGTCCCAGCCCCACGTGCCGGTGAGCACGCCGCGCTCGCGGTCCACGAGCAGCAGGCCGACCTGGTCAAGGTCGAGCACGCCGCGCAGATAGCGCACCACAAGCCGCGTGGCCTCGGCAGCGTCGCGCGTGCCCGCGAGCGTGCCGGCGACCTCGCGCAACGACACCAGCTGCACATGGGTCTCGATCAGGCGACGGTGGCTTTGCTCCAGGTCGTCCACGAGCTGGCCCAATACTTGTACCAGCGCCTCGGGGTCCTCGAGCGCGCCCACGGCGGGCGTCCCCGTGCCCTGGGACAGCCCGCGCACCTCTTCCACCCGGCGCCAGAGAGCGCGCAGGGTATCCCGGCTCGACTCGGCCATGGGGCCTTATCGCGCGTGCGCCGGAGGGGACCGGTGCCGCGGTCTGCTGGAGACCACCGGAACCGCACCGCCGTGAGGGCGGGTGGGCGATGCGGTTCGTGACGTCTGAACTGCCAACAGCGCCTCCGGCGCTGCTTTGCTATCCAAGTACGGCGCCTCCGGCGCCGCGTTGCTGTCCAACTTGTCGGCGCCGGAGGCGCCGAAGACTCCTATGCCTGATCCACGAACTCGCGGATCGTCTGGGCCACGTAGCGGATCTGCTCTTCTGAAAGCTCGGGGTAGATGGGTAGCGCGATCGTCTCGAGCGCGGCGGCTTCGGAGTGCGGCATGTCGCCCACCTTGTAGCCGAGGTGCGCGAAGCACTTTTGTAGGTGCAGCGGCACCGGGTAGTAGATCTCGCAGCCGATGTGGCGGTCGCTCAAGTGCTTCTTGAGCTCGTCGCGCTTCGGCACGCGGATCACGTACTGGTTGTAGATGTGGCGGGTGCGCGGGTCATGGTAGGGCCGGCCCACGCGCGAGCCCTCGAACAGGGCGTTATAGAGCGCGGCGTTCTTCGCGCGCTTCTCGCTCCAGCGGTCCAGGTGCTTGAGCTTCACGCGCAGGAGAGCCGCCTGTAGCGCGTCGAGGCGCGAGTTCGTGCCCACGAGCGAGTGGTAGTACTTGGGCCGCGCGCCGTGGTTGCACAGCAGCCGCGCCTTGTCGGCCAGCTCGGCGCTCCCGGTCACGATCATGCCGCCGTCGCCCGCCGCGCCCAGGTTCTTGGAGGGGAAGAACGAGAACGTGCCGAAGTCGCACATCGAGCCCGAACGCTGCCCCTCCCACTCCGAGCCGATGGACTGGGCGGCGTCCTCGATCAGGTAGAGCTGGTGCTTGTCGCAGATGGCCTTCAAGGCTGGAAGGTCGCAACACTGTCCGAACAGCGACACCGCCACCACCGCCTTGGTGCGCGGCGTGATCGCGGCCTCGAGCCGGTGCGGGTCGAGGTTGTAAGTCCGCGGATCAACGTCCACGAACACCGGCGTGGCGCCGTTGTTGGCCACGGTGCCGGCGGTGGCGAAGAACGAGTAGGCGGGCGAGATGACCTCGTCGCCGGGGCCGATGCCGAGCGTCCACATGGCGATCAGCAGCGCGTCCGTGCCCGAGGCGCACGCCACGGCGTGCGGCGTGCGCGAGTAGCGCGCGATCTCTTCCTCGAGACCCGTGATCTCAGGGCCGCCGATGAAGTGGCAGCTCTCCATGACGCGGCGGACGGCATCGTCCACCTCCGCCCGGATGGTGTCGTACTGGGCGCGCAGGTCGAGGAGCGGCACCTTCATCGTCGTGTTCGTGGCCATCGTTGACTCGCTTCTCCGGAAGGTGTCCGGGTTAGCAGGCGGCGTGGATCAAGCGTCCACCCAACCCTGGTTCTCGAGCAGTTGTTCCACGGGCACGTCCCGCCACGGCTTCGCGGGCTTGCCCACCACGATGGTTCGGGCGGGAACGTCCTTGGTCACGGTGGAGCCGGCGGCCACCAACCCATCCTCGTGGATGGTCACGCCCGGCAGCATGACGCTGCCGGCGCCGATGCGACCGCCCTTCTTCACCGTGATGCCCTTGAAATGCTTGAAGCGCTCCTGTGTGCGGCCGACGAAATTGTCGTTGGACGTCACCACGCCGGGCGCCACGAACACGCGGTCCTCGAGCGTGGAGTAAGCGCACAGGTAGCACTCGCTCTCGAGCTTGCAGTAGCGCCCAACGCTGCAGAAGTTTTCGATGGTCACGCCGCGGCCGACGATGGTGCCGCGGCCCACGGTGACATTCTCTCGAACGGTGCACAGGTCCGCCATGAGCACCTTGCCGTCGATGACAGCACCCCGGTAGAGCACGACGCCCGTGCCGACGATGCTCAAGTCGCCCACGGTGAGCGGCGGCAGCTCCTGCTCTTTCGTGGTCGCCGAGTTCGCGGCTCGCATGGGCAGCTTGCCGAGCGAGGCATGGTCGTCGATGCGGACTTGCGCGCCCACCACGGTGTCGGCGTGGATCACCACGTGGTTCCCGAGCCGGCAGCCCTCCCCCAGCACGACGTTCGCGCCAATCACACAGAACTCGCCGAACGTGGTGCCGGCGCCGACTTTGGCACTCGGGTGGATGACGCTGGTCATGCGACCTCCAGCGGCAGCGGCGCGATGGGCACGGGCTGGCCGCCCGACTTGAGCGAGCGCTGTGCGGCGTCCAGCACCTTGACCACGCGCAGCCCGCCGACGCCGTCGGTGAGCGGACGCTTGCGGTCGCGCACGCACTCCACGAAGTGCAGGCACTCGAGCCGCAGCGGCTCTTGCAGCGAGATCTTCGGAATCAGGATATCGCCACTGCGCACGGTGAGCGCGTCGCCATACGACACGACCTGTCCCACGCGCTCGACCCCCTTGTCGTACACGCGGATCTTCTCGCTCGCCTCCATGTCGTCGAACACCAACATCTTCTGGCTGCCGACCACGGTGAACTTGCGGAGCTTATGCGGGTCGAGCCACGACACGTGCACGTGCGCCATCTGGCCGCCGGGAAAACGCAGGTCCACGAACACCACGTCCTCGACGCCGGCTTGCAAGAAAGCCGCGCCGCGGGCCGCCACGTCCACCGGCTCCTGGTCCATCAGGTGCAGGATCACCGACAGGTCGTGCGGGGCAAAGCTCCACAGCGCGTTTTCGTCCGTTCGGACCTTGCCCAGGTTCACGCGCTGGCAATAGATGTAGAGCAGATCGCCGATCGCCTTCTCGGTGACCATCTTCTTCAAGTATTGGACCCCGGGGTGGTAGAGCAGCAGGTGCCCCACCATGAGCACGCGGTCCTTCGCGCGGGCCAGCCGGCACAGCTCCTCGGCGTGCCCCACCTCGAGCGTGAGCGGCTTCTCCACGTAAACGTCCTTACCGGCCTCGAGCAAAGCCTTGGCGAGCGGGTAGTGGCTCGCCGCCGACGCGGCCACGACGACGCCCTGCACCTCGGGGTCGCGCGCCACCTCGGCCACGTCGGCCACGGCGCGCACGCCGGGGTACTGGGCGGCGGTTTTCGCGAGTCTCTTGGCGTCGGCATCACACACGCTGACGAGACGCGTTCCGGGCAGGTTCGCGAAATTGCGAACCAGGTTTGCGCCCCAGTCACCCGTGCCGACGACGGCGATGCCGATGCGATCCGACAAGGAGTCCTCCGGGTTTCAGGGGGTGGGGACAGGCAGATGGGGATGGAGTCGAGCGAAGCAGGTTAGCCAGCCGCCGCCGCGTGGTCAACGCGGAGCGGACCGCGCGTGGGACGGCGTTCCGGCAGCCCCGCGCGGAATCCAGCCGGCGCGGCCCCCGCGGGGCGCGCGCCTCACGCAGCGAGACGTTCGATTCCCTCCACGCGATTCCGTCCGTTCTTCTTCGCCAGGTAGAGCGCACGGTCCGCGGCCTCGATCAAGCCGGTCACGGAGTCGCTGTCGTCCGGATAGTTGGCGATCCCCGTGCTCACGGTGATCGCGCCGCGCTCGGCGAGCGGGAACCGATGTTCCGCGACGGCCGCGCGCAGACGCTCGCCCACCGCCGCCGCGCCGATGCGGTCGGTCTGCGGCAGGATCACGGTGAACTCGTCGCCGCCGTACTTGGCCACCAGGTCCCACGATCGCACCTGGCTCGCGAACAGCCCGGCGATCTCGCGCAGCAGGTAGCTGCCGCGCAGGTGACCGTTTCGGTCGTTGTAGGTCTTCAAGTTGTCCACGTCCACCATGAGGATCGAGAGCGGCTGGCGGAAACGCGTCGCGCGCTTGACCTCGCGGCGGAGCGCGGACTTCAAGTAGCGGTAGTTGAACACCTGCGTGAGGTCGTCCGTCACCGCCAGGCGTTCGAGGTTCTCGGCAAGGCGCAGGTTGTCGAGCGCCACGCCCGCCCACGCCGTGAGCAGTGCCAACTGGCGCGCATCACGGCCGGTGAAGCGCGCCGCGCCCTCGTTCCGGTGCACGGCGAGAAATCCACCCTTCTGGTCCTGCATGCGCAGCGGCAGATAGAGCGCCGGGCCCGGCGTCAAGCCCGGGCACGCGGCCGTGGGCGACACGCCGGAGCGGCCCAGGTCCGCGAGCGCGCGCGGCTGATTGGCGCGCAGCACCGACATCTCGAACGGTGCCGGCGCGTAAGGAGCCGAGAGCGGGTCCGGCATGGGTTCGCCGCGTCGCAGCACGCTGCGCTCGATGTGGCGAGCGCCGCCCACCACGAGTACGGCGCCGTCAGCCGCGGTCAGGTCGAGCGCCAGCGACAGGGTCGAGCGCAGCACGTCGGGCCGCGATCGGCCGGTCGTGCGTCCCGCGAGCTCGACGAGCGAGGCCAGTAGTCCTTCGCGTCCAGGCATGGTTCCGTCCGTTGGAGTTGGGTGAAAACCCACCGAGGCAACGCAACGGCCGTGCCACGCTCAGGCGCGCGGGCCTCCCCCGCCCCGGGACACCGACCAGCGGAGCCAGTGCATCACGCTGCGCGCCGCGAACACCACGAGTCCGCCGATCAGGAGCACGCTTCCGCCGAAGCTCTGCGGCGGGGTTAACGGCAAGTCGTCGCGCACCTTGAGCCACACGCTCAACGCCCAGGCGAGTGTCAGCGTGAGCGCGCTGCCGGTGAGCGCCTGCGTCAGTCGCCAGGCGCTCGCCTCGGCCGAGACGCGCTCATCGGCGGCGCGAGCCTGCGCCGAATCGCCCGAAGTACCCATTGCGGTCCGCACGATTCCGGGCAGCTCGGTGGCTTTTTGGCCAACCGCCGGCCCGCTGCACGCCACCCAAAGCCGTGCGGCTCCGAACAAGTACGAGCGCGACTCCAGCACATGGAAACCACTCTCGGCGAGGTCGGCTTCGAACTCTGGGCCCGAGCCGAACTCGAAGATACTTTCGCTCAGGTAGCGATAAGCTGAAGGATCGGGCGACAGGCGCCCAGCGAACGGGATCGCGTGACGGATCCACCAGCGCGCGAACGGCGCCAGCAGCCCCGGCGCGGGGGCCGCGGCCTCGAGCACCACGAGCCGACCGCCGCTGACCAGCACGCGCGCGATCTCGGCGAGCGCCTCGCGCCGCGGGCGGAGGTTGCGGATGCCGAACGCCACCGTGACCGCATCGAGCACGCCTGCGCGCAGCGGCAGATGGAACCCGTCCGCGCACGCGAACCGCGGCGCCCAGCCGCCGCCGGCATGCTCGCGGCCGGCGACTTGCAGCATGGCGAGACTCACGTCCACACCTACAAGCGTGCGTCCCGGGCGGCGCAAGCCGGCGAGCGAAACGCCGCTCCCGGTGCATAGGTCCAGCACGTGCCGCGCCGACTCCGGCACACCGCGCCACATGGCCTCGCGCCAGGCCGTGTCCTGCCCCAGGGTCATCACCCGGTTCAGCAGGTCATACCGCCCGGAGACGTCGTCAAACATGGACGCCATCTCGCGTGATGCGTTGGGCTTGAAGCGCTCGCTTGATGTGGGGTGGGAAGGGTTCACGCTCATCCGGGAGGACCGGGAGGAATGGTGCGCCCGACAGGGGTCGAACCTGTAACCTTCAGCTCCGGAGGCTGACGCTCTATCC
>CAYQNV010000185.1:0-13240 GCA_964418975.1 uncultured bacterium | reverse complement strand
CGGCCGTGCGCGCCTGTCCCGTGGGGTCCACGTCGAACGTGAGCCGGTGCGGCTGGAGCGTGTTGTCGAAGCTCTCGCGCAGCACGCGGTCGTACACGCCGAGCACGAAGCCGTCCATGCGGTCGGTGAGCGGGTAAGACTGCACCACCGCGTCGCGCACGTCGAAGCCAAAAAACAGCGAATCGTCGCGGAAGAAGTACTTGACGGTGCAATCCGCCGGGTCGAGCACCGCCGCCAGGCCGCCGTTCACGGTGGGCTGGTACTGGCCCGAGCGCCACTTGAGCACGCCGGGGTAGCTGTTGCGCAGCACGTCATCGCCGTAGCGGATGTCGAAGCGCGCAGCATTCGCCCACACGGCGTCGGAGAGGCTGCCATCGATCACCGGCGAGGCGAACAGCGCACCGTTCGGGACGATGATCTCGGGGGCGAGGTAGGGCAGCGTGGCGCTGTTCACCGTGACGCTGGGACGGCAGTGGATGCGGACCTCGTTGTAGCCGAGCGAGTTGCCCCACGGGCCCTGCCACCACACACGGTTCGACGCGAGATTGATGGGTACTAGCGGCCAGTAGTTGTCGCAATCGTAAATGGACAGGTTGAACTCGACGATGTCGCCCTGCGGTTGCGTGATGTTGTAACCCGAGGCGGACAGGTCGAACTTCATCTCCACGGTCCAGTCGGTGTCGAGTCCGTGCGTGTCGTCGTTCGAGACGCCGTTCACCACGGTGACCGCGTCCCACGCGGCAATCTGGGTGGGCGTGCGCGGCGTGTACGAGGGATTGGCGGCGAACTGGCCGCCGGCGAAAGCGGGCTGCCGGCCGACGGGCTGCGGATCGGTCGCCAGCGGGTCGTTGTCCCACCAGACATAGAAGTGCTCGCCCGGGGGCGCCGGCCTGCCGGCCGACAGATGGTCCTTGATGGACATGAGCAGTCCGTCGAAGCGGTTGAAGTTCTTGGACCCACCGATGGACTTGTCCGGTAGCACGACGCTCATATAAAGGAGGTTGCCCACGGTGAGGAACTTGACTGTGGCGTTCGTGGGGTCGGTGGGCGGGAAGCCGCCCTCGTACTTGTATCCGCCGCCGGGGATGCCGGTGTCGGTGCCGAACTGGATCACCTTCGACTCGGCGAGCGCCCACTCGGGTTCGTTCAGAATGCCGTCCAGTACGATGGGCGCACCGGCGGTGGACCGCGCCCAGATCGCGTCCTTGCGCGGCGGCTGTGCCCCGGCCGCCGCGGCGAGCAGCAGGCCCGTCGCGACGAGGGTGGCGAGTGTTGCGACTCGCTTCATGGTGCGAACCTCCTCGAAAAGCCGTGGACCAAAGTTGCGGGGTCTTGGGGTTCGTGCCTGCGTTAATCTCTTGTTCGCCTCGCGCCTTGCCGAGAGCGTCGGGTGCGAGGCGAGCACTGGGGGTCGGCGAAAGGGTGCGGTCCCTCCCGTCCGGCGATGTAAACGATTACATCCAGCAATATCCCGTGTCAACGATGCGTTACGGGAGACCGGTTCGGCCGGGGAAAGCGCAGTCTCCGGGGCGGGTGGCGGCACCCCGAGCGGGATTCAGACCCGGCGGCCGAGGACCTCGGCGATGGTGCGGATCTGGTTCACCAGCTCCACGAATTGCTCCGGCCGGAGCGACTGGGCCCCGTCCGAGAGCGCTCGATCCGGGTCGTGGTGCACTTCGATGATGAGCCCGTCCGCCCCGGCCGCGACGGCCGCGCGTGCCATGGGCGCCACCTTGTCGCGGATGCCGGTGCCGTGCGAGGGGTCCACGATGATCGGCAGGTGCGAAAGTTCCTTCACCACCGGCACGGCGTTCAGGTCGAGCGTGTTGCGCGTGTAGGTCTCGAACGTTCGGATGCCGCGTTCGCACAGGATGACCTGGCGGTTGCCCTGCGCCATCACGTGCTCGGCCGAGAGCAGCCACTCCTCGATGGTGCTCGCGAGCCCCCGCTTCAGCAGCACCGGCTTGTCCGAGTGCCCCACCTCGCGCAGCAACGCATAGTTCTGCATATTGCGCGCGCCGATCTGCAGGATGTCGGAATAGCGCGCGAGCAGCGTGACCAACTGCGGCTCCATCACCTCACTCACCACCGCCAGTCCGTACGCGTCAGCCGCGCGGCGCAGCAGCTTCAGGCCCTCTTCACCGAGGCCCTGGAACGCGTAGGGTGACGTGCGCGGTTTGTAGGCGCCGCCTCGCAACACCGTGGCGCCCGCCTCGGCCACGGCCTTGGCGATCGTGAACACCTGCTCCTCGCCCTCCACCGAGCACGGCCCCGCCATGATCGCCAGCTGCAGTCCGCCGATAGCGACCCGGCCCACCGAGATGACCGTGTCGTGCGGATGGAACGCGCGGCTCGCCAGCTTGAACGGGCGCGTCAACTTGCTCACCGACTCGACCGCCGGCCACTGGCCGACGTCGGCCCAGTCCATCGCCCCCGGCTCGCCCACCGCGGCGATGCGCACGCGGCCGTCGTGCTCGGTGCGATGTACCGCCAGCCCGGCCATGCGCAGGCGCGTGAGCACGCCGGCTGCGGCCGCTTCGAGAGTGCCGGGCTTCAGGATCACGAGCATCGGGGTGTCACCTCGTGACAACGAAACAGCCCACGCCATTCGGCATGGGCTGGGAGATCGGGTGCGTGGAACTCGTCAACGGACGAACGCGATCTCCCGGCCGCGCCACGAGGCGCGCCAGAGCCACGTCGGGATCCGATGAGGGATGCGCAGAAGAGCCTCCGCTGGGACGACGAGCCGCGAACGTGCAACCAGCGTAGCACCCTCGACTTGCGAGGGTCAAAGAAGCCTGAAGGCGAACCGCGACGGAAGCCCTTATCGGACGAGCACGAACCGCCGCGCGAGCGCGCCCCGCGCGGTGACGAGTCGCGCGTAGTAAGCCCCCGGCGCCAGCGCCAAGCCGTCGTCCCCGCGGCCGTCCCACGACACCGATTGACCACCCGCCGAGAACCAGCCGCTCGCCAGCTCGCGCACGCTGCGCCCGCCCAAGTCGTAGAGCACGAGCGACGCAGAACCCGCACTCGGCAACTCGAACGCGAAGCGCGCGCCGCCGCGCACCGGGTTGGGCGTTGCGCCGGCGAAGCGCAGCGGCGGCGCGGCCGCGGGTCGCGGTATGCCCGTGGTACCGGCCGGCGTAAGCAGGAACGCGCGCGACTTCCCGTCCGGCCGCACGCCCTCGCCCACGATGGCACCGTTCTCATCGATGTCGGACGCCGACACCAGCCGCCATCCATGACCCGGCGGCAGCAGCGTGTTCAGGTCCACCATCTGATCGTTGCTCCACAGGAACGCCACCTGCACCTCGTCGGCGCGCGTGCTCGCCCCCACCACCTGGTCCTGGTCGTTCAAGCCGAATGCCGCGCTGTAGATGCCGCCCAACGTGCCGAGGCTCCTCAACACGCCTTCGGCCCACAGGAATCCGCGCGAGGCCGGATCGTTGGGGCGCAGCATGGACCAGCCGCACACGTGCACCTGCTCGTTCACGTCGTGCGCATGGCTCGCGGGTCCACCCAGCGTGCCCAGGTCGTAGAGCGGGCTGCCGGGCTTGGTGAGGAACGCATGGTATTCGTCATCGCCCGCGATCGCCGACATACCCACGATGTCGCCCCACGCATTCAGCGCGAGCGCACGGCTCTGCGAGCCCCCGAGCGTGCCCAGCTCGTGCAGCACGCCGTCGCGCCACCAGAACGCGCGTTCGCGGCCCAGCGCGTCGTACGCCGAGCCCACCACCGTGCCGCCGTCGTTGATGTCGGAGGCGTCGCTGCCGTTGCCGCCGAACGTGCCCAGCTCGGTCATGACGCCCTGCTGCCAGAGGAACGCGCGCTGCCACGCGAGCCCCGCCGGGTAGGCCCAGCCCACCACCACGCCGGACGAGTTGACGGCGCGCGCCAGGCTCTGCGTGCCGCCGAGAGTGCCCAGGTCGAGGACCGCGCCGTGGTCGTTGACCATGGCATGCACGAAGCTCGAGCCCGCCACGAACGAGTAGCCTGCCACCACGCCCGTGCCCGAGAGCGAATAAGCACCGCTGCCTCGCACGCCGCCCAGGCTGCCCAAGTCGGTGATGTTGTAGAGCTCGGCGCGGACCGGCGTGGGTGACTGCACGAGCGACAGCACGAGCGTCGCCATCGTGGCACGCATCACGCTGCAGGCGATACGGGTGTCCATTCGGACCTCCCCCGGTTCGTTGCCGCGGCCGGCCCCGGCGGCCTGGCCCGCACCCGGTACCGCACTCGGAACCCACGGGATGCGGGGCGTCCCTGACCGGTGGCAAAGGTAACGCCGCGGGCCGGGCGCGTCACGCGGGAAGTCGGGGGGGGGGCGGCGGAGGCTCGCTTTGTGGGCCCCGCGGGGCCGGCCGCCCGCGCGTATCGATGACCCGCTCGCCCGTGGTGAGTAGCGTGACTCGGGTCAGGACGCGGTCTGGACCACTCGCGTGGAGATCGAAGCGCGCACGCGGCCGGAGGCCGCGGAAGGTCCGAGAGCCGACAAAGACGTGGTCCCGTGGCTGCGAGCGCTGGGATTCCGGCCAGACGAGGCACGTCGTGCGGCCGCGCTCTGTGACGAGAAGGCCCCGATGCGTCGCTCGAGGAGCGAGTCAAGTTCGCGTGCTCGAGTTTCGCCTCGAAAGGCGTGCGCCGGGACGCCAACGGCATGAGACCTCCAGCATGACGAACCGGGGCGCCCGCTACCGCTCCCGCCCGCGCAGCGCCCGTTGGTGGAGCCACGCGTCCATGAGCGTCACGGCCAGCATGGCCTCGGCCACGGGCACGACGCGCGGACAGATGCATGGGTCGTGGCGGCCCTCGATGGCCACGGTCTCGGTGCCGCCCTCCTCGCGCGCCATGACCTGTGGCCTGCCGATGCTCGTCGCCGGTCGCACGGCCACGCGCACCACGATCTCGTTTCCGTTGGAGATGCCGCCCGCGATGCCGCCGGAGAAGTTGCTCGCGTAGCGCTCGCCGTCGAACACGTCGTTGGTCTGCGAGCCGCGCAGCTCGACCATGCCGAATCCACCCCCGATCTCGACGCCCTTGGTGGCGGGGATCGACAGCATGGCGGCCGCGAGCAACGCGTCGAGCTTGTCCATGGTCGGGTCGCCCCAGCCCACGGGTACGCCGCGCGCCACCAGCTCGACGACGCCTCCGACCGAGTCGCGTTCGTCGCGCACGCGTTCGATGAGCGTGTGCATGAGTGCGGCGGCGTCGGCGTCGGGGCAGCGCACCGGGTTCGCCTCCACCAGCGGCCAGTCGCGGTCGTACGCCTTGACGCTCCCCACCTGTACGGTGCCACCCACCAGGCTCACGCCGACGGTGGCGAGCGCGCTCCTGGCCAGCGCCCCGGCGGCCACGCGGCCCACGGTCTCGCGGCCCGACGAGCGGCCGCCTCCGCGGTGGTCGCGCACGCCGTACTTCTCGAAATAGGTGTAGTCGGCGTGGCCCGGGCGAAACACGCTCTTCAGGGCGTCATAGTCCTTGGAGCGCTGGCCGGTGTTCCGCACCAACATCGCGATGGGCGTGCCGAGGCTCACGCCCTCGAACACGCCAGACAGGATCTCCACGCGGTCGGCTTCCTGGCGCTGCGTGGTGATCGCGCTCTGTCCGGGGCGACGCCGATCGAGCTCGACCTGGATGGCGTCCGCGTCCACCTTGAGCCCCGGCGGCATGCCGTCCACCAGCACGCCCACGGCGGGCCCGTGCGACTCGCCGAAGGTGCTCACCCGGAACAGCCGGCCGAACGTGGAGCTCATCCGCGCCGCTTCTTCCCGCGCGGCCTCGTCGCCGGCCTCGCGGCCGCCCGGAGCGCCGCCTCGTTCGTGCGCTTGCGATAGGACTGGTGCGCCAGCACCAGGCGCTCGAACTGCACGAGATACGTGGGGCGGATGTCGGCGCGCGCGTCGGGGATCAACGGTGCGATGCGGTTCCACGTCACGATGTCCTCGCCGGTATGGTCGAAGAACAGCTCGCCGTGCAGCGTGCCGCGGTTGACGAGCGTGGCGAGCATCTCCCAGTAGGACGTGGTCATGCGGAACCAGCGGTCCTCGTCCACGTGCGAGAGGTAACGAGATTTCACGTCGGCCCAAGTCGTGGGCTTGAACTCGGACAGCAACCATTGCCGCGCGCGCCGGAGCTCGGGTTCGCGGCGGATCTCGTAGAGGTGTAGAAGCAGTTCGGCGTCAGCGTGCGACGGCTTGGCCATGGCGTCCTCTCTCGTGCAGGGGTGAGCGCGGGGTGGTCACTCGGGCTTCCAGTCGGGAACTCGGCCGGGCGTCCACGGCGCCCCAAGCGATTCCGCGCGCTTGCCCAACGCGTCGAGCGCGTCGAGAGCGCCACGCAGCTCCGCGATGGTGCGGGTGAGCGACGTGGACACGATGTCGTACGCGCGCTGCTGCGAGCCGGTCGGCGCGCTGGTCGAGGTCCAGCTTCCGTCCACCACGCGGCCGATGCGATCCGCAAGTGACGGCGGCGTCGCCTCGTTGTGGCGGGCGATCTCCGAGTCGCCGTTCAAGCTGATGTCGATGACGCGCAGGCGGTCGATCGATCCGCCGGCCTCGAGGCGCATGGCAACCGCCTCGGCGGCCGGAGTGTCGTCGAGCGCACGGCGCAGCAGCTGTGCCCGCTCCTGCGCCTCCCGCAGCACGCGCTGCGTGCCCATGACGGCGTGCTGCAGTCGCGCGGCTTTCTTCTGGAACGTGGCGAGCGCCGCGCGGTCGGCCGCGGGCAGCGACGAGTTCTGGAGCGGCTCCACCACGAACGCCTGCGGTTCGCCCAGGTTCGTGACCACGCTGTTCAGCCGCTTGGCGAGTTGCACGCGATAGCTGCCCGGCGCCGCGAGCGGGCCGCCGCCGTCGCTGTCGAAGTCGCCGCGCGTCCGTGGCGTGAGCGTGGCGGGCGCGTGATCGGCCCAGCGGAAGTCCCAGGCCACGCGCTGGAAACCCGCTTTGGTCGGCGCCGTCAAGCGGCGCACCACCTGACCCTGCGCGTCGGTCACGGTGAGCAACAGCGTGGGCGCTTCCTCGCGCTCCTCGGCCCGCACGCTATCCCAGGCCGGGTAGAACGTGTCGCCGCCCGCCTTGACCACATCTTTCTCCAGCGCTCGTCGTTGCTCGCGCCGGGACTTGTACCCATCCTTCAAGTAGTACGTGAAGGTGGCACCGAAGGCTGGGTTCTCTGCGACGTAGAAGCTCTCCCCCTGCTCGGCCTTGCCGCGGCCGCCCATGGGGGAGGCCTCGACGTAGAGGAGCGACTTCCGCACCGGAAGCAGCACCGCCTCCTGCGCCAGCTCGGCCTCGGTGTTCATGAGACGCAGCGGCGAAAGGTCGTCCAGGATGTAAAAGCCTCGGCCGAACGTGGCCACCACCAGGTCGTCCTCGCGCGCCTGAATAGCGACGTCGCGGATGCACTGGATGGGCAAGCCGCTCGAGAGCTTCATCCAGCGCTTGCCCCCGTCCTGCGTGCAGTAGAGGCCGAACTCGGTGCCGGCGAACAGTAGCTCGGGGTCCTTCGTGTCCTGCACGAAGCTGTACACCGCGCAGTTGGCCGGCAGGTCACCGGCGAGACTGGTCCAGCTGCGGCCCAGGTCGGTGCTCTTCAACACGTACGGCTTGAAATCGCCGATCTTGTGGCGGTCGAAGGTTGCGTAGATCGTGCGCGCATCGAAGCGTGACGCCACCACGCGCGAGACGTAGGCGTACTCCCCCACGCCCGGGAACGACTCGATCCGCCGCCAGTGCCCGCCGCCGTCCTCGCTCACCTGCACCAGGCCGTCGTCGGTGCCCACGAGCAATAGCCCCTCGCGAAGCGGCGACTCGTCCACCGCCACGATGTTGCCGTAGAAGCTGGTGGAAGCGTTCTTTGCCACGGCGTCGATGCTCCACACGCGGCCCATGATCTCGAGCTCGTTGCGATCCAGCTGGCGCGTGAGGTCGGGGCTCACCGATTTCCAGCTGTCGCCGCGGTCCTCCGAGCGGTAGAGCCGTTGCGACGCGAAGTAGAGCCGCGTATGCGAGAACGGACTGATGATCAACGGGCTGTCCCAGTTCCAGTGGCTGGCGGGCTCGCCGGGCTCGGGCTGCGGCTGGATCTCGGTGCGCTCGCCGCTCTTCCGGTCGAAGCGATAGAGCTCGCCGTGCTGGTAGCTGGCGTAGACGATGCGGGGATCGGTGGGGTCCACCCGCGGCTGGAACCCGTCGCCGCCCAGCACGTGCCACCAGTCCGAGTTACGGATGCCGTGCTCGTTGTTCGTCCGCGACGGGCCGCCCCACGTGTTGTTGTCCTGCGTGCCGCCGACCACGTTGTAGAACGGCGTGTCCTGGTCCACCTCGAGCTTGTAGAACTGGGTGAGCGGCAGGTTGGCGAAAAAGTTCCACGTCGTGCAACGGTCGTAACTCTCGTAGAGACCTCCGTCGCAGCCCACGAGCACGTGCCGCGAGTCGTCGGGATCCACCCACATGGCGTGGTTGTCCACGTGCTTGTTCTTTTCTCCCGCTCGGCGCCAGGTGCGACCGCCGTCGTCGGAGGTCTGTAGGTAGGTGTCCATGGAGTAGAGCCGACCCGGGACGGTGGGGTCCGCGGACAGCTCTTGGTAGTACTGTGGGCTCGACGAGATGTTGCCGTTGAGTTTCTGCCAGTTGGCGCCGCCGTCGTCGGAGCGGTACGTGCCCTTCTCGTCCGCCGAGGCCTCGATCGTGGCCACGATGACGTCGCGCTCGGTCGAGGGAACCACGAAGCCGATGCGGCCCATGTCGCCGCTCGGCAGGCCGTTCGTGAGCTTCTTCCACGTCTCGCCGCCGTCCGTGCTCTTCCACATCGCCGAGCCGGGGCCACCGTCGATGAGCGTCCACACGCGGCGGTGGCGCTGGTAGGTGCTGGCGTAGAGCACGCTCGTGTCGTGCGGATCCAGGTGCACCTCGTTGGCGCCGGTCCACTCGTCCACTTTCAGCACTTGCTTCCACGTCTTGCCGCCGTCGCTGGACTTGTACACGCCACGATCGCCGCCACCCGACCACAGCGGTCCCTGAGCGGCCACCCACACCACGTCGGGGTTCGTGGGATGCACGACGATGCGGCCGATGTGTTCGCTCGTCTTGAGCCCCACGTTTGCCCAGCTCTTGCCGCCGTCGTCCGAGCGGTACACGCCGTCGCCCCAGCCCACGCTTCGCTGGCTGTTGTTCTCGCCCGTGCCCACCCACACGGTGAGCGGCCGCGACGGCGCCAGCGTCACGCAACCGATGCTGGACGTGCCCTGCTCGTCGAAGATCGGCGTGAACGACGTGCCGGCGTTGGTGGTCTTCCACACGCCGCCGTACGCCGTGGCCACGTACCACGTGCTCTTGTCGCGCGGGTGCACCGCGAGTTCCGTGATCCGGCCCGAGGTGTTCGCCGGCCCGATGGAGCGGAACTTGAGTCCCGAGAACGTGCCCGCCACGAGCTTGGACGTCGACTTGGCGGAGGACTTGGCGGACGACTTCGCGGACGACCCGGGTGCGGGCGCGGCCAGCGCGACCGCGGCAATCAGGACCAGTGGGAGCAGCGCGAACGAGAGGCGCTTCATGAGGGATGCGCTCCGGTGGAGAGGGGGTCGGGGCAACGCCACGCGGACGTGCGTGCGGCGCGGGAAGGGAGCAGTGGAACGCAGCGCGCCGGGGAGTGTCAATGGCGGTGGCCTGTGGCAGAGTGCCGCGCCATGGAACCCGCCGCCCGGCCCGCCGCCGCGCCGGCCCGCGCGCAGGCCGGCGCGGCCGCGTCCCCCGCCCCGACGCTCGAACGTGCGCTCGGCGCCTGGGATGGCGCCTCGCTCACGATCGGCGCGGTCATCGGCACGGGCATCTTCCTCACCGCCGGCGACGTGGCGCGCGCGCTCCCGCACCCGGCGCTGGCCATCGCCGCCTGGCTCGCGGGCGGACTGTTGGTGCTGGCGGGCGCTCTCTCCTATGCCGAGATGGGTGCGATGTACCCGCGCGCCGGCGGTCTCTACCACTTCCTGCGCGAGGCGTGGGGGCCGCTGCCGGGCTTCCTCTACGGCTGGACCTGTCTGCTCGTCATCATGACCGGTGGCATCGCTGCCATCGCCGTGGGCTTCGGCGAGTATCTGGGCGCACTCGTGCCGATCTTCTCCAGCGAGCGCACCTTGCTCGCCGTGGGAACACTGCGAGTGAGCGGCGCGCAGGGCGCGGCGCTCCTCGCAATCGCCGCGCTCACGCTCGCCAATCACTTCGGCGTCCGCGAGGGTGCGCGGGTGCAAAACGTGTTCACACTGGTCAAGCTCGGCGGCATCGCGGCACTCGTCGTGGGCGGGCTCGCCGTGGCACCCGTGGCGCAGGCGGCGTGGACAGCGCCGCTGCCCGCGGCTCCGCTCGCACTCGCCGCGCCGTTCGGCGTGGCGCTCATCGCAACGCTGTGGACTTACGACGGCTGGTACGCGCTGACGTTCTCGGCGGGCGAGATGCGCGAGCCGCGCCGCGACCTTCCGCGCGGACTGGTGCTGGGCGTGGCCGTGGTGGTGGTGGCCTATGCACTCCTGAACCTCGTCTACCTGCGCGCGCTCACCGTGGAGCAGCTCGCGAGCACGAGCCGCGTGGCCGAGGTCACGGCGCGCACGCTGTTCGGCGACGTCGCGGCGCGCGCCATGACTGCCGCGGTGGCCGTGTCGGCGTTCGGCTGCCTCGCCGCCACGCTCCTCTACTCGTCGCGCGTCTACCAACCCATGGCGGCCGACGGTGTGTTCTTCGCGCGCGTGGCCGAGATCCACCCGCGCTGGCACACGCCCGCGGCGGCGCTGTGGCTGCAGAGCGCGTGGGCCGCAGTGCTCGCGCTCACGGGCACCTACACGCAGCTGTTCACGTATGTGACGTTTGGCGGCGTGTTGTTCCACGTCGCCGCCGGGCTGGCGTTGTTTCGGTTGCGCGCCGTGCGCCCCGACGTGCCACGCCCCTACCGCGCGTGGGGCTGGCCGTGGCTGCCCGCGCTGTTCGTGCTGGGCATGGCGCTGCTCACGCTCAACACGCTGCAATCCGCGCCGCGCGAATCGCTGCTCGGACTGCTCGCGATCGCCTCGGGCGTGCCGGCGTACGCCGCGTGGCGCCGGAGCGCACGTCGCCGGAGCGCGCGCGGCCTTGAGCAGTCCGGTGCCTGAACGACGCGAGGGCGAGTCGCTCGCACCGCGCGCCGTCGCGAGTGTCGCGAGGGGATGGCCTCAGGCCACCTGCTCGAGCCCGCCCTCGCGCGCCTCGGGTGCGACCGAGCGCTGCCGGTGGTGGGCCACCGATTCGGCGTAGCCGCGCTCGAAGTCCGAGGCGGCGGCCGAGCGCGAGCACTCGCGCATCGCGCGCTCCGGGCGTTCGGCGAGCATCCGCTTCCACAGCTCGGCGAGCGAGAGTTCCGGCGCCGCGACGTGAACCGACCCCTCGGGCACATCCGCGTGCATGGGTTCGAGCGACGTGTAGTTGGCCAGCGTGCCGTCCTGGTAGCGCGTCACGAACTCGGCCCAGAAGCCCGAGTGCGGATGGTCGTAGAGAACGGCGTAGGCCCGCGCCGCCGGGTTGGCGTATAGCGCCAGCGTGAGTTCGGCCATCTCGCGCACCGAATAGGCGCCGGCCTCCACGAAACCCGCCTCGGCGAGCTGGCGCTCCGCCGACTCGCGCGGCTTCGCGTTCCGCCAGCGCGGCTCGGCGACGCGCACGAGCGAGATGCGCTCAGGCGCGGCGCCCAGCGCCTGCGACGGGAACCGGTCCGCGGTCAGCCGCGCCGCCAGTACCCGCAGCGCCGGCCACGCGAACAGGAACGCCACGAGCGCCAGCGGCCAGAGCCAGATCGAGTCCACGCCGACCTCCTTGCGCGACCGGGATATGCGACTCCGTTCGCAACCGTGTTCTCGGCCCGACGCGGCGGGAGTTTGAGCGGAATCGCGCCGCCTCCAGCTGGCCGCCAGGGCGCTGGCATCGCTGACCAAGCCCGTTCGAGTCCCAAGTAAATCTCCAAACCTACCTGAGCTGAACCTGATAAAACACTGTCGGCACAGCAGGTGCGCGTGCTACGTTTCAGCGCGACGAGAACCGATCCGTGGCGGCGACGAGCGCGCGCGAGTTGGGTGCGTCGAACGCGCTGTGCCCCGAGTCCGCGGTGATCACCAGTTCGGCCTCGGGCCACGCGCGATGCAACGCCCACGCGCTCTCGGCCGGGCAGACCACGTCGTAGCGGCCCTGAACGATCACCGCGGGGATGTGGCGGATGCGCGGGACGTCGCGCAGCAGCTGGTCGTCCGACTCGAGGAAGCCGCGATTCACGAAGTAGTGCGCCTCGATGCGGGCGAAGACGAGCGCGAACTCATCTTCTTCGTGGTGGTCCTTCAGGTCCGGGTCGGGCAGCAGTTTGCTCGTGGCTCCCTCCCACCCGGCCCAGCGTCTGGCCGCGGCCACGCGCACGTCGCGGTCGGTGTGCGTGAGCCGCGCGTGGTAGGCCTTCACCATGTCGCCACGCTCGCCCTCGGGGATGTGATTCCAGTAGGCCTCCCACAGGTCGGGATAGAGTGCCGACGCGCCGCGCTGGTAAAACCACGATACCTCCTGGCGGCGGAGCAGGAAGATGCCGCGCAGCACCATCTCGGTGACGCGATCCGGGTGCTTCTGCGCGTACGCCAGCCCCAGCGTCGAGCCCCAGCTGCCGCCGAACACCTGCCAGCGCTCGATGCCGAGGTGCGCGCGCAGCTTCTCGATGTCGGCGACCAGGTCCCAGGTGGTGTTCTCCTCAAGCGAAGCGGCGGGCGTGCTCTTGCCGCAGCCGCGCTGGTCGAAAACCACGACGCGATAGCGGTCCGGGTGGAAGAACCGGCGCATGTTGGGCGACGAACCGCCGCCGGGGCCGCCGTGCAGGAACACCACCGGCTTGCCCGCCGGGTTGCCGGACTGTTCGAACGCGATCTCGTGCAGTGCCGAGACGCGCAGGCGTCCGGTGTCGTAAGGCTCCAACGCCGGATAGGCCCAAGTCAGCGGATCCTTGAGCGGACTCTCCATGTGGGGCTCCGAGGCAAATGGAGGCGCGGAGCATGGCCCCGCGCCCCACTTGAGGTCGAGGTGGATCGATCACGAACTAACCCGGACTATTCAGTGCGCCGTGAACAGGCGTACATCCTCAGCGGGTGAAAGTCCCGCCCGGCAACTGTCGCTCCAGCCGGTAGCAATCGGAGCGTCGAGGGAGGCGACGAACTCGACGAAGCCTTCGATGTAGAGGGTCGCCG
>CAYQNV010000184.1:0-58154 GCA_964418975.1 uncultured bacterium | reverse complement strand
GTGAGCCGTGCGCTCGGGCTGGGCTGCCGCGCTGCAGGACACGTGCTCGTGTTGGTGGGTGACGACCGCGACGGGCTCGAGGGGTCGACCTATCGGCGCGAGGTGTTGCGCGAGCGCGGTGGGCCGCCGCCGCCGCTGGATCTCGAGCGCGAAGCGAGGCTCCACGAGTTCGCGGTGGCCGTCGCCGAGGGAAGCTGGGCGGTGGCCGCGCACGCCGTCTCGGCGGGCGGCCTCGCGGTGACGCTCGTGGAGATGCTGCTCGGCGCGCCCGACGACCGCCCGCTCGGTGCGGAAGTGGACCTGGAACCCTTCGAGGTGGACCCCACGGTGGCGCTCTACTGCGAGCGACCTGCGATCGTCTATGAGGTCCCGTTCGAACGGCTGGCGCGGCTGTCGCAAGCCGCGCGCGATCGCGGGTTCGTCGCGTGGCCGGTGGGCACGCTCTCGCCGCACGCCACGCTGCGCGTGCGCGCACCGGGCGGCGACACGCTGACGTGGTCGGTGCCGGAGCTGGCGCAGGCGAGTGGCCAGGGCCTGCGCCGGATCTGGAACGAGGAGGGCGTGTGAGCGGCGCGCGCGTTGCGGTGCTGCAACTGGCGGGGGTCAACTGCGAAGCCGAGACCGTGCGCGCGCTGGCGCGCGTGGGTCTTGGCGCCGAGGTGTTCCGCTGGACACGGCCGGCACACGAACTGAGCGCGTACGACGCATTCGTGCTGCCGGGCGGGTTCTCCTACCAGGACCGCGTGCGGGCCGGAGCGCTCGCCGCGAAGGATCCATTGCTCGAGCAGCTCGCCGAACGCGCCGAGGCGGGCTCGCCGGTGCTCGGCATCTGCAATGGCGCGCAGGTGCTGGTCGAGGCCGGGCTGGTTCCGGGCGGCGGGCATGTCGAGGTGGCGCTCGCCCGCAACCGCATGCCGGATCGGGTGGGCTATTACACGCGCTGGGTCTGGTGCCGGATCGAGGAGTCGGCGTGTGTGTTCACGCACGGGCTCGCCGCGGGCACGCTGCTGCCGTTGCCGGTCGCGCACGCCGAAGGCCGTTTCACGTCGGCGCGAAAGGGCAGGCTCGCGAGCCTCATCGAGGCGGGTCAGGCGCCGCTACGCTACGCCACGTCGGCCGGCGAGCCCGCCACGTCCCACCCCGACAATCCGAACGGCGCCGAGGAGGCCGTGGCGGGGCTCTGCAGTGCGCGCGGCAACGTGTTGGCGCTCATGCCGCACCCGGAGCGTGCCGCCGACCTGGGCAGCGTCTCGCGGCTCATGGGCGGCGACTGGGGCCGCAGGCGCGATGCGGCCGTTGCGGCCGCGGACGGCTCGGCCTACGGCGAGGGACCGGGCCTGATGTTGTTCCACGGCCTCGCGCGCCATCTGGGGGAAGCATGAGTCGCGAGATCGTCCGGATGCAGGCATTCGTGGAGCTCCGCTCCGAGGACGCCGAGGCCACGAGTGCCTACGAGGTGGCGCGTACCCGTCTGGCGGCCGGGGCAGGCTTGAAGTCGCTGCGTCGCGTGCGCGTGTTCGAGTTCGCCGGGGAGCTCCCGGGGCGGGCCGAGGTGGAGGCACTGTTGCACCGGTCCACGAGGTTCTACAATCCCGCCAAGGAGCGCTGCACGGTGCGCGCCTCGGCGGCCGAGCCGGCACCGTTTCGCGCCGGCGAATCGCTTGTGCTGGTGGTGGACCGCGGGCTCGAGCGGCGTACCGCGGCCGAGCGCTGGTGGCGGCACGAGACCGGAGCGCGCGTCGAGGTGCGTGAAGGCGTGGCGTGGGCGCTCGCGTTCGGGGCCGGCGTCGACGCTGCGCACGAAGCGGCCTCGCTCGCGGCGGTCGAGGATCGCGCGACGGGGCTGTTGAGTAATCCGCATTTCCAAGACTGGCGGGCGGGCGACGGGGCCTCGCCGCCGTGGCCGTGGTTGGCGGCCCCGAAGCGGGCCGCGAAGGGGAGACGCGCATGAGCGGCGAGCACCAGCTCAAGGGCTGGAACGAGGAGTGTGGCGTGTTCGCAGCGGTGGGCGTGCCGCAGGCGGCGGCGATCACCGCACTCGGGCTGCACGCGCTGCAGCATCGCGGCCAGGAGGCCACCGGCGTGGTGGCGAGCGACGGCGACCGGTTCCACGTCGTCAAGGGCATCGGCCTCGTGGCGGACGTGTACCGGGACGCCCACCTCGAGCAGGTGCCCGGGCAACTGGCGATCGGCCACAACCGCTATTCCACGTCGGGCGGGCTCACGCTGGAGAACACGCAGCCGCTGCGCGTGGTCTACCGCGGCGGTTCGCTGGCGCTCGCGCACAACGGTAACCTCACCAACGCCCGCGAGGTGCGAGCCGGGCTCGAGGAGTCGGGCTCGATCTTCCAGACCACGCTCGACACCGAGGTGTTCCTGCACCTGATGGCGCTGTCGGGCTCCGATCGGGTGGAGGACGCGCTTATCGAGGCTGCGCGGCAAGTGGTGGGTGCTTACTCGCTCGTGGTGCTCACCGAGCGCTCGGTGGTGGCGTTTCGCGACCCGCACGGCTTTCGGCCGCTCTGCCTGGGGCGGCTGGGGGACGGTTACGTCGTGGCGAGCGAGACCTGCGCGCTCGACCTGGTCGGGGCCGAGTTCCTGCGCGAGGTGGAGCCGGGCGAGATGGTGACGATCGACCCACAGGGCGTGCGCTCGCGGCGGGCGATCCCGGCGGCCGAGCCGCTCCAGCACTGCATCTTCGAACACATCTACTTCTCGCGGCCGGACAGCCGCGTGTTCGGCGACACGGTGGACCGCGTGCGCCGTCGCCTCGGTCACCAGCTGGCGCAGGAGCACCCGGTCGAGGCCGACGTGGTGATCGCCGTGCCGGACTCGAGCAACTCCATCGCGCTCGGCTTCGCCGAGGAGTCGGGCATCCCCTACGAGCTGGGGTTGATCCGCAACCACTACGTCGGTCGCACGTTCATCCAACCCAACCAGACCGGACGCGATCTCGGCGTGCGCGTGAAGTTCAATCCGGTCGCCGAGGTGCTCGAGGGGCGGCGCGTCGTGGTCGTGGACGACTCGATCGTGCGCGGCACCACGAGTCGCAAGCTCGTGCTGCTGTTGCGTCGGGCCGGGGCGCGCGAGGTGCACTTCCGCGTCGGATCCCCGCCGGTGACGCATCCGTGCTTCTACGGCATCGATACACCGAGTCGACGCGAGTTGATCGGGGCGCTCAAGACGGTGGAGGAGATCCGCGAGTTCCTGGGCGTGGACTCGCTCGGCTACCTGTCGCTGGACGGCATGCTGGCGGTGGAACGCGAACCGCGGCGATTCTGCCGCGCGTGCTTCACCGGGCAGTACCCGGTGCCGGTGGACCTCACCGCGCGCAAACTCTCGCTGGAGGAGCCCGAGCGTACGCGCGCCGCGCGAAACTGAAGCGAGCAGTGTGCGAATGGGGGCCGACGATGGTCACATCCTGCAAGGGGAACGAACGATCTCGCGAACCCGCGCTCCGACTCCACTCACGGGCTCGGCTCGCCACCGTCCTGTCCGTTGCCATCCTCGCCAGCGCCGGCGGTGTTGAGTCGGTAGCACACATCGAACTGAGTGACGGGCCTCAGGCGACCAGCGGAAGCTTACGGATGGATTCCACCTCGGCGCGGGGGGGCTCCGTGCGAACCGGAGGGTTCGTGGATAGCCTCTCGACGTGCCGCGATCTGATCAAGAAGGGGCGCTACGCTGACGCAGAGGCTCTGGCCAGGCCGCTGCTCGCAGAAGCCGAGACGGCTGCCGATGGCGACTCCCTGCGATTCGCCGACGTGCTGGATGTCCTGGTCGAGGCGCTTTGGCGTGGCGGGAAAGCCAAGGATCCGAGTTCGCGAGAACGTGCCGAGCACGCCATCCGGATCAAGGAGAAGGCGCTGGGGCCGGATCATCCCGGTGTGGCCCAGAGCCTCAACAACCTGGCGAGCTTACTTAGAGTCGCGGGCGACTATGCCAGGACGCGGCCGCTTGCCGATCGGGCGCTGTCGATCCGGGAGAAGGCGCTGGGGCCCGATCATCCCGACGTAGCCCAGAGCCTCAGCCTTCTGGCGAGTCTACTTCTCAACACAGGCGACAATGCGGGGGCGCGGCTGCTCGCTGAGCGGGCGCTGGCGATCCGGGAGAAGGCGCTGGGGCCGGATCATCCCCTCGTGGCCGAGAGCCTCCTGATCCTCGCGGGCCTCGTCACCACCACGGGCGACTATGCCGCGGCGCGGTCGCTCCTCGAGCGGGCGCTGGCGATCTGGGAGAAGGCGCTGGGGCCGGATCATCCCCTCGTGGCCCAGAGCCTCAATAATTTGGCGCACCTCCTTTACTCCACAGGCGACTATGCCGCGGCGCGGCCGCTCCACGAGCGGGCGCTGGCGATCCGGGAGAAGGAGCAAGGGCCGGATCATCCCGACGTGGCCCAGAGCCTCACCAACCTGGCGGCTCTCCTTCACACGATGGGCGACTATGCCGCGGCGCGGCCACACTACGAACGGGCGCTGGCGATCCGTGAGAAGGCGCTAGGGCCGAATCATACATCCGTGGCCAACAGCCTCAGCAGCCTGGCGCTTCTCTTTCACGCCATGGGCGACTATGCGGCGGCACGGCCGCTCTACGAGCAGGCGCTGGCGATCGATGAGAAGGCGCTAGGGCCGAATCATACAAACGTGGCCAACAGCCTCGGCAGCCTGGCGAGGCTCCTTCATGACACTGGCGACCTTGCGGCGGCGCGGCCGCTCTACGAGCGGGCGCTGGCGATCCAGGAGAAGTCGCAGGGGCCCGATCATCGCGCCGTAGCCCAGAGCCTCCAAAGCCTGGCGCTCCTGCTTCAGGACACGCGAGACTATGCCGGGGCGCGGCCGCTCTACGAGCGGGCGCTGGCGATCCGGGAGAAGGCGCTGGGGCCGGATCATCGCGAGGTGGCGACGAGCCTCGGCGGCCTGGCGACCCTCCTTGACAATACGGGCGACTACGCGAGGGCGCGGCCACTCTACGAGCGGGCGCTGGCGATTCGGGAGAAGGCGCTGGGGCCGGATCATCGCGAGGTGGCGACGAGCCTCCACAACCTGGCGGGCCTGCTTCACGCCACGGGCGACTACGCGGGGGCGCGGCCACTCCTCGAGCGGGCGCTGGCGATCCGGGAGAAGGTGCTGGGGCCGAATCATCCCTTCGTGGCGAGAAGCCTCAGCAGCCTGGCGGAACTGTTCCTCGCGCAGGGCCAGGGACTCGACGCCGCAGTAATTGCGCTTCGCGCAGAACAGATCGGCCGTGAGCACTTTCGGCTGACTGCGAGGACACTCAGCGAGCGGCACGCGCTGAGTTATGCCTCGGTAAGGCCCTCGGGCCTGGACGTGGCACTCTCACTTGCCGGCGACGGACTAACGCCTGAGGTGACGCGCAAGATCTGGAATTCGGTAGTGCGCTCGCGCACCTTGGTGCTCGATGAGATTGCTGGTCGTCACCGGCAGGTCTCGGAGATCACCGGCTGCTCCGCCGACTATGCATCAGCTGGTGCGCGACTGGCAAACCTTCAGGTGCGGGGCCCGGGCAATGAGAGGCCCGAGGTCTATCGCGGGCTTCTCGAAGATGCGCGACGGCAGATGGAGGAGACGGAGCGGAGACTTGCGGATGCGTGCGTGGGAGTCCGGAATCAGCAGTCAAGCGATCGGATCGGCTTCGAGGATGTAGCATCGGCTCTGCCAGTACGTACCGCGTTGGTGGCGTTTGTTCGATTCAGCCGTCATCCCTCCCCGCGAACCGCACACGGGCAAGACGACTCGGGGGCACAGCAGAGCGATCGCGACACAATCGTTGGAACGCCTGCCCCCGTACCGGCCTATGTGGCATTTGTCCTGAGCGGCGGTGATCGAGAGCCAGTCGTGGTGCCACTCGGGCGTGCCGCAGAAGTGGATTCCCTCGTGTCGCACTGGCAGGAGGAGGCGAGGCGCGGAGTGGTGGCGGTCGGACGCATCGCTCCAAGGGTCGAGGCAGCTTACCGCGCGAAAGGCGAGGCCCTGCGCCGGAGGATCTGGGATCCGATTGCATCCCAGCTTCGTGGGGCGGAGCGCGTGTTCGTGATTCCGGATGGGGCCTTGAACCTGGTGAGCTTCGCGTCGCTTCCGGTCAATCAGTTCGACTATCTGGTCGAGGTGGGTCCGCTCATTCACTTCCTCTCGGCGGAGCGAGACTTGGTGCCCATGAGACCTGAGCCGCGGAGCGGGCAGGGACTGCTCGCCCTAGGCGGACCCGATTTCAGTTATGCCTCGATCAAGCCGCGTCCTGGGACGGCGCCGCAGTGGGGAGCGAACTCTCCGCCCTCGGCGACATCCAATCGATCCTATCGAGGCGAGCGCTCGGGCTGCCTGGAGTTTCGGGCGATGCAGTTCCAGCCACTGCCCGCCTCCGGCCGGGAAGTCGAGGACATCGCTTCGCTCTGGATGCAGCCGAGCATGGTACGCGACGGCGGTGCTGACGTGGTGCAAGTCACCGGCCCCGAAGCCACCGAGATGACTTTCAAGAAGCTGGCCCCAGGTCGTCGCGTCCTCCATCTCGCGACCCATGGTTTCTTTTTAGACGGCCGCTGCCCCACAGCCCTTGGGAGTGATCCCGACATCGGACAACATGCGACGTCTGGTGGTCGAGCGCCTCCGCCTGTCAGCGGGGAGAATCCCCTGCTGTTTTCCGGCCTCGCGCTCGCCGGTGCCAACCAGCGGGAGCACTCCGGTCCCAACCAAGATGACGGCATCCTCACCGCCCAGGAGATCGCCGCCCTCGATCTCTCGGGAGTAGAGTGGGCAGTGCTCTCGGCGTGCGAGTCAGGCGTGGGGGAGGTGAGAGCAGGGGAGGGAGTGTTCGGGCTGCGTCGAGCGTTTCAGGTTGCCGGGGCCAAGACCCTGATCATGAGCCTGTGGTCGGTCGAGGATGATTCGGCGCGAAAGTGGATGAAACGGCTATATGAGGCTCGGCTGGTGAAACACCTGAGCACCGCGGAAGCGGTCCGGGATGCGAGCCTCGAATTGCTGCGCGAGCGACGAGCGAATGGCGAGAGCACGCACCCCTTCTACTGGGGCGCGTTCGTTGCCGCCGGCAACTGGAGGTGATGAGACCGACAGCACCCGTGAGGATGGGGCCATCCTTATCGGGGCACGCCCGTCTCGACGCAGTTGACACCTTCTTCCGACGCTCCCTAGAGTCGCGGGTCCGCCGCGCGATGGACGCGCGCGCCGAGCCCCGGGAACGTGCATGTCCCTGCGACAGCTGATGGCCCAGCGACGGGCCAAGATCGACGAATGGCGGGCGATCGGCTGTGAGCCGTACGCGTATCGCTACGACGTCACGCACCGGGCCACGGACCTGCTTGCCCGGGGCGACGCGGTCACGGAGGAGCCGGGCGAGCGCGTGCGCATCGCGGGCCGCTTGATGGCACGCCGCGGGCACGGCAAGGCCGGGTTCGGCCACGTCCTCGACGAATCGGGCCGCATCCAGGTGTATTTTCGCAGTGACGTCCTGGGCGTGGCGTTCGTCCGCTACGAGCTGCTCGAGGTGGGGGACTGGGTGGGCATCGAGGGCCCGTTATTCCGCACCCGGACCGGCGAGATCACGGTACGCGCCGAGCAGGTGGAACTGCTCGCCAAGTCCATCCGGCCGCTGCCCGAGAAGTGGCACGGGTTGACCGACCCCGAGACGCGCTTCCGCCAGCGCTACGCCGACCTGTTCGTGAACCTCGAGGTGCGCGAGGTGTTCCGCCGCCGCGCCCGATTGGTGTCGCGCATCCGGCAGTTCCTCGATCAACGCAGCTACCTCGAGGTCGAGACGCCGGTGTTGCAGCCGCTCTACGGCGGCGCGTTCGCGCGGCCGTTCGTCACGCGCCACAACGCGCTCGACTTGGACCTCTACCTGCGCGTCTCGAACGAGCTGTACTTGAAGCGGCTCATCGTGGGCGGGCTGGACCGCGTCTACGAGTTCTCGCGCGACTTCCGCAACGAGGGCATGGATCGCTCGCACAATCCCGAGTTCACGCTGCTCGAGTACTACCAGGCATTCGCCGACATGCACGACATGATGACGCTCACCGAGCAGCTGGTGTGCGACGCGCTCCTGCACGCCTGCGGCACGCTCCGCCTGGTCCATGGCGACCGCGAACTGGACTTCACGCCGCCGTGGCCACGCGTGTCCATGCTGGACGCGGTGAGCGAGAAGCTGGGCGAGAGCGTGCACGCGCTCGACGAACCGCAGCTCGGCCGCCACATTTCGCGCTTGAACCTCCATCCGCGTCAGGGCACCGGAGCGGGCGGCATGCTGGACGAATTGTTCACGGAACTGGTGCAACCGAGCTTTCAAAGCCCCACGTTCCTCGTGGACTTCCCGGTGGAGACGTCGCCGCTCGCGCGCGTCTCGCGCACGAACCCGCGCGTGGTCGAGCGCTTCGAGCTGTTCGCGGCCGGCATGGAGCTGGCGAACGCGTTCAGCGAGCAGAACGACCCCGACGCCCAGCAGCGCGCGTTCGAGGCGCAGGGCGCCGCGCGCGCCCGCGGCGACGACGAGGCCCAGCCGCTCGACGAGGACTACCTGCGAGCACTTCAATACGGCATGCCTCCCACGGGCGGCGTGGGGATCGGTGTGGACCGGCTGGTCATGCTGGCGACGGACTCGCGCTCCATCCGCGACGTCCTGCTGTTCCCGCAACTGCGGCCCGAGGAGGGCCGGCCGGTCGAGGACGACCGTCCCGACGAGGACGCGGTGGCGGAGGGGATGGAGTCGCAGTGAGACTGCCGCTGTGGATCGCCGGCCGCTACCTGCGCGCGCGGCCCCGCACCGGCTTCGTGCGTCTGCTCACCGGCATCAGCATCGCCGGCGTGGCCGTGGGCGTGACCGCGCTGCTGGTGGTGCTGGCGGTGATGAACGGCTTCGAGGGCGAGGTGCAGTCCCGTATCGCCGGCACCGACGCGCACGTGGTCCTGCTGGGTGCGACCACGGACGGCTTGAGCGACGGCGCGGAGCTCGCGGAACGCCTGGCCCACGAGCGGGGCGTGCTCGGAGCGTCGGCGTTCACCTACGCCAAGGCGATGGTGTTCCACGAGGGACTCTCCGAGGGACTGGTCGTGAAGGGTGTGGATCTCTCACATGAGCGCGAGGTCACCACGGTGAGTCGCTCGATCGAACCGGCGTTGGACTCGATTCCCGATGTGACGCTCTCGGGAGAGCCCGGCATCGTGCTCGGCTCCGAGCTCGCGGCGAAGCTGGGCGCGCGCGTCGGGGGCCGCGTGCTGCTCGCCACGCTGCAGGGCGACGCCAACTCGGCATTCGGCTACGCACCCAAACTGCGCCCGTTCCGCGTGGTGGGTCTGTTCACGTCGGGGCTCTACACCTATGATTCGAGTTTCGGGTTCACGTCCGTGGGCGCCTCGCAGCGTTTCTTCGAGTTGGGAGAACGCGTGACGGGCGTGGAGATCAAACTGGAGGACATGTTCGCCGCCCCGCGCGAGGCCGAGCGCCTGCGTGTGGCGGCGGGGCTTCCGGGCCTGCGTGCGAACAATTGGATCGACCTGAACCGCAACCTGTTCACGTGGATGAAGCTCGAGAAGGCGGTGATGTTCGTGATCCTCGCGCTCATCGTGCTGGTGGCGGCGTTCAATATCGTGAGCACGCTGTTCATGGTGGTGCTCGAGAAGCGCCGCGACATCGGCGTGCTGCGCACGCTCGGCGCCACGCCGGCGCTCGTGCTCACCGTGTTCTTGGGCGAAGGGCTGTTGATCGGCGTGCTGGGGACGGCGTCGGGGGCGCTGCTCGGCCTGGGCCTGATCGCGGTGCTACAGCGCTATCCCTTCGTCCGCCTGCCGGGGGACGTCTATTTCATCGAGACCCTTCCCGTCCGCCCCGAGGCGGGGGATTTCGCTGCCGTGATTCTGGCCGCCGTCGTGTTGTGTCTGGCCGCCGCCTGGTACCCCGCGTGGCGAGCCTCGCGCCTTGACCCGATCGAGGCCATCCGGCGGCAGTCCTGAGGATGTCCATGAACAGTCCTGCGCAAACCACAGTGGAATCGTCGGATACTCACGAGGCACCTGCCCTGCGTGCGCTCGGGATCTGCAAATCCTACGGGGTGCCCGGCGGGCGACTCGAAGTACTCCGTGGCCTCGACCTCGAGGTCCCGCGTGGCATGCTTCTGGCGATAGTCGGCGCGTCCGGCTCGGGCAAGAGCACTCTGCTCAACATCCTCGGGACGCTCGACCATCCGGACGAGGGGTCGCTCGAGGTGGCGGGGCAGGAGGTCGGCGGATTGAACGAGACCGAGCGATGTCGGCTCCGCGTACTTCAGCTCGGGTTCGTGTTCCAGTTTCACCATCTGCTCCCCGAGTTCACCGCCGAGGAGAACGTCATGATGCCGCTGCTGGTGGCTGGCCAGGAATTCGAAGCCGCGCGCGCGCGCGCCCGCACCGTGCTGGAGGCGGTGGGGTTCGAGGCGCGGCTGGGCCATGTTCCCTCGGAGCTCTCGGGCGGAGAGGCGCAGCGTGTCGCGGTGGCGCGCGCCCTGGCGCCAGAGCCGCGGCTATTGCTCGCGGACGAGCCGTCCGGGAACCTCGATGGAGTGGCGGCTCGGCGACTTCACAGTCTCCTGTCGTCGCTCGCCCGTGACCGGCATCAGACAGTTGTGCTCGTGACCCACGATGATAGGCTCGCCGGTATGGCCGACCGTGTCCTTCGCCTGGAGGACGGCCGACTGCTGCCGGCCTAGAGGATCCCATGCTCTGCCAGATCTGCGGCAAGAATCCCGCCAGCGTCCACTTCACGGAGATCCACGACAACAAGATGTCGGAGATCCACGTGTGCGAGCGCTGCGCCGAGGAGAAGGGCATGCACACGCCGACCGAACAGCATAAGTTTGAGATCGCCGACCTGCTCGCGGGCATGGTGGACGCCATGACGCACACCGAAGAGGAGCGCGTCGGCCACGTGCAGTGCCCGCGCTGCGGGCTGGTCTACTCCTCGTTCAAGGAGACCGGGCGCCTGGGCTGCAGCGAGTGCTACGCGGCGTTCCAGTTTCAGCTCCGCCCGCTGCTGCGCCGGATCCACGGCGACACCCGCCACCGGGGCAAGTCCCCCTCACGCGGCGGCGCCGCCCAGATCGGGACGCGCCAGATCCAGCGCCTGCACGACGAGCTGCAGCGAGCGGTCGAGCGCGAGGAGTTCGAAAAGGCTGCCGGCATCCGCGACGAGATCCGCAAGCTCGAGGCCGAACGCCAGGCTGCCCTGCCGGGAGACCGCCCATGAGCGCGCCCCGGTCGTTCGACGAGCTGTTCGCGAACAGCGCCCCGTGGTTGAAGGGCGAGGGCCCGCACGCCGAGATGGTGCTGTCCACACGCATCCGACTGGCGCGCAACCTGCGCGACGTCCCGTTCACCCATCGGGCCCGCGACGAGCAGCTCCACGGCGTGCTCGCCAGCGTCGCGAGCGCCGCACAGCCGTCGAGCCTGTTGTCGGGTGGTCTACTGCTGCGCATGCAGGACTGCAGCGCGATCGAGCGCCAGGTGCTGGTGGAACGCCACCTCGTCTCGCACGAGCTCGGAGACGGCGCGCGCCCGCGCGGCATCTATGTCGCGCCGGACGACCGCGTCTCGATCATGATCAACGAAGAGGACCACCTGCGACTGCAGTCGCTCACGCCCGGCTTCCAGCTGGCCGAGGCGTGGGGACTTGCGGACCGGGCCGACGAGGATCTCGACCAGTCACTCGACTACGCGTTCTCCGACGAGATCGGCTACCTGACCGCGTGTCCGACCAACGCCGGCACGGGGCTGCGCGCCTCGGTGCTGATCCACCTGCCGGCGCTGGTGCTGCTCGAGGAGATCCAGCGGGTCTTGAAGAGCATCATGCAGGTGGGCTTGAACGTGCGCGGTCTCTATGGCGAGCACAGCGAGATCATGGGCAACCTGTTCCAGATCTCGAACCAGACCACGTTGGGGCGGAGCGAGCGCGATTCCATCGAGAGCCTCGAGCGCGTCACGCGCCAGATCATCGAGACCGAGGAGCGCGCGCGGGAGCGCATGCTGCGCGACGCGCGCACGCAGCTCGAGGACAAGGTGTGGCGCGCGTACGGCACGCTGCGCTACTGCCGCTCGATCCAAGCCAAGGAAGTCATCAATCTCTGCTCGGCGGTGCGGCTCGGCGTGGCCATGGGCCTGGACGGCCTGTGCCCGCTGCGCGTGGTGAATGAATTGCTGGTGCTGACTCAGCCCGCACATCTGCAACGGCAGGCGGGAGTCGAGATGGCGCCTTCGGAACGAAACGTCCACCGGGCCAAGGTCGTGCGCGAGCGGCTGGCCGCCGCCGAGCGAAACCTTGGGAACGGCAACCCATAACAGGAGGAGCGCCTCGCGCCACTGCGGCGGAGGCCATGATCCCCATGCACGACAAGTTCACCGAGCGGGTCCGCAAGGTCATCTACCTGGCGCGAGAGGAAGCGGCGCGCCTGCAGCACGACTACATCGGCACCGAGCACCTGCTCCTCGGCGTGATTCGCGAGGGCGAAGGCATCGCCGCCACGGTGCTCAACAATCTGGGGCTCGACCTCGATCGCATCCGGCAGGAGGTCGAGAACATGGTGAGCGCCTCGGGCGGCACCATGACGATCGGCGAGATCCCGTTCACGCCGCGCGCGAAGCGCGTGCTGGAGCTGGCCGTCGAGGAGGCGCGCTCGCTCGGCCACAACTATGTCGGCACGGAGCACCTGTTGTTGGGCTTGATCCGCGAAGGCGAGGGCGTGGCGGCGAAGGTGTTGCTCGAGCTGGGCGTGGACCGCAAGCGCGTGCGCGAGGAGACGCTCAAGCTGCTCGGCGGCACACCGAGCTCGTCGTCGAGCACGGAGCGGGGCGAGGAGCGCGCCGAGACGCCGGCGCTGAACCAGTTCGGCCGTGACCTCACCGCGCTCGCGCGCGAGGGCAAGCTGGACCCGGTCATCGGGCGCGAGAAGGAGATCGAGCGCGTCGTGCAGGTGCTGTCGCGCCGTAAGAAGAACAACCCCGTCCTGATCGGCGAGCCCGGCGTGGGCAAGACGGCGATCGCCGAGGGTTTGGCGCAGCGCATCATCTCGGCGCAGGTGCCGGAGAGCCTCAAGAACAAGCGCATCGTCACCCTCGACCTGGCGGCGGTGGTGGCCGGGACCAAGTACCGCGGCCAGTTCGAGGAGCGGCTCAAGACAGTGATGAACGAGATCCGCGAGTCCAAGGAAACGGTCATTTTTATTGATGAGTTGCACACCATCGTCGGCGCCGGAGGCGCCGAAGGCGCAATTGACGCGTCGAACATGCTCAAGCCCGCGCTGGCGCGCGGCGAGCTGCAGTGCATCGGTGCCACCACGCTTGACGAGTACCGCAAGTACATCGAGAAGGACGGCGCGCTCGAGCGACGCTTCCAGCCGGTGATGGTGGACCAGCCCAGCATCGACGACACCATCCAGATCCTCATGGGGCTGCGCGACAAGTACGAGGCGCACCACGGCGTGAAGGTCACCGACGGCGCCATCGTGCAGGCCGTGAAGCTGGCGGACCGTTACATGAACGATCGCTTCTTCCCGGACAAGGCCATCGACGTCATCGACGAGGCGTGCGCGCGCGCCCGGCTGTCGGTGAGCACGGTGCCGTCCGAGATCCACGACCTCGAGAAGAAGCTCGAGGAGGTGGTGAAGGAGAAGGAGGCGGCGATCCGCGGCCAGGAGTACGAGAAGGCCGCCCGGCTCCGCGACAAGGAGAAGGACCTGCGCTCGCGCCGGAACGACTTGAAGAAGTCGTGGTCAGAGAGCAAGCGTGATCAGAGCGTTCAGGTGGACGAGGACCTGATCGCCGCCGTGCTGAGCATCATGACCGGGATCCCGGTGGTGAAGCTGGCCGCCGAGGAGAGCGACAAGCTGCTGCGCATGGAAGAGGAGTTGAAGAAGCGCGTCGTGGGCCAGGACGAGGCGGTCTCGGTCGTGTCGCGCGCCGTGCGCCGTAACCGCGTCGGACTGCGCGATCCCAAGCGCCCGATCGGCTCGTTCATCTTCCTGGGGCCCACGGGCGTGGGCAAGACCGAGCTGGCGCGCGCGCTGGCGACCTACCTGTTCGACAACGAGAACGCGCTCATCCGCATCGACATGAGCGAGTACATGGAGAAGTTCTCGGTGTCACGCTTGGTGGGCGCACCTCCCGGCTATGTGGGCTACGAGGAGGGCGGCCAGCTCACCGAGAAGGTGCGGCGCAAGCCCTACTCGGTCGTGCTGCTCGACGAGGTCGAGAAGGCGCACCCCGACGTGTTCAACGTGCTGCTCCAGGTTCTGGACGACGGCGTGCTCACGGACAGCTCGCGCCGCAAGGTGGACTTCAAGAACACCGTCATCATCATGACGTCGAATCTCGGCGGCCGGCAGATCATAACCGGCGGGCAGAAGCTCGGATTCAAGCAGCGGGACGAGGCGCAGCAGTTCAGCGCCATCAAGTCCACGGTGCACGACGAGCTCAAGCGCACGTTCAACCCCGAGTTCCTGAACCGCATCGACGACGTGATCGTGTTCCACGGCCTGGTGCGCGACAACATGAAGGAGATCGTGAAGATCCTGCTCGGCCAGTTCAGCGGCCGCCTGAAGCAACAGGACATCACGCTCGAACTCACGCCCGAGGCGATCGAGCTGCTGATCGACAAGGGCTTCGATCCCCAGTTGGGTGCGCGCCCGCTCAAGCGCGCGATCCAGCGGCTGCTCGAGGACCCGTTCGCGGAGTTCATCCTCAAGGGCCAGATCGCGCCCGGCACGAACGTGAAGGTGACCCGGAAAGACGACCAGCTGGACTTCGGCGTGGCCCCGGTGCCTACGCCGTCGCCAGCCCCAGCGGTACCGAGCGCCTGACTCCCTGGCGACCACGCCGTTCCGCCGCCGGGCAGCCCGTAAGGCCGCCCGGCGGTCGGCGTCTCCGGCACCCGGGCGGAGCCCGACGTCCCCCGGCGTCCCCCGACGCGACCTCCGATGCAACCGGCGGTCCCGGAACGGGGTAGGAGCACCGACGAATCGCCCCGGGCATGCGCTGGACAAGGGCCGCCCACTTGTCCATCATCGCGCGTCGACTCCCCCCCCAGCATGGCCACGCTGCCCGGCTCGCGGCCGCAAGGATGCCGTTCCGCGGGTGTGGGCGCTGGGAACCCCTTCCGTGGCCACAGGAGAGCCCCGAGTGCCCGATTCGCTGACGTCGTTCAAGCGGTCCCGGTGGACGTGGATGCTCCGGACCGCGGTCCTGTCGTGTCTGTGCCTGGCGCCCGGCCTGCCGGCCGCGGCCCAGACCTCGCCCGAGACGGCGCCGGCCGCCGAGCTCCCCGCCGTGCCCCCGGTCATCGGCAGCATCCGTGTCCAGGGCAATGCGTTCACCGACTCGCTGCGGATCCTCCGCACTTTCGAAGTGCGCCCGGGCACAACATTCGCCTCGGACGTCGTCCGGCGCGGCCTGCGCAAGGTGTTGGCGTTGGGGTTGTTCTCGGACGCCACCATCGACCGATATCCGAAGTCCGACGAGAACGTGATCGACCTGGTGATCGTTGTGGTCGAGCGGCCGCGCCTCGCGCAGATCTCGTTCGAGGGCATGAAGCAGCGCGAGGACTCCGACCTCGAGAAGAAGCTGTTCCTGAAAGTGGGCGAGCCCTACACGCCCACCGCGACGGCGAACCAGGTGGACACGCTGATCCAGTACTACAAGGACGAGGGTTTCCCGAGGACGCGCATCACCAGCCGCGCCGACACGCTCGAGGGCCGTAACGAGGTGCATCTCAAGTTCCTCGTGAACGAGGGCGAGAAGGTGCGCATCACGAGCATCGTGTTCGAGGGCCGAACGGCTTTCCCCGAAAGGCGACTGCGCAAGGTCATGAAGTCCAAGCGGCGCTGGTTCCTGGGCGGCGGTGACATCAAGGACGAGACGTTCGCCGAGGACCGTGAAAAGCTCGAGGGTTGGTATCACGACCACGGCTACCGCGACATGCGCGTGGATGCCTTTCGCCTCGATCCCGGGGCAACGACTCGTGCGCTCACACTTGTGGTCGCACTCAGCGAGGGCCGGCCCTACCAGCAGGGCGCGATCGCCTGGAGCGGCAACCAGGTGGTCGCCACGACCGAATTGGAGAAGCAGTGGCCCCGCAAGGGCGGCCCTCACTACAACAAGAGTCGCATCCAGAAGGCGGTGAGCGGGGTCTACGGCGAGTACGCCGAGCAGGGCTACCTGTACGTGAACGTGGAGCCGCGCGAGGACGTGGTGCGCGACTCGGTGGTGGACGTGACGTTCGGCGTCACCGAAGGCGCTCCGTCGCACGTGCGCCGCATCAGCATCACCGGCAACAAGGGCACGCGCGAGAAGGTCATCCGCCGCGAGATCAACGTTCGCGAGGGCGACCGGTTTCGCCGCTCCGCGCTCATGCGCAGTCGCGAGGACATCATGCGGCTCAGCATCTTCACCGACGTCGTGCCAGACTTCACGCCCGCCGAGAGCTCGGACGTGGACCTGGTGTTCCGAGTCACCGAGAAGCAGGTGGGCACGGCTTCCGCAGGAGCCGGCTACACCAATGAGGCCGGGCTCACCGGCTTCCTCGAGATCGGCCACAACAACGTGCTCGGCAACGGCCAGCAACTGTCGCTGCACCTCGAGCGTGGTGGCCGGCGCGAGGACTACCAGCTGAGCTTCACCGAGCCGTGGTTTCATGACTCGCCCACGCTGCTCGGGTTCTCGGTCTACAACACGTTCCGCATCCTCGACGAGTTCGACCAGAAACGCCGCGGCATGTCGGGTCGCATCGGACGACCGCTGCCGTGGCCGGACTACTCGCGCGGCTCCGTGTCGTACACGTTCGAGGGCCTGCGCTTCACGAACGTGCGCACGGGGATCCAGCTCGGGGGCATCCGGGTGGGCCGGGAAGAACTCACCAGCACCCTCGAGACGAACTTCCTGCGCAACAGCACGGACAATCCCTTCTATCCCACGAAGGGGACGCGCTTGACCGCGAACGACGAGTTCACGGGCGGGCCGTTCGGCGGCGACCTCAACTACCACCGTCATCGCTACGAGGGTCGGGCCTACCTGCCATCGTTGCACAAGCGCATCACCACCATGATGCGCCTGCGCGTCGGCACGGTGAACGGCTACCCGTGGAAGCAGGGGATCGTGCCCGACTACTCGCGCTTCCGGCTCGGCGGCGGCAACACGCCGGACCCGCTGCGTGGCTACGACGACTACCAGGTGGTGCCGCCGAAGTTCTCGCGCTTCGACACCACCTACTACGATGCGGACCGCAACGATGGCAAGGACACCACCCGGGTGACCCGTATTCGTTATCCCGGCGGCCGTTACCTCGCGATGTTCACGCTGGAGCAGCAGTTCCCGATTGCCCACCCTCTGCACGCTGTGCTTTTCTTCGACGCCGGAAACGTCTGGGACCTGCGCCGCGAGATCCAGCCGTTCGACCTCAAGGTGGGCACGGGACTCGGGTTCCGCATGGAGATCCCGCTGCTCGGCAACATCGGGTTCGACTACGGCTATGGCTTCCATCGCGACGATAAGCCGCGATGGACCGGGCATTTCATGCTCGGGAACGTCAACTTCTAGGAGGCCGCGATGCGCCCAGGGTCCGTTGCGGCTCGCGCCGCCGTCGCCACGGCGGTCGTCGCCCTGCTGGTGGTGGCCCCGGTGCACGCCCAGGTGGATGTCGGCTACATCGACTCGGCGCGGATCTGGGTGGAGTTCAAGACGGCACAGGAAGCGCAGCAGCGCTTCGAGCGACAGGTGCAGGGCTGGCGCGACGAGGCGGCCGAGAAGGAGAAGGTCGTGAACGACCTGCGCAAGGAAGTCCGCGACCAGAGCCCGGTGCTGTCGGCGCTCAAGCGCCAGGAGAAGGAGTCCACTCTGCAGCGGGCCATTAGCGAGTACGAGAGCTTCGTGCAGGACGTGTGGGGAGCGAACGGGCGCGCGACGCAGGAGAACACGCGCGCCACGGATGAGATCGTGGTCCTGGTACGGCGTGCCGTGGAGAAGATCGCGGGTCAGCGCGGACTGGACCTGGTGCTGGACGCGACCTCGGGGTTCGTCATCTACGCCGACAAGAAGCTCGACATGACGACCGAGGTGATCGCGGAGTTGAACGCCAACGCGGCTGGCGGCGGCGCGAACTAGGGAGGGGCGCATGAGCACGCGAACGCTGGCCGAGCTCGCCTCGGAGCTCGGGGGCACCGTCGTCGGGGACGACTCGATCCTGATCCGCGGCGTGGCCGGCATTCGCGAGGCCCAGCCGGGGGACGTCACGTTCCTGGCGAACTCGCGCTACGAGGGTTACCTCACCGAGACCCGGGCCTCGGCCGTGATCTGCGACCGGCAGCCACGGCATGCGCCGGTGCCGCTGCTTCAGGTGGACCATCCGTACCTGGGGTTTCAGATGGCCGTGCGGCTGTTCCGGCCGGAACTCTACCAGCCGTTGCCCGGCGTGCATCCCACTGCCGTGGTCTCGCCCGCGGCGCACATCGGAGACGGGGCGTCTGTGGGACCCCAATGCACGGTGGAGCCCGGGGCGCGTATCGGAGCGAACAGCGTGCTCATGGCCGGCTGCTACGTGGGCGTTCAGGCGTCGGTGGGCGAGGGTTGCCTGCTCTACCCGCGGGTCGTGGTGCGCGAGGAATGCGTGATCGGCGACCGCTGTATCCTGCACTCGGGCGCGATCATCGGCGCCGACGGCTTTGGCTTCGCGTTCGACGCCGGCCGTTACCACAAGGTGCCCCAGGTCGGCAATGTCGTGATCGGCGACGACGTGGAGATCGGCGCGAACACCACGGTGGACCGCGCCACCACGGACAGCACGCGTATCGGCGACGGCACCAAGATCGACAATCTGGTCCAGATCGGGCACAACGTGGTGATCGGCCAGCACTGCATCATTGTGGCGCAGGTCGGCATCTCCGGGAGCTCCGAACTCGAGGACTTCGTCACCATCGGCGGCCAGGCCGGCGTCATCGGCCACGTGAAGCTGGGCAAGGGCGCGCAGGTGGGCGGGCAGAGCGGCGTGACCAAGTCAGTGTCGGCCGACACCACGGTGTTCGGCACGCCGGCGTCCCCGCTGCCACTCGTCAAGCGCATCAACGCGTACCTGCAGCGGCTGCCGCAATTGTTCGACCGCACGAAGACGCTGGAGTCACGCGTGGCGAAGCTCGAGGAGAACCACAAGGAGAGCCTGCGGTGAGTGGCAGGCCGCAGCGGACGGTGAAGGGACCCGCCGTCATCGAGGGCGTGGGGTTGCACACGGGCGAGAAGGGTGTGATGCGCTTCCTGCCTGCGCCGGAGGGGCACGGTGTGCGCTTCGTGCGCACGGACCTGCCGGGGCGGCCCGAGGTGCGCGTGCGCCCCGAAAACGCCCACTTCGACCCGGGCGCCGGGCGCCGCACGATCCTCCAGCAGGATGGCGTGCAGGTGCACACCATGGAGCACGTGCTCGCCGCGGTCGCGGGCCTCGGCATCGACAACCTGATCATCGAGACCAGCACGATGGAGGTGCCCGAGGGCCACGACGGCAGCGCCGGGCCCATCGCCCAGGCCCTCCTCGCGGCCGGGCTCCAGGACCAGGAGAAGCCCACTCGCCACATCAAAGTTACCAAGCCGGTGCGATGGTCGGAAAAGGGCGTGGAGCTGTCGGCGGTGCCGTACCAGGGCTTCCGCATCTCGTTCCGCATCGAGTACGACCACCCCGTCATCGGCGTGCAGGAGCGCTCGTTCGAGATCACCCCGGAGACGTTCCTGGCCGAGATCGCGCCCGCGCGCACGTTCGTGCTCGAGAGCGATCTCGAGTTGCTGCGCCAGTCGGGCTGGATCAAGGGCGGGCGGCTCGAGAGCGCCATCGTCGTGGGGCAGGACCGCGTGCTGAACGAGGAAAAGCTCCGCTACCCCGACGAGTTCGTGCGGCACAAGATCCTCGACCTGCTCGGCGACCTGTTCATCCTTGGCGGCCCGTTGCTCGGGCACGTGAGCGCGAATCGCTCCGGCCACCAGGGTCACGTCGCGTTCGTGAAGCACCTGAAAGAGACGCTGCCGCTTCCGGGCCGGCGCGCGGGCGGGCCGCCCGAGGAGTGGGACACGACGGCGATCATGGACCTGATGCCGCACCGCTACCCGTTCCTGCTGGTGGACCGCATCACCAACATCGAGGAAGGCCGGTCCATCGAGGGCATGAAGAACGTCACCATCAACGAGCCGTTCTTCCAGGGCCACTTCCCCGGCCATCCGGTCATGCCGGCGGTGCTGATCCTCGAGGCCATGGCCCAGGTGGGCGGCATGCTCATGCTGAACTCGGTGGACGACCCCGGCAACAAGCTCATGTACTTCATGGGCATCGACGGCGCGAAGTTCCGGCGGCCGGTCGTCCCCGGCGACCAATTGCGGTTCAAGCTCACGCTGTTGTCGGTGAAGCGCCGCACCATGAAGATGCGTGGCGAGGCGTATGTGGATGGCCAGCTGGTGGCCGAGGCGGAGCTGCTCGCCACCGTGGTGGACCGGCGTCCATGAGCGTACGCATCCACCCGGCTGCATTCGTGGATCCGCGCGCCCAGCTCGGCGTGGACGTCGTGATCGGGCCCGGCACCATCGTCGGTGAGCACGTGCGTGTGGGTGACCGCACACGCATCGACGCCTACGTGCTGCTCGCGGGCTGGACCACGCTGGGCTCCGACAATCACGTGCATCACGGTGCGGTGCTCGGCTCGCCACCGCAGGATCTCAAGTATTCCGGCGCGGCGTCGCATCTGCAGATCGGCGACCACAACGTGTTCCGCGAGTACATGACCGCGAACCTCGCCACCGAGCCAGGCGAGGCGACGCGCATCGGCAGCCATGACCTATTCATGGCCTACTCGCACGTGGCCCACAACGGCTGCGTCGGGGATCACGTGATCATCGCGAACGCCGTGCAGCTCGCCGGCTACGTGGTGGTGGACGACTGGGCCATCGTCGGGGGCGGGTCGGTCGTGCACCAGTTCACCCGCATCGGCCGGCACGCCATGATCGGCGGCGGGTCGCGCATCTCGCAGGACATCGCACCGTTCGTGAAATCGGCGGGGAGCCCGCCCCGGAACGCCGGAGTGAACTCCATCGGCCTCGAGCGGCGTGGTTTCGGTCGCGAAACGCGCGAGGCCCTCGAGCGGGCGTATCGTATCTTCTTTCGCGACGGCACCACGGCCTCGCGTGCGGTCGAGACCATCCGTCGCGAACTGCCGGGGATCCCCGAGGCCGAGCACTTCGCGCGATTCTGCGAAACGTCTGTGCGCGGCATCACGCGCTGAACGCGCGGGAGGACAGCGACGTGAAACCGGTGCGTTGCGGGGTGTGGGGCGTCGGGGTGTGGGGCGAGAAGCACGCTCGCGTCTACGGGAGCCTGCGCGAGGCCGAACTGGTGGGCGTGTACGACCGAACCCGCGAGCGAGCCGAGGCGGTGGCGAAGCAGTTCGGCGGGCGCGTGTTCGCGACGCCCGAAGCACTGCTGGCCGAGTGCGAGGCGGTGTCAGTGGCCACGCCCACGGTGGCCCACCTCGAGGCCACCGAACAAGCACTTGCCGCCGGCTGCCACGTGCTCGTGGAGAAGCCCATGGCGGTGACCGTGGCCGAAGCCGACGCCATGATCGCGGCGGCCGAGCGGTCCGGCCGTATACTGCAAGTAGGCCAGGTGGAGCGCTTCAATCCGGCGTTGCTCGCGGCGCGACCGTTCGTGCGCGAGCCCAAGTTCATCGAGGCGCACCGCCTGGCCGCGTTCCAGCCGCGCTCGCTCGACATCGACGTGGTGGGCGACCTCATGATCCACGACATCGATGCCGTGCTGCACCTCACGGGTCAATCGCCGTCGGATCTGTCCGCGGTCGGCGTCGCGGTGCTGTCGAGCACCGAAGACATCGCGAACGCGCGGCTCGAGTTCGCGAACGGCTGCGTGGCAAACCTCACCGCGAGTCGCGTGTCGGTGGAGCGTCTGCGCCGCATCCGGTTCTTCACGCGTGACGCCTACGTGAGCGTGGACCTGTTCGAGAAGGCGGGCGAGGCGTTCGTGATCCGCGATCCGGGCTCGTTCAAGCCCGGCGCCGTGGATCCGCTGGCGCTGCTCGCGGGCATCCGACGAACGAAGTTGCAGATCCCGGCGGGGGAGCCGCTCACGCTCGAGCTTGCGGCCTTTGTGCGCTCGCTGCGCGGCGACGGTGCGGGCGCGGCGTCGGCGCGCGCGGGGCGCGACGCGCTGGCGGTGGCCGAGCAGGTGCGCGAGGCCATGCGCCTTCGCGCTCGGCACTGGGCGGTAACCTGAACCAGGGGGCGAGTGGGCGCGAACGGCGCCTGCTCGTCGTGGCCGGCGAGCCCTCCGGCGATGCGCACGCGGCGCGACTCGTGCGCGCACTCCGCGAGCGCGGGCCCGTGCGGGTTCGCGCCGTGGCCGGCCCTGCGCTCCGCTCGGCGGGCGCCGAGACCATCGTGCCGCAGGAGGAGCTGGCGGTGATCGGCTTCAGCGGAATCCTCGCCAAGCTACCCGTCCTGCTCCGCGCGCGGCGCGCGCTTCTCCACGAGGTGGACACGTTCCGTCCCGACGCCGTGGTGCTGGTGGATTACCCCGGCTTCAACCTGAGGCTCGGACCGGCGCTCAAGCGCCACGGCGCGCGCGTGCTCTACTACATCGCACCCCAGGTCTGGGCGTGGCACGCCGAGCGGGCCCGACAGATGGCCGCGTGGGTGGACCGGCTCGCCGTGGTGTTCCCGTTCGAGGAGTCGCTGTTCCGCGAGGCCGGCGTGCCCACCACATTCGTGGGCCACCCGCTGCTCGACGGCCTCGCCCCCGAGACCGACGAGGCCTCGTTCCGCGCCGAGCTGGGCGTGCACCCGCACGCGCGCATCGTCGGACTGCTGCCCGGAAGTCGGCGAGGCGAGCTGCACGCGCACGGGAACGTGCTGCTCGACGCGGCACGCCTCCTGCTGGCGGGCCGTGCCGACGTGGTGCCGGTGCTGGCGCTGGCGCCCGGCCTGTCCGCGGACGGCCTCGATCCCCGGTTGCTGGCGGGTACCCGCGTCGTCCACGAGCGCACGCGCTGCGTTCAGGCGTTCGCAAGCTGTTGCGCGGTGGCGTCGGGCACGGCGACGCTCGAGACGGCGCTGTTCGGCACGCCGCTCGCGATCGTCTACCGGGTGGGCTGGCTGAACCACGCCATCGCTCGCCGCGTCGTTCGGCTGTCGCACATCGGGCTGCCGAACATCGTGGCCGGGGCGGAGGTGGCGCCCGAGTTCATCCAACACGCGTTCCGGGCTGGCGCGGTGGCCGGCGCACTGGCGCGTTGGCTCGACGATCCCGCCGAGGCCGCGCGACAGCGCGCGGCGCTGGCGGTGGTGCGCGAGCGGTTGGGCGGCCCGGGCGCTTCCAGGCGGGTCGCCGACCTGGCGTGGGAGTTGGTGGCGTGAGCGCGGCGCGACATCCGTGGTGGCTACCCGCGGCGGCGCTGCTCGGATCGTGGTTCGCCCGCCTGCTGGCATTCACCTGGCGATTCGACGTCGCCGATGCGCCGAGCTATACCTCGGCGCTCGCCGCGGGTGAGCGCTTCGTCTACACGTTCTGGCACTCGGGACTGCTGCCGCTGGCGCTCTACCGTCGTGACGAAGGCATCGCCGTGCTGGTGAGCCGGCACCATGACGGCGAACTGGTGGCGCGGCTGATCGAGCGCCTGGGCTACGTGACCGCGCGCGGCTCCAGCACGCGCGGCGGCGAGGCGGGCGTGCGGGAACTGCTGGCGTGGGCCGAGCGTGGCCGCCACCTCGCGTTCACGCCGGACGGTCCGCGCGGCCCGGCCGAGGAAGCGAAGGAGGGCGCGGTGTACGTGGCGGAGCGCACCGGAATGCGCGTGGTCCCCATCGCGGTGGGTGTGCGGGCGGCGTGGGTGCTCCGATCGTGGGATCGCTTCCGGGTGCCGCGGCCGTTCGCACGCGTGGTGGTGTCGCACGGCGAGCCGCTCACGCTGGCGCCAGGGGAGGCCGCACGCGACCGACTTCAGGCGGTGCTGACCGCCCACACGAGCGCGATCCGAACGCGTGCGGGAGAGACGCCATGAATCCGCTGTGGGGCGCCTACCGGCTGCTCGCACCCGTCCTCGGCGCGCTGGCGCCCGCGGCGGGAGTGTTCACCTCGCCCTCCGAGCGCGTGCTGTGGTCCGAGCGCCTGGGGCGCACGGCGCGGCCCGGGGGTTGCGACGCTTGGGTACACGCGGCCTCGCTCGGCGAGGCGGTCGCGGCGCAACCACTCCTTCGCGAGCTCGCCCGCCGTCAGCCCGACGCGCGCTTCCAGCTCACGGCGAGCACGCGTTCCGGCCGCGAGCGACTGCTGGGCCTGGGCCACGACACTGCGCTCGCACCGCTCGATACGCCACAAGCGGTGCGACGGTTCTGGCACGGCGTGCGCCCCGAGCGATTGTTCCTGCTCGAGACCGAGCTTTGGCCGCATTGGCTGCTGCGCGCGCGCAGCGAATCCGTGCCGGTGGCGGTGGTGAGCGCGCGGCTGTCCGAACGCTCCACCGATCGCTATCGCCGCCTCGGAAGCGAACTGCGCGCGCTCGTGCACGGATTGGCCGGCGTGCTGTGCCAGGGGGAGGAAGACCAGCAACGCTGGCTCTCGCTAGGCGCGCGGCCGGAGCGCACGAACATCGTCGGGAATCTCAAGAGCGACGGGCTGCCGGAACCGGCAGCCGATCGCGGCGCGGCGCGCGCAGCGCTGGGACTGGAGCCGGAGCGCCCATTGCTCGTGCTGGGCAACGTACGGCCGGGCGAGACGCGCCTGGTGGTGCGCGCGTGGCGCGCGGTGCCCGCCGCGCTGCGCGCCCGCTGGCAGGTGGTGGCCGTGCCGCGGCATCCGCGCGCGCTGTCGCAGATCCAGGCCGAGGCCATCGCCGCAGGCCTCACCGCCATGGCCGGGGCCGCACCCTCGGACGCGTGGCGCTGGGACGAGCGCCTGGGCGTGCTCACAGAGTGGTACCGGGCCGCGGACGTGGCCTACGTGGGCGGGAGCCTCGCACCCTATGGCGGGCACAATCCCATGGAGCCGGCGGCGTGCGGGGCGGCGGTCGTGATGGGCACGCACGACTCGTCGCAGCGCGAGGGCGTGCGCGCGCTCGAACGCGCCGGCGGCCTGTGGCGTGTGGCCGACGCCGAGGCCCTCGCGCGCGCGCTCGAGGCGCTGCTGGGCCACGCGGATCTGCGCGCCACGCGCGCGGCGGCGGCGCTGCGCGTGGCCGCCTCGGAGCGTGGCTCGGCGGCGCGTGCCGCGGCACGGCTCGCGGAGTTGGGACTATGGCCGGTCCGCTAGGCGGCGTGCTCGGCACGGGACTCGCCGCGATCACCGCGGGAGCCTGGGAGGCGCGCCGCTGCCTCTACGAGTGGGGCACGCTCACACCTGAACGCGTGCCCGTGCGCGTCGTGTCGGTGGGGAACCTCACCGTGGGCGGGGCGGGCAAGACAACGCTCGTGCTGCACCTGGCCGCCGCACTGCGCGCGCGTGGCGTGGACGTGGCGGTCGTGGGACGGCGTTATCGGCCCGGCCCCTCCGGAGCCGGCGATGAGGAGCTGCTGTATCGGGCGGCACTCGGGGCGGAGCGGACGTTCGCCGGGACGAGCAAGCGCGACCTCGCGCGGGCGGCGGCCGCCGCGGGCGCGCAGCTGGTGCTGGTGGATGATGGCTTCTCGCACTGGGCTCTCGAGCGCGACCTCGACATCGTGCTATTGGACCGCACCGATCTCTGGGGCGGTGGCCGGCTGCTGCCGGCGGGCCGACTGCGCGAACCGCTGCGCGCGCTCCAGCGCGCGGGCGTGGTGGTGGTGACGCGGCTCGGTCCCGGCGAGGATCCCACACCTTGCCTGGACGAGGTGCGCCGGCGAGCACCGGGAGCATGGCTCGCGGCGGCCCGCCATGTCGTGGCGGGCGTGCGCGCCCTGGACGGTGCGCCGCACGAGGCCACCGGGCCGGCGCGCGTACTCACCGCAACGGGCAATCCGCATGCGGTGGAATCGAGCGCGCGCGAAGCCGGCTTCGCGCCGGTCACGCTCGCGGCCTATCGCGATCACCATTGGTTCACGCCCGCCGAAGCCGAACGCGAGCATCGGGCGGCCACGGGCGGCACGCTGCTCTTGAGCCCCAAGGATGCCGTGCGCTGGCCCGCGGGCGCGCCGCGTGACGGCGTGGCCGTGCTGCAGCCGGCGTGGCACTGGCTCCAGGGCGGCGACGAGGCGGAGCGCCTCGTTCGGGAGCCGGGCCTGTGACATCGCGAAGGGCGGATGTGCTGGTGCTCGGCAGCGGGATCGGCGGGCTCATGCTCGCGCTGCGGCTCGCGCAGCGGGTGCGCGTGCAGGTGCTCACCAAGAAGCGCGCCGACGACACCAACACCAATTATGCGCAAGGCGGCATCGCGGCCGTGTTCGACGGGCACGACAGCTTCGCCAGCCACGAGGCCGACACGCTACGCGCGGGCGCCGGGCTCTGCGATCGCGCGGTGGTGCGCGCCGTGGTGCGCGAGGCGCCCGAGCGTGTGCGCGAACTGGCGGCGCTGGGCGTGGACTTCAACCGCTCGCGGCGTGGATTCGCGCTGGGCCGGGAGGGCGGCCACTCGCGGCGGCGCATCGTGCACGCGTCGGACTTCACCGGGCGGGCGATCGAGCAGACGCTGCTCGATCGCGTGCGCGAGCACGCCAATATCGAGCTGCTCGAGGACCAGCTGGCCGTGGACCTGATCCTGGAATCCCGGCTGGCGCCCAGCCGGCGCGCACGCCGGCGGGACAGCTGCTGGGGCGCCTATGTCATGGATCGCGCCACGCGCCGCATCCGTCCGGTCACGGCGCGCGCCACCGTGCTGGCCACGGGCGGCTGCGGCAAGGTTTACCTCTACACCACGAATCCCGATGTCGCCACCGGCGACGGCCTCGCGATGGCCTATCGCGCCGGCGCGTCGGTCGAGAGCCTCGAATTCGTGCAGTTCCATCCCACCTGTCTCTACCACCCGCTCGCGCGCACGTTCTTGATCAGCGAGGCCGTACGCGGCGAGGGCGCCGTGCTGCGCACGTTGGATGGCACGCGCTTCATGCCGCGCGCTCACCCGCTCGCTGAGCTGGCGCCGCGCGACGTGGTGGCGCGCGCCATCGACCGCGAGATGAAGCGGCGCGGCGAGCCGCACGTGTGGCTGGACCTTTCGCACGTTCCCGCCGCCCGCGTGCGTGCGCGCTTCCCGAATATCGCCGCGAAGCTGCAAACCCTGGGACTGGACCTGACGCGCGAGCCCATCCCGGTGGTTCCGGCCGCGCACTACATGTGTGGCGGCGTACGCGCCACGCTGTCGGGTCGCACCGACTTGGACGGCCTGCACGCGATCGGCGAAGCGGCCTGCACCGGTCTGCACGGCGCGAACCGGCTGGCCAGCAACTCGCTGCTCGAGGCGCTGGTGAGCGCGCACCGCACGGCCGACCAGGTCCTGGCGCGGCTGGCGACGGTGCCGCCGGCGCCGCGGGCCGAGGCCTGGCACTCGGCGGGCACGCGGCCACCGCGCGAGGCCGCGGTGTCGGACCACCACTGGGACTCCGTGCGCCGGGTGATGTGGGACCTGGTCGGCATCGTGCGCAGCGACGAGCGGCTGGCATTCGCGGCGCGGCGGCTCACCCTGCTGTCCGACGAGATCGAGCACGACTACGAGCGTCTGCGACTGTCGCCCGACCTGGTGGAACTCCGCAACATCGCGCTGGTCGGGAGCCTCATCGTGGCGTCCGCGATGCGCCGCCGCGAGAGCCGCGGGCTCCACTACAACCTCGACCATCCGGTACGCGTGGCTGCGTGGGGCCGACGCCGGGTCGTGCTGCGGCGGCCCGCGGGGCGCCGGGGCCCGCTTGTGCCCGGTTCGCGACGGCGCCTATAGTCGCGGCCGCTCTGGGAGGAGGGTTCGCATGAGCCAGGAGACGCTGTTCCGGGATGCCGTGGACGAGTTGCGCGCGCGGGGCAGCCGCTTTGCCCGCGAGGCCTACGTGTTCGTGGTGGCCGCGCTCGGCGAGACCGTGCGGGCACTCCCGGCGGACCGGCTGGCCGACGCCGAGCGGCGGCACCTGTCCGGGCGCGAACTGAGCGAGGGCGTGGTGCGGATCGCGCGCGAGGAGTTTGGAGCCTTGGCCCCGATGGTGTTCCAGGAGTGGGGCGTTCGCTCCACCGAGGACATCGGCGCCATCGTGTTCGAACTGGTCGCTGCGGGACAGCTGAGCGCGCGCCCGGAGGACACGATCGCCGACTTCCGCAACCGCGGCGACCTGCTCGCCGCTCTCGCCGAGCCCGTCCCGCCCGCCTCGCGCCACGGCCACTCCTGACGGCGTGAGCGCCCTCGCCCGGTTGTTCGGGCTGCTGCAGCCGTACCGCCTGCGGCTCGCGTTCGCCATCGTGTGCATGGTGGTGTACTCGATCACGTCCACACTGTGGATCGCGCTCATCCAGCCGTTCATGAGCGTATTGTTCAGCGGCTCGCCGCTCCCGCCGGCTGCCGCAGCGGCGGGCGCCGGCGGTGCCTGGCTCGGCAACCTCCAGAACACGCTCGCGGGCTGGCTCGCGGCCGATCGACCGTTCCAGTCATTCGAGCGCCTGTGCCTGGTCATCCTCGTGTTGTTCCTGGTGCGGAACCTGGCCGACTATGCCGCCTCGTACTGGAGCGTGTCGGTGGAGCAGGCCGCCATGCGCGACCTGCGTCGCCGGTTATTCGCGCATCTCCAGACCCTGCCGCTGGCGTGGCTCCACGACCGGCGCGCGGGCGAGATCCTGTCGCGGCTCACCAACGACGTGGAGGCGTTGCGCGGCTCGCTCGCGGCGGGCATCACCAACTTGCTCAAAGACGGCCTCACGCTTGCCGGATGCCTGGTGTGGCTGTTCGCTGCCTCGTGGCGCCTGGCCTTGTTCACGTTCGTGGTGCTGCCCCCGGCGACGTGGGTGTTGATGAGCATCGGACGCAAGATGCGCAAGCGTTCGGGCCACGCCCAGGAGCGCATGGCTTCGCTCACCGGCATCCTGCAAGAGAACATCGCGGGTGGACGCATCGTGCGCGCGTTCGGCGCCGAGCGATTCGAGGAGCGACGATTCGAGACGGCCAACACCGGCTACTTCCGCGCATTCACGCGGTTGCGCCGAGTCTCGGCGGCCGCGAAGCCACTTTCGGAGTACGCGATCATCTTGGTCGCCGTGGCCATCGGCTGGATGGGCGCGCGGGAGGTTTTCGAGGCGCGCACGTTGCCGCCCGAGCGGCTGTTCACGTTCGTGGCGGCGCTGCTCGCCATGTTGTCCCCGGTCAAGAGCCTGTCGGAGATGGGCGGCACGCTCGCGGCGGGCCTCGGCGCGGCGGACCGGGTGTGGAGCGTTCTCGACACGCCCGCGGCCATCGTCGACGGGCCCGGCGCCCGCGCCCTCGCTCCGTTCGCCGACGAGATCCGCTACGAGCGGGTGTCGTTCGCCTACCAGCCGAACGTGACCGTGCTGCATGAGATCGACTTCCGCGTGCCCCGCGGCCAGGTCGTGGCGCTGGTCGGCACGAGCGGCGCGGGCAAGAGCACTGCGCTCGACCTGCTCGCGCGATTCCACGACCCCAGCTCGGGCCGCATCACACTCGACGGTGTGGATCTGCGCGCGGCCACGCTGGCCTCGCTGCGCGGCCAGATGGGCGTGGTGTCACAGGAGACCATCCTGTTCCACGACAGCGTGCGCGCGAACATCGCCTATGGTGTGGAGCACCCCGACCCCGCACAGGTGGAACAGGCGGCGCGTGCCGCGCACGCCCACGATTTCGTGTCGCGCATGCCGCACGGCTACGACACCGTCATCGGCGATCGAGGCGTGCGGCTCTCGGGCGGCGAGCGCCAGCGTCTGGCCATCGCGCGCGCGCTGTTGCGGAACCCACGCATCCTGCTGCTTGACGAGGCCACATCGGCGCTGGACACCGAGAGCGAACGGCTGGTGCAGGACGCGCTGGAAGGGCTCATGCGCGATCGCACCGTGCTGGTGATCGCGCACCGGCTGTCCACGGTGCAGCACGCCCACCACATCCTCGTGTTCGAGGGCGGGCGGATCGTGCAACAGGGACGGCACGAGGAACTGCTGGCGGCCGAGGGCCCGTATCGCCGGTTGCACTCGCTACAGTTCCGCGACGCATGAGCGGGCCGAGTCGGAACGCGCCGACCGTTCCCGCGGGAGGCTTCCGGCGGATCGCGGTGCTGCGATTGTCTTCGCTCGGGGACGTGGTGCTCACGCTTCCGGTGGTGCACGCGTTGGCGCGCACATGGCCCGGGGCCGAAGTCCACTACTGGGTGAAGGAGGAGTACGCCGATCTCGTTCGCGCCGATCCGGCGGTAGGTCACGTGCGCGCCCTGGACCGCGACGCGCGCCGCCTCGAGGACCTGGTCTCGATGAGCGCCGAGCTCGAGGACTGCGACCTGATCGTGGACCTGCACGGCAACGCCCGCACGCGCCTGCTCACGTTTCGGCAGCGCGCCCCCGTGCTGCGAGTGCGCTTGCACCGGCTACAACGCGAGCGCTGGGTGCGAGCGCGCTGGAGCCGGCCCGCGCCGCTGCCGCACGCCACCGCACGTTACGCGGCGGCGGTGGCCCCGCTCGGGATCGTCGTCGAGGGCGCGCCTCGAGTGCACGTGGAGCCGGCGGCCGAGGCGTGGGCGCGCGAGCGCTGGGAGGTGCTCGGCGGAGCGTGGCCACGTGTGACGCTGTGTCCCGGAGCGCGGCACGCGACCAAGTGCTGGCCCGAGGAACGCTGGGTGGAGCTGGACGAGCGCCTGGAGCGCGCGGGCGTGGCTCGGCTAGTGCTCTCCACGCCGGCCGAGCGCCGCGCGCTGCCCCGGCTCGCCGCGCGCATCAAGGCGGCGAACCACGCGTCGTGGAGCTGCGAGAACCTCGCGCGCGCGGCGGCCGTGCTGGGCGAGTGCGCGCTCGCGGTGACGCACGACTCTGGGCTCATGCACCTCGCGGCCGCACGCGGACGTCCCGTGGTGGCGATCTTCGGCAGCACGTCGCCCGTGCTGGGCTTCGCACCCGTGGGCGAGGGGCACGCCGTGATCTGTCGGGACCTGGCCTGCCAGCCCTGCACGGTCCACGGTCGCGAGCGCTGCCCGCTCGGCCACCTGCGCTGCCTCACCACGATCCCGGGTGACGAGGTGTTCGAGCGCGTGCAAGCAACGCTCCAAGCATCCCTCCGCGCCGTGAATCCGTTGTGGACAGGGCCACCGGGCGGCTGACAGACTGGCTTCGTCCGACCGGATCCCAGGAGTCGCCATGCGCCTCAGCCGAGGTCGCGTCGAGTTCGCCGCTGTCGCCAGGTTGCTCGCGTGCATGGTGCTCGTGTGCGAATCGGTGCACGCGGGCCTTCCGGAACGCCTCGCGGTCCAGCGCCTGGGTTCCACGTTGCCACGCTCGGCGAGCCTCGTGGTCCATCCCGGAACGGGCGCGATCGAGGCGATTCGCGGATTCGACCTGCTGCTCTCTGGCGCCGCGAGCGAACGGGGTGCGTCCGTGCGAGCGTGGATCCTAGAGCATGCGGTCGCGTTCGGCCTGGATCCGGGTGCGGACGACATCGTGGTGGAACGCGACGAGGCGTTGCCCGGCGGCGGCCGCCGCATCCTGCTGCGGCAGATCTGGCACGGCTACCCGGTGGAAGCCGGCGACGCGCGCTGCGTGATCTCGGCGAGCGGCTGGCTCAAGTCGGTCGCGGCCGGGTTCCGTTCAGCGATCTCGGCGCCCACCCTCGCGGCGGTCGGCCGCGAGGACGTGGTCGCGCGCGCGGCCTCGGGCGGGCGTGCGCGGCTCGAGCGCGAAGCGCCCGACGCGGCGCTATGGGTGCGTCGGCATGATGGAGTGGATCGGCTGGCCTGGCGCGTGGGCGTGCCGCTTGCCGACGGGCGCCGCGCGATCGATTGGATCGACGCGGCGAGCGGCCAGGTGCTGGCACGGGACGACGGTTGCGCGCGAGCGGTGGGTCGGGTGTTCCCGACCGACCCGCGCCAACCCACCGCCGAGGTTCCGCTCGATCGACTGCTGCCGGGCGTCGGACTCGTGAGCCGGTGGTTCGGCGTGGAAGACCAGCTCTATCCGCCCGTCACGCCGATCGGACCCGGGGACGACTACCGCTTCGACCCTTCGCAACCGGGATTCGACCAGGTGAACGCGTACTGGCACTGCGACCGCTTCCTGCACGAGTTCGTCGGGGCGCTCGGCTACGCGGGGCCGCCGGAATCGCTGATCGTGCGCGTAAACGCGCCCCTGGATCCGGGCGTTGCGCTCACCAGCGGACGCTACGTCTACTTCGGTCGTCCGGTGGCGGGTTTCTCGCTCGAGGCCGCGCGCTGCCACGACATCATCTATCACGAGCTCACGCATGCGGTGCTCTATGGCGCGGGCGTGCTCCCGGGCGGCGACCGGCGCGAGGCGGGCGCACTGCATGAGGCGCTGGCGGACTACTACGCCGCCGCGCTCACGGGAGATGCCGGCATCGGCGAGTGGCTCTACCTGCCGTTCCCGCTCGGCGCCACGCGCGTGGACCAGCCGATGGATCCCTGGCACGCGCGCAACTACGATCGGCTGTCGTTCGGCGGGGCGCCGCCCACGTCGGTGTGGGCGAACGGCATGATCCTCTCGGCGGCGCTGTGGGACCTGCGGCTGGATCTCGGGAGCACGTGCGACTCGCTCGTCCTGGAATCGCTCACCTACCTGCCCAGCGTCCCCACCTGGGCGCAGTTCGCGAATGCGCTGCTGCAGGCCGACCAGGACCACCATGGTGGGCGACGGCGCGATGCCATTGTCCAGGTGCTCTCGGCGCGAGGCATCCGCGGAGCTGCGGTGGCGGGGATCGCCGGGCCCACGACGCTCGCGCCGGGGGAGACCGGGGATTTTCTCGCCGTCCCGTGTTGTGGGGGAGCGCTCGCGACGTATCACTGGCGAACGCGCGCCTGGTGCCGGGGTGTGCCGTGCGGAGAGTGGCAGGATCGAGGGGCGGGGCCCGAGTTGCGGCTCGCCTTCGAGGAGGACTCCGAACTGGTCCTGGAGGTGACATCGCCCTGGGGGGAACGCGTCACCGCCACCCGGTTGGTGGGCGTGCGACCCCCGGAGTTGCTCGTGGACGGACCCCGGCGCATCGTCCAGCACGGGCCGGGCACGTGGACGGCGCGCGCTGTGGGAATGGGCCCGCTGCGCGTGATCTGGCAACGCCAGTGGCGGAGGGTCGGCGCACCGCTCCTCTACCTGGGCGAGGGCCTCGCCCAGTCGTTCGCCGCCGACACGTCCTGCGATCTCACCGTTTCGCTGTTCGACGGGCTCAATCGCTTGACGCGCCAGAACATCGCGGTGGTGACCTTCGCCGACCGGCCGCCGGGGATCGCGCCCAGCGGTTTCCGCGTCTCGCAGAGGACCGATGCGCGCGCGCGCGGCGTTGAGACCACCGTCGAACTCACGCGCGCGACTCGGTTGAGCATGGTCGTCTACGACATCCGCGGCCGCGTTCGCGCCAGGTTGTGGGAAGGCCCCGCCACGACCGGCGCCCACGTCGTTCGCTGGAACGCCGCCTCCCTCGAGCCCGGCGTCTACCTACTCCGAGTGCTCGCCGAACCCCACGGCTCGGTCCTGAGATTCAGCGTGGTCCGCTGAGCGTCCGAGGGCTTCGCCGGCGCCCATGCACGGTCACCGATTCTCCTCTAGACTGCCCGCCCAATCGAGTTTGAGCAGATCTACCCACCGCCCGATCAACGGCAGCAAACGGAGCGATCGCGTGAGCGAGACGGAGTCGAAGAAGCAGTTCGTCGAAGACCTGACCGACCAGTCGGACGACTTCTCGCGCTGGTACAACGAGGTCGTGCGCAAGGCGCAGCTGGCTGACTACACGCCCGTGCGCGGCTCCATGGTCATTCGGCCCTATGGCTACGGACTGTGGGAAAACATGCAGCAGCGGCTCGATCGGCGGATCAAGGCCACTGGGCACCAGAACGCCTACTTCCCGCTGCTGATCCCGGAGTCGCTGCTCCAGCTCGAGGCCGACCACGTCGAGGGCTTCGCGCCCGAGTGCGCCTGGGTCACCGAGGGCGGTCGCGAGAAGCTCGAGGAACGTTTCGCCATCCGGCCGACCAGCGAGGCCATCATCTGCCACATGTACGCACGCTGGATCGAGAGCTACCGCGACCTGCCGGTGCTGTTGAACCAGTGGTGCAACGTCATGCGCTGGGAGAAGGTCACGCGGCTGTTCCTGCGCACCGCCGAGTTCCTGTGGCAGGAGGGGCACACCGCACACGCCACCGAACCGGAGGCGCGCGAGGAGGTGCTGCGCATGCTCGAGGTCTACCGCGAGTTCGTCGAGACCGAGCTCGCGATTCCCGTGTACGTCGGCCAGAAGAGCGACTCCGAACGCTTCGCCGGCGCGCATGAGACCTACACCGTCGAAGCGCTCATGAAGGACGGCAAGGCGCTTCAGGCAGGCACCTCGCATCATCTCGGCCAGCACTTCGCCAAAGTCTTCGACATCACCTACCAGGACGAGCAGGGCAAGCGCCAGCACGTGTGGCAGACCTCGTGGGGCGTTTCCACACGCCTGATCGGCGCACTGGTCATGGTGCATGGCGACGATCAGGGCTTGCGGCTGCCGCCGAACGTCGCTCCGGTCCAGGCGGTGATCGTGCCGATCTGGCGCAAAGCGGAAGACCGCGTCGCCGTGCGCGCGTTCGTGGACCGTGTGCGCGAGGCGCTCGGCGATCGCGTGCGCCTGCACGTTGACGATCGCGACCAGTACTCCCCTGGCTGGAAGTACAACGAGTACGAGATGCGCGGCGTGCCGGTGCGACTCGAGGTGGGCCCGAAGGACGTGGCGAACCAGGCGGTGATGAGCGTGCGGCGCGACAGCCGCGCCAAGGAGCCCATCCCGCTCGCCTCGCTCGCGGAGCGCCTGCCGGCGTTGCTCGCTGACATCCAGACGTCGCTGTTCCGCCAAGCCGAGGAGTTCCGCACCGCGAACACCGTGCTGGCGGCGAGCAAGGCCGACGTGATCGCGCACTTCGCCGCGGACCGGCGCGGCTTCGTGGCCGTGCCCTGGGACGGTTCCGCGGAGTTCGAGGCCGAGGTGAAGGAGCAGACGGGGGCGACGCTTCGGTGCGTTCCCTCCGATCATTCGGGCTTCGCCTCGCTCGAGCGCCCGGGCCATCGCGTCGCGCTGTTCGCGCGCTCGTACTGACGAGCCTCCTCGTGGCGCCCGAGCGGGTGCTGGTGCGGTTGCCCAACTGGCTCGGCGACGTGCTGATGGCGCGGCCGCTGCTGCATGCCTTGCGCGCGGCGTGGCCTGGCGCGCGCCTGATGGCCGTGGCCCCCGAGCCGCTGCTCGCAACGCTCGCCGTCGAGAGTGTGGCGCACGCCTTGGTGCCTTGGCCGCGAGCGGGCCATGCGCGACGGCGGACGACGGCACAGGTGCGCGCGTGGTCCCCGGACCTGGCGTTCGCGCTGCCGGCGTCGTTCTCGAGCGCGTGGTTGGTGTGGCGCTCCGGCGCCGCCGTGCGTGCGGGGTATGCGAGTGAGGGCCGAGGCGTCCTGCTCTCGCACGCCCTGCGCCGATCACCGCGCGGCGAGCGCCATTTGAGTGACGAGTTCCTGGACCTCGCCGCTCCGTTCGGCGTGCGTGAAGTGGCGGTGCCGCGACTCTCGCCCGACGCCGAGGGTGTGCAGGCGGCGGCGGCGGCGTTACGCGCCGCTGGCGTGGCGGCGAGCGAACCCTATGCCATCCTCGGGCCGCGCTCGGCGTACGGCCCCGCACGGGAGTGGTTCGCGGGACGCTTCGCTGCCGCGGGACGCGGGCTCGTCGAGCGCGGGCTGCGTGTGGTCGTGTGCGGCACCGCCGCGGAGGTGGACTCGTGCGCGGGCGTCGCCACGGAGATCGGACCGGCGGCGGTCTCACTCGCGGGTCGCACGACCCTGTCTGCGCTGATCGCGGTCGCAGCCGGCGCGCGTCTGGCGCTGTGCAACGACTCCGGCCTGGCGCACGTTGCCGCGGCCACGGGTACGCGCACGCTGCAGATCTATGGCTCGGCGGCCAGCGGTTGGACCGCGGCGCGCGGGTTGCACGTGCGCGTGCTGCACCGCGCACCGGTGTGCTCTCCCTGCTGGCGCCGCCATTGTATGATCGGCACGCGCTGTCTCGACGCGGTGAGCGTGGCGTGGGTGCTGCAGCAGTCGGACGCGCTTCTCGCGGAGGCTGCGTGAGGATCGCGGTGCACCTGCCGACCGTGCCATCGGGCAGCCGGCTGGAGCGGGCGGTGCGAGGCCTCGGCGAACGCGGACACCTGTTGCTGCGCGCCGGGAAGGCGGCGCCGGGCTCCGCGCTGGCCGCGCTCGGCGAACCCGGTGGTTCGGGCCTCGTCCGGCGCGAGGCCGACGTGGTCGTGGGGGGCGCGTGCGCGCGGGGACCGCTGGCGCTCGCGGCGCTCGCGCACGCGCGCGCGCTGGTGCTGGGCCTCGAGGCCCAAGCGCATCGCCGTTGGGGAGTGATCGAACGCTGGGGCTGGTCCGTGCTCGGCGGCTTCGGCGTGATCCCCGAGGAGCAAGCGCCCGCGTTCCTGGCGCAGGTGTCCGAGGGCGAGCGCGAGCGGCTGTCGCTCTGGCCCGCAGTCTCGGAGGGCGGCGAGGCCGTCACCCACCCGGACACGACGCTGCTCGAACGCACCTGCGAGCGCGCGCTCGCGCGCCGCATGGCCGGCCCGGCACGCACGGCGCTGTTCGTGGACCGCGACGGCACGATCATCGAGGAACGCAACCATCTCTCGCAGCCGGACGGCGTCGCGCTCCTGCCGGGCGTGGCCGCGGCGCTCCGCACCGCGCGCGCGCAGGGTCACCCGGTGGTGGTGGTCTCCAATCAGGCCGGCGTGGGGCGCGGGCTCTTCCCCGAGCGGCGCGTGCACGAGGTGATGGCGCGGCTGCGGGCACTGCTGCGTGCCGAGGGCGTGGAACTGGACGCCGTGCGCCACTGCCCACACGCGCCGGACGCGGGCTGTGACTGCAGGAAGCCAGGGACGCGTCTGTTGCGCGAGGCGGCCGAGGACCTACGGCTCTGGCTCCCGGGCTCGGTGATGGTGGGCGACAAGTGGATCGACGTCGCGGCGGGCCATGCGGCGAGCGCGGCGGGGGTGCTCGTGCTGAGCGGGCATGGCGCTGCGGAGTCGACCCTCGCGGCACCGGACGGAGTTCCGGCCGATCTCGTATGCCCGGACCTGGCGGCAGCCGTGCGCTGGTTCCTCGCACGATCGGGCTGATGCAGAGACCGGGTGCTGCACGCCCCCGGTCGATTCGTCAGCGGTCGGGGACCAGCTCCAAGTGGTAGTCCTGTCCGTTCGCGACGAGCTTGTACTGGAGGACATAGCCGGGCACGCGCAGTTGGCTGCTCTCGATCCAGCGGTCTTCGACCAGGTCGTCCAGCCGTCGGGGCAGTTCACCCCGCTCGCGCTGGAACAGGTCCAGAGCCTGGCGCAGGTCGCGCAGGTGGGCCGCGGCATACATGTCCGAGGCGGCGACCGGGGCCGCGCCGTGCGAGCTTTGGACGTAGGGCGCCGACCAACGCACGACGGCGACCGCGCCGAGCACCGCCGCGGCCACGAGCAGCTCACGCAGCCAAAGCGGCCCGCGACGATCCACGATCGGGGGCGGGGCGATCGACACGACGGGTGCCAAGAGGCCGGGGTCGCGCCGTCCGGTGAACTCGATCCAGTTCGCCTCGAGCATGCGGTACAGCGATTCGTACGCTTCGTATTCGCTCAAGGGTGCGGCCGCCACCACCTCGGCCACCGTGTGCTGGCCATCCACGATCCCGAACAGCTCGCGCTCCTCCTCCGACAACGGTTCATCGGGGTCGGGCAGGTCATGGACGCCGAGCAGCCGGTGCGGGTCGCGGAAAACGCTCACGAAGCGCTTCTGCTCGTCCACGCGGCGCGCGGCTTCGATCATCACGCCTTCCATGCTCAGCATGACGACCGGCTCGCCGGGCCATCGCTTCACCGGGTCGAAGCGATAGGCGCCGTTTTCCCAGCGCACCAGCTTCATCAAGTCGTCCAGGATCTGCCGCTCGATGAGCGGGGCGAGGTCCTCGGCTTCGACGTAGCGGCCGTTGACGAGCAGGTCCTCGAGGTCGCGCCCGGACTCCTTCTGGATGGTGAGCAGGCCGCGGAACTGTTCGTTCGAGAGCCGGTTCACCTGCCTGAGGAACGCCGCGAGCGGATCGTCCTTGGCGAGGCCGGGCTGGCGCGTGGACACGATGCGGCCGTCGATCACCCACACGACGAACCGCTCGGTGTTCCACTCCATGATCAGGCAGCCGGACTTTTTCTGGGATCCCACGAGCTGCAGGATCTCCATGGCCGAGAAGTCGCGGAGGTTACCCTGGAGGGCCATGTCGTCCCCTACGCCGCCACCGACGGCTCGCGCCGCGTGGCCTGGGTGAGGCGGCCGCGCGAGACGGCCTGGTTCTGCGACTCGCGTCGGCGTTCGGCCGACGTGAGCGTGAGGTAGCCGAGCAGCGACCAGGCGTAAATGAACAAGATCCCCGCCCACAGCATCACTCCCGGAACCTCACCGCCCGGGAGCGTGAGGCGGGCGGACACCGAGAACGGCAGCGCATGTCCGAGCGCGAAGTGCCCGAGCAGCCAGGCGCAGGCCAGCAGCAGCGTGGGGCCGAACACGCGATGGTGGGAGAGCAGCCCGAATCCGGGGACGAGTGCCGCGAGCGCGGTACCGAGGTAGCGCGCCCCGTCGCGGCGGCGGGCGCGATGCTGCAGCAACAGCACGCGTGAGAACTCCTGCGTCTCGGCGCCGGCGCCGATCCGGTCGCACTCCTGGCAGAGCGCGGCCTCACGGCGCCGCTTGGCGCAGCGTCGGCACACGACGACGCCGCAGTTGCTGCAGAAGCGCAGGGGCAGCTGCCGGTGCTGCCAGCGGCCGGCCATCACGCCCGCGAGCACGGTCAAGAGCGTCGCGACGCTGAACGACCAGCCCGAGGTCTCGATCCGGCCGCGCAGCGACAGCGGCAGCGGCTGGGAGCCTCGCGGTGGAGCGGCGGCCCCGAGCGCCGTCCAGAACGTGCGCGGGCCCGGCCACACATCCACGAGCGGCAGCATGCCGCTGGCACCCGCCTGGGCCTGGAAATGCTTCACCAAGTCGAAGTCGATGGCGGAAGCCTGCCGCAGTTCCGCCTGCGCGGTGGCGTACTCGAATCGTCGCGTCAGGAGCTGCGAGGCGTTGAAGTGTGCGGCGGCGTTGTGTGGGTCGCTCCCGGCGGCCCGTCGGTAGAGCTCGAGCGCGCGATCGGCGTGCCCGCGCATCGCCACGACGTTGCCGAGATCGGTGAGCACCGCCGAGTGTTCCGGCCAGTTCCGCAGCGCCGCCTCGTAGGCGCGTTCGGCCTCCGCGAGTCGGCCGTCGCGACGCGAGTACCAGCCCAGCGCGAACTGCGCGAAGCCGCTGTCCGGGTCACGCCGAGCCCGATCCTCGAGCCGAGCCTGGCGCCCGCCTTCCCAGGGCGCGTGCTCGAGCGAGGGCAGCTCGTAGAATGGGCGGCCGTCGGCGCGCAGCGCGAGCGCGAATCGGTCGAGCGTGGTGAGCGTGAGCGGTGCCAGCAGGGCCGCGGCGGCGAGCATCACGTACAGCGTGCGCTCGCGCACACGGAGCTGGGGCCACAGGAAGCCTAGCAGGAGCAGCACCGGCAGCGTGAGCCCGATCCCGGCCATGAACGGCAGCGCGAGCAGCAGCGGGATCCACAACCGCGCGGTCGTTCGCGTGATGTAGTCGGCGAGCTGCTCCTGGAACCCGTGCGCGAGCTCGTCCCGGCGCAGGAACACGATGATCAGTCCGGCCCACAACAGGCCCGCGAACAAAGCCTCGAAACCCAGCGTGAGCACATTGGCGGCCAGGTCCAGCTGGAGGTTGAAGTCGTGGCGCAATCGCTCGACGACGGCCGCGCAGTGCACCAGCGTCTGTGCCGGGTCACTGAATACCGCCCAGCCCGCAAGCGTGAGGTGGGGCTGGACGAAGGACGGATCCAGTTCGATCGCGCCGCGCACGTTGGCGAGCGCCTCGACGCGCTGACCTGACTGGTGGGCGAGCATGCCGCGCCGATAGAACAAGCGTGCCTCCGCCGGGAGCGACGCGATCTGCCGGGCATTCTTCCACTGCACCCAGTCCGCGACGTCGCGCAGCTTGTCGCGCTCATCCCGCGCGGCGGGTGCTCGGGTCGCGGCGACGGGGGGCGGCGCCTCCTCGGCCTCGAAGGGAGCGGAGGCCGCGGGTGGGGCGGCAACAGCCGGCTCGTCCTGTGCGAACGCCCGCGTCGCGAGGGTCGCCAGCAGCAGCGTGGAGACGACGAAGCGCGCGGACACGCGGAGCGCCCGCCTAGGCGTCCCGGTGAAGTGCCCCGCGATCGTCCCTGCTCGGTTCATCCCGTGCATTCCCTTGACACTCCGAGGCTTCGCTCCGTACCGTCCCGGGCGTTCCTGTGCGGTATCGGCGGTGATTCACCGCTGCTTGAGAGTCATCTCCGCCCGTTTTCCGGGTCCCAGGCGGGCCCGCCCGGGCACCGACCTGCTCCCTCCGCTGGTCCGGGACGGGGGCGTCCGATCGGGCGGCCATTCGTGCCGCCGGGAGTCCCCATGTCCGAGGCCGTGACCGGAACATCGCCCTGGATCCGCATCCGGGACGCCGCAGCGCACGTGGGCTCCGTGGTCGAGATCCGCGGTTGGGTTTCGCACCGCCGTTCCAGCGGCAAGGTGCAGTTCCTGGTGCTGCGCGACGGCAGCGGCGAGGTGCAGTGCGTGGCGGGTGTGCGCGACCTGTCGGCCGAGCAGTGGGAGGCGAGCGGTACGCTCACGCAGGAGGCCGCCGTCATCGTGCGCGGCATCGTCAAAGCCGATGCGCGACAGGCGGGCGGCGTCGAGGTGGGGATCACTTCGCTGGAAGTGGTGTCGCTCGCGCCGGACTACCCGATCACGCCCAAGGAACATGGCGTGGACTTCCTCATGGACCATCGCCACCTGTGGCTGCGCTCGCCGAGGCAGCAGGCGATCCTGCGCATCCGCGCCCAGATCATCGCGACGTTTCGCGAGTTCATGGACACCGAGGGCTTCGTGCTCGTGGATGCCCCCATCTTCACGCCGAACGCGTGCGAAGGCACCACGACGCTGTTCGAGACCCAGTACTTCGACGACAAGGCCTACCTGTCCCAGAGCGGCCAGCTCTACATGGAGGCGGCCGCCATGGCGCTCGGCCGAGTGTACTGCTTCGGACCGGCGTTCCGCGCGGAGAAGAGCAAGACGCGGCGGCACCTGATCGAGTTCTGGATGATGGAGCCGGAGTGGGCGTGGGCCACACTCGAAGACGTCATGGAACTCGAGGAGCGACTACTCGTGGCCACGGTCGCCCGCGTGCTCGACCGCTGCGCGGAGGACTTGAAGCGGGTGGAACGCGACACCTCGAAACTCGAGCGCGTGAGCGGACCGTTCCCGCGCATTCACTACAATGACGCCGTGCGCATGTTGCACGAGGCGGGGATGCCGTTCGAGTGGGGCAGCGACTTCGGCGCGCCGGACGAGACACTGCTCTCGAACCGCTACGAAACTCCGATCTTCGTCACGAACTACCCGGCGGCGGTGAAGGCCTTCTACATGGAGCCGGACCCCGCGGACGCGCGGCTATCGCTGTCCTGCGACTGCTTGGCACCCGAGGGCTACGGCGAGATCGTCGGCGGCGGACAGCGCATGTCCAGCCTGGACCTGCTCACCCGGCGCATCGACGAGCACGGGCTGCCGCAGTCGGCGTTCGAGTGGTACAAGGACCTGCGCCGGTTCGGATCGGTGCCGCATTCCGGCTTCGGCATCGGCGTGGAGCGCACCCTTGCGTGGATCGCGGGGCTGGACCACGTGCGCGAGAGCGCGGCGTTCGCCCGTATGCTCTACCGGCTGACGCCCTAGCGCCGGCCGTACCCGCGCGGCGCGGTCCGCCCCGCCACATCGTTGCCGAATCTTGACACGTCGCACACAGGTTCCTAGTGTCCGTCGCTTCCGAATGCCCCACCATGGGCACACCGTTCGTCCACGCGCGCGACGGAGGACCGGCCCCCGATTGACATGCTCCGACTCGCCTCCATACACTTACGCCACTTCGTTTTCCGGGGTCCCGGCCGTACTCGGCTGGTGCAGACCCTGAGTGTGGGTGTGTCGTACGCCGCCCTCGCACTGCTTGGCGCCTGTGCCCGCCGCGAGGCGTCTCTCCCGATGGAAGACACCGAGACGACCGGGCGTATCTCGATCGTCACCTCGGCGGACCTCCATCCGCTCGTCGCGCAGGAAGTGGCGGCGTTCCAGGCCGCCTACCCGCGGGCGTCGCTGGAGCTCGCCGAGGCCCAGCCGTCGAGCCAGGTGGTGAGCCCGCTGCTCGCCGGCCGCGCCGACGTGGTGGTGCTGGGGCGGGAGCTGGAACAGGAGGAACGGGACATGGCCCGCAAGGCGGGAATCGAAGTGGAAGGGCATCGCATCGCCCAGGACGCGCTGTGCGTCGTGGTGGCGAGCGATAATCCCGTGCTGAACGTGACGCTCGACGAGCTGCAGCGCATCTGGCTGGCGGAGATCCGCGACTGGTCGGCGCTGGGTGGCCGGAGCGAGCGCATCGTTCCGGTGTTGCCGCCGCTCTATGCCGACCGCGCGCGCGCGTTCGTCCAGCGCGTGATGAACGGCCTGCCGCTGCGCGCCGCTTCGCTCATGGAAGTCTCCGATTCCGCCGTGGCCGCGCGCGTGGCGCGCACGCCCGGCGCGATCGGCGTGGTGCCGCTGTCGCTGGCGTCGTCGCCTGGCGTGCGGGCGCTGCAGCTTTCTGCACTCGCAGGGCTGCCGTACGTGGAACCCGACATGCAGGCCGTGCACGAGGGCCGCTACCCCCTCACGCACCCCGTCCATCTTTACCTGCGCACGCGCCGTCCCCGGCTCGCGGGGGGGTTCGTCACGTTCGTGGCCAGTCAGCCCGGGCAGGAGCTGGTCCTCGCCAGCGGCCGCGTGCCCACCTCGGTTCCTTTGCGCTTCGTTCGTCGCTCCCCGATGCTGGGATCCCACTGAGAGGAGACATGAGCTCCAAGCCTATGACCACCTTCCTTCGCTATCTCGTGCGGGCCGCCTCTTGCGCGGTCCTGGCGGCCTTCGCGGTCACGATGTCCGTGTCGGCCGCACGCGCCGACGAACTCAAGGACGGTCGTGCCGCGCTGGCGGCGGGCCACTACGACGACGCCCTGCGGCTGTTCGAGAAGGCGTCCTCGCAGGGCTACGCCGAGGGACGCGCCGGCGTGGGGCAGGTGTGGCTTCGCCGTCGCAACTACGAGAAGGCTCTCGAGGCGTTCCAGCTGGCGCAGCGCATGGACGGCAACCTGGCGCTCGCGCACTGGGGCGTGGGCGAGGTGGCGCGCCGCAACGAGGACTGCACCGGCGCACTGCCGCACTTCGAGCGCGCCGTGCAGCTCGACCGCAAGTTCCCCGACGCGCAGTTGGCACTCGGAGACTGCCTCACGCAGCTGCGGCGGTTCGAGGAGGCGGTGTCGGCATTGAACCCCGGGCTCAACTGGGGCAGCAAGTGGCGGCCGCGCTTCCTCGTGGCGCTCGGCTTCGTGGAGATGACGCGCGATTCACTGCGCGACGCCGGCATCTACTTCACGCAGGCACGGGAAGGGGCGCCCGAAGATCCAATCACGAATCGCGCGCTGGGCGACTTCTACCTGCGCCGCGGCATCGGCTCGCTCGCGATCCCGGAGTACGAGAAGGCCGTCGCACTCGACTCGGTCGACATCGACCTGCGCTTCGCGCTCGGCCGCGCGCTTGCGTTCGACACGCGCTACGACGACGCGATCCAGCAGTACCAGTGGGTGGCCGACCGCAATCCGGAGTATGCGGGCGCGCAGCTTGCGCTGGGCGACATCTTCTACCGCGCGGGGCAGGCGAAAGCCTCGTACTACGCCGAGGCACGGCCGCACCTCGAGAAGTACACGCAGCTCATGCCGAACGACCCCAAGGGCTGGTCGCTGCTCGGACGCGATTACTACTTCCTGAGGCTCAAGGACGAGGCGGTCGCCGCGCTGCAGAAGGCGCAGGAACTCGGTGACAAGAGCAAGGACATGTACACGGTGATGTTCCGCGCCCTGGTCGACCGCAAGGACTGGCCCAACGCGCTGGCCGTGATCCAGAAGGGCGAGCCCAACAATTCCGACCTGCTCAAGCTGGCGCAAGTGCACGCGTTCATGGGCAACCCGACGCAAGCAGACTCGGTGTACCGCGCGCTGGTCGCGAAAGACTCCACCTCCAGCGACGGCCGCTTCGCGATGCTGGAGATGGCCAAGATGCAGTACCGGCTCAAGGACTACCCGTCCGCGGTCGGCACGCTGGGGCGCCGAATCGCCCTTGACCCCGGCAGCGACGAGGCTTACTACTACTTGGGCTTGTCCCACAAGGAGATGAAGCAACTTCCGGAGGCCCTCACGGCCCTCCGTCAGGCGGTCACCCTGGCTCCGACCAAGGGGGACCGTCACTTCTGGTTAGCCGTCACGCTGACCCAGGCGGATTCCGTCGAAGCGGGGCTCGAGGAGTTCCGCGCGACGGTGGCGGTGGATACGACGAGCAAGAACGCTGCGGTGGCCTATCAACAGCTGGGCTATCGCACGGGTCTGCTCAAGAAGGATTGGAAGACCGCGATCGAGATGCTCGAGAAGGCGATCGCCATCGATACGCAGAATGTGCAGTCCTTGGTCTGGCTGGGTCAGGCGTACCAGAACTCCGGAAATCGGGAGAAGGCGGGCTCGTACTACCGCAAGGTGCTCGAGGTCCAACCCGGGGAACCCAACGCGACGAAGGGCTTGAAGACACTCGGGCTCTAGAGGCCGCCCCGGCGCCGCGCGAGACCGCGCGTCGCGGGCCAGGAGGATGCGGATGTCCACGATGAAGAGCCGGCAGGTGGGGTCGATCCACATCCTCACGCCCAAGGGCTATCTCACGGGCGGCGAGGAGACCGAGGAACTGGAACGCGCCATCAAGCGCCTCGCCGAGGAGAGCAACAAGAACCTCGTGATCAACCTGAGCGAGACGCAGCACCTGAACTCGACCGCGCTCGGCGTGCTCATCTCGGCGCACTCGAGCTACACCCGGCGCGGCGGGCAGATGAAGCTGGCGGCGGTGGACAAACGTATCGAGAATATCTTCGTCATCACCAAGCTGTCATTGGTCTTCGACGTGTACCCGACCGAAGAGCAGGCGATCGCCAGCTTCGTCGAGCGGGAATCGGTCTAGCACCGCGGAGGGCAGTCATGGCCGTGAAGAGGCGCGAAGTCCGCTCGATCGTGATTCTCGCATTGAAGGGTCGGTTCTACGGCGACCAGGAGACCGACGAGCTCGAGAAGGCCCTCATGGCGGAGGCCGCCGCCGGGAACCGCATGATGGTCGTGAACTTCGGCGAGTGCGACGCGCTCACTTCGGTGGCCATCGGCGTGCTCATGCGCGCCTACGCGAACTACAAGGGGCGCGGGGGCGAGATCAAGTTGTGCGCGCTCGGCAAGCGGCTCAAGGACCTGTTCACCATGACCAAGCTCAGCATGGTGTTCGACCATCACGACACGGAGGAGCAGGCGATCGCCGCATTCGTGCCCGAGTGATCGGCAGTACCCGGCGGATCGTGCCGGTGGAGTCCGGGTAGAAGTTCACGTCACGGGATCGCACCAGTCGCGGTCCGCTGAAAGGTAGCGGGTCGCGGACCCGACGCCAGATCACACCGCGCGGCGCCTCGACGGCGCGGCTTCGGAGGAATGGAAACCCATGAATCGCTTCCTCGTACCGCTGGGCTTCACCGCTGCGCTCGTGGTGTCCGTGACGCTCTGGTGGTTCATGCCGGAACTGATCGGTGAGGAGTACGGTCACCAGATGAAGGACGCCGGCTTCCTCGTGCCGGCTCTGATCCTGCTGCTGATCTTGCAGATAGCGTTCGTCGTGGAGCGTATGCTCAGCCTCAAGAAGGCGCAGGGGCGCGGCTCGCTTCCGGACTTCCTGAACAACGTGCGCAAGCGGCTGCATACGGGCGACGTGGACGGCGCCATCCAGCTGTGCGGCCAGCAGCGCGGGTCGGCGGCGAACGTGATGCGCGCGGGGCTCGAGCGTTACGCCGCGTTGCGCAAGGAGCACGCACCCAAGGATAAGATCGTGGCCGAGACGCAGGCCGCCATCCAGGAGGCCAGTGGCCTCGAGACGCCGCTGCTCGAGCGCAACCTCATCGCACTCTCGACCATCGCGTCGATCAGCACGATGATCGGGCTGCTCGGAACCGTCATGGGCATGATCCGCAGCTTCGCCGCCCTCGGCACCTCGGGCGCCGTGGACGCCTCCAAGCTCGCCGTGGGTATCTCCGAGGCGCTCATCAACACGGCCGGCGGCCTGTTCGTGGCCATCATCGGCATCGTCATGTACAACGTGTTCGTGACGCGTGTGGACAACTTCAACTACATGATGGACGAGGCTTCGTACGAGGTGCTCCAGCTCCTCGCGGCGTCCGCCTCGGATCAGAAGTAAGGGCTTCGGGAACCTGTCATGCTCAAGAAGAAACGGCGCATCGGGATCAGCATGGACATGACGCCCATGGTCGACGTGGCGTTCCTGCTGCTGATCTTCTTCATGACCACCACGCAGTTCCAGCCTCCCGAGAAGGACAAGATCGACTTGCCCAAGTCCAACTCGGAGGCCAAGTCACCCGAGTCCGACATCATCACCATCGCCGTCACGAAGACGCCCACGGTGAAGGTCGTGTACAAGCAGCGGGGTCCGGAAGGCATCGAGGAAATCACACTGGAGTTGAACCCGGCCGCGTTGCCGACGGACCTGGGGCCGGCGCTGCAACGGGCGCGCGCGGCCAACCCGGCGGCGCGCTTGATCGTGAAGATGGACAAGGGGGCGAAGTACGGCATCATCGCGGACATGGTCGCGGGAATGCAGTTTGCGAACGCCCCACGCTTCAACGTCCAGACCAACCTCAAGCAGGGCGCCGGCTCCTTGACCGGCAGCACAACCCCATAGAAGGACGGTGGTGAGACATGGGTGCGGTAGACACCCCCGAAAGACGCGGCGGTAAGAAGAAGGGCCTCAGCCTGCGGCGCACCAAGCGTCGCGTGGGCGTGCGCATCGACATGACGCCCATGGTGGACGTGGCCTTCCTGCTGCTCATCTTCTTCATGGTCACGACGGTGTTCCGCACGCCGAAGGCCCTGGAGATCAACCTGCCTCCCAAGGACGCCAAGGTGGACGTGGCCGTCTCCAAGACGCTCACGATTCGCATGCTCGCCGACGGGCGACTGTACTGGAAGCGAGGCGACACGCCGTTCAACCGCTCCTCGGCCGGCGAACTGAAGTCCGTGCTCGCGCCCTTCGCCGGGCAGAACGAACTCATCGTGGTCGTGAAGGTGGACCGCGAAGCGGAGTTCGAGAACATGGTGAACGCACTGGACGAACTTCATTCGGCCAAGTTGAGTCGCTTCTCGATCAATCCTCTCGAGGACGCCGAGAAGAAAGAAGTGGAGGCCCTGTGAGCCCCGCGGACGACGAACGCATCAGTCTCTACGAGTTCATGCCCTACGGGGCCCCCGAACTCATGGAGATGGCGAAGCGGTACATGTTCCGCGCCACCATGGCGGGGATCGGCTCGATCATCGGCGTGTTCGTGCTCATGTTCGCGGTCAACTTGATCATCGCCCAGCAGCGGGACTCGATCCCGGTGGTGCAGATGCAGGTGAGCGATCTGGCCGCGCCGCCGCCGCTCACGCAGGACACTCCGCCGCCCCAGGTCCAGGTCACACCCGCTGCGGCTCCACCCGCCGCCGCCATCCCGGTCCCCGTACCGGACGCTCAGGCTCCGGAGGAGCAGACCATCATGTCGCAGGAGGAGATCGCCACCTCCACGCCCGGCATGGCGGAAGCGGGGGAAGGCCAGCAGATCGTGGTCGCTCCATCTGACGAGATGCCGGCGTTTGGCGAGTACGTCTACGTCGAGGAGTTGCCTGAGCCCGTCAAGAGGGTCACGCCGACTTATCCGGACCTGGCCCGCGATGCCGGAGTGGACGGCATCGTCCAGGTGCAGGCGTTGGTCGGCAAGGATGGCAGGGTCAGGGATGTGCGCGTGGTCAAGAGCATTCCCATGCTCGACGAGGCCGCGAAGGCTGCCGTCCGGCAGTGGGTGTTCAAGCCGGCGCTGTCGAACAACAAACCGGTCGCGGTGTGGGTGGGCGTTCCGGTCAAATTCAGCTTGAACTAGCGCTGAGTGCTGCAGGATTCCGCCACGGGCGCTCCGGCCTTCGCCGGTGCGCCCGCGGCGCTTTCTCGGGCCGGCAGCAGGGCCACGCCGCGCCCGTCGAGCCCTGTCCGCGTCCGTCTGGCCGGGGTTTGACCGGCACCCGACGCGCGCCTAACTTGGCCTGCTCGGTCGTCCGCCCCCTCCGTGGAGCCCGCCATGTCCGTCGCCGCACCCGCCGGCCCCGAAGCCCTCGACTCGCCCCGCTTGTCCCCGTTCGAGCGCACGGTACGTATCTTCACGCGCCCGGCCACCGCGTGGGCCGACTTGAAGGACCGCGGACAGTGGTGGTTCCCGATGTTGGTGAGCCTCGCGGTCTGGCTGCTGCTCCAGGGCGTCGCGTACGACCGCGTGACGGTACCCATGATGCTCGAGCAGTGGTCCACGGCGGTCGCCAACGGGCGGATGGAGGCGGAGCAGGAAGCGCAGATGAGCCGCTTCTTCACGGAGAACCCGGCGGCGCGCTGGATCGTGTTGGCGCAACAGGGCGTGGTGTGGCCCATCCTGGTCCTGCTCCAGGCGCTGGTGGTGTGGTTCGGGGCGGGTTTCGTGCTCGGAACGCGCTTCCGGTTCCGCCAGGCGCTCGACGTCGTGTGTTGGTCGGGCCTCGTTAAACTCCCCGAGCTCCTGCTGTTCTTCGGCATCGCCTGGCAGCGGGAGACGTTCGAGGGAGTGCACCTGGGGCTCGGCGTGCTCGTGCCCGAGGCGGACGCTCCCAGCAAGCTGCAACTCGGCCTCGCCACATTCCTGGACTTCATCGGACCCTTCGAGGCCTGGTGGACCGTGGTCGCCGTGCTCGGCGCCGCCGCGCTCACCGGGGCCCCACGCCGGAGCGTGGCCTGGGTGCTGGTCGCGCTCTACCTCGCGTTCGGGGTGTTCCTCGCCGCGGTCAACGCGTTCTTCAACCCCGGCGCGTGACGCCGGGCGGCAACCCCGTACCTCCATCCCGCGTAACCCTTCCTGCCCGTGGGGTCGTCCCATGGCCGCAGGCCCCCAAGGAGAACCCTTGCCGATGCGTTCCGTCGCGCTCTCGCTGCTCGCGGTCCTGGTAGGCCCCGTCCTCGCCCACGCCGCACCCCTCACTGCCGACGAAGCCGTGAAGATCGCGCTCCAGAGGAGCGGCTCGATCGTCCAGTCCGAGGCCACGGTGCTCTCGGCCCGCAGCGGGCTGTGGAGTGCCTACAGCCGCGTCCTGCCCGGCGTGGGCGCCGACTACACGCGCGACGGTTCGTTCACGCGCGAGGCCAGCGGTACCCAAGCGTTCGGCTCGGTCACGTTTCCGTCCTCCAGTTTCGACTCGGAGCGCTACAGCGGCTCGTTCGGGTTGAACGGGCAATGGTCGGTGTTCGACCCTTCCGCTATCGCCGGGCTGAGCTCGGCGCGCGCGGGCATGAAGGCCGCGAACTTGGGCGCGCGGGCCACGCGTGCCGACGTCAGGCTCGAGACCAAGCGGCGCTTCTATTCCGCGGTCAAGGCCATGCACCTTGCGCGCGTGTCGAGCCAGGCGCTGAGCCTCGCCAAGAATGACGAGCGCAGGGTGCGGGCGCTGTTCGAGGTGGGCTCGGTGTCGAAGAGCGACCTGTTGAAGTCGCAGGTGCGCACCGCCCAGGGCCAATTGGACTCGCTGCTCACCGATCACGCGGTGATCACGCAGCGCCTGGCGCTGGCGCAGTTCCTCGGCGTGGCCGAGCGCGAGATGGGCGAGGTGGATTCCACGCTCACCGCCGACCACGAGGCCTACGAGCCGGGCACCGTGCTCGACGAGGCCCGCCGCCAGCGGCCCGACCTGCTCGCGGCCCAGTCCGACGCGCGTGCGGCGGAGCTGGCGCTGCGTTCGGCGCACTGGGCGCGGCTGCCCGCCGTGGTGCTGCAGGGGGGCTACACGCCGAAGAGCGTTCAATCCTCGCGCTACACCGCCTACGTCGACATCACGGCGCCGGACGACACGCTCGGGACGTTGAACTCAGCTTCCGAATCCAAGTCCATCTATTCCGGCCGGCTGGCCGTGAGCCTCAACCTGTTCGACGGCTTCGCCACCGACGCGCGTGTCGCCGCCGCACGCAGCCAGATGGTGCGGGCGCGTGAAACCCGCGACGCACTGGTGCGTAATCTCGAGGGCGAAGTCCGCCAGGTGCTGCTCGGCTATCAGGAGGCCGTGGAGCGCGAGGCGCTGGGAAGGCGCACGGTGGAATCGGCGAGCGAGAACCTCAATCTCGTGCAGCAGAAATACAACGTCGGCTCCGCCACCATCCTCGATCTCATCGATTCCCAGGTGCAGCTGCAGCGAGCCCAGAGCGACCTCGTGTCCGCGCTGGCCGACATCCGAGTCGCCGAGGCCGCGGTCGAACGCGTGCGCGGCAAGAGCGAGTGAGAGGAGAGGCCGCACCCATGAGGAAGCGTTGGATCTGGATCGCGCTCGGCGCGGTCGTGGTGGTGGCGATCGCGGGGTTGAGCATCGCCCGCGGCGCCAAGGGCAAGGTGGAGTCCGTGCAACTGGCCAAGGTGCGCCGCGAGGACGTCACCTCACGCGTGCGTGCGCCGGGTAAGATCGAGCCTCGCACGCAGGTGAAGGTGAGCGCCGACATCCCCGGCAAGGTCGTCGTCCTGAACGTGAAGGAGGGTGACCCGGTGAAGCGGGGTTCGCTCCTGCTCCAACTGGACGACACCCAGTACCGCACGGCACACGCCCAGGCGGCTGCCGCATTGTCGTCCGCACGGGCGCGCGTGCGCGAGGCCGAGTCGGCCATGCGCGTGTCAGACGCAAGCTATCAACGCCAGCAGGCGCTGTTCGGCCAGAAACTCCTGTCGCAGGCCGAATGGGACGCGGCGACGAACGCCCACGAGGGTGCACGCGTCGCGCTGGCCACGGCCCAGGAGGAGGTCCTGCGCTCGCAAGCCGCCAAGGACGCCGCGGCGGACAATCTCTCCAAGTGCCGGTTCATCGCGCCGTTCGACGGCGTGGTGAGCGCGCTCAACGTGGAGAAGGGCGAGATCGTCATCACCGGTACGATGAACAACCCCGGCACGCAGATTCTCGTCGTGTCTGACCTGTCGCGCATGTTGGTACGCGCCGAGGTGGACGAGACCGACGTCGTGGACATGCAGATCGGGCAGAAGGCGAAGATCTCGGTAGACGCGTTCCCCGATACCACGTTCGCGGGCACGGTCACGGAGATCGGCAACACCGCGAAGCGCTCGGCGATCTCCTCGGTGGAGGGGCAGACGAACTTCGAGGTAAAAGTCGTGTTCGACCACAACGTACCCGAGGTGCGTCCCGGCATGACCGCGGACGTGGACATCGAGACCGGCACGCACGCGAAGACACTCGCGGTGCCCATCCAGGCCGTCGTCATCCGCACGCAGAGCCAGCTCGACCGGGCGGCGAAGGGCAAGACGGGCGAGCGACGCAAGGCGCGCTCCAAGACGCTGAGCGCGGACGAGGACACGGTGGGGAAGAAGGACCCGGAGATCACGGGCGTGATGGCGGTGAAGAACGAAGTCACCCGCTTCGTCACGGTTCGCACCGGAATCGCCAGCGAGACCATGCTGGAGGTGTTCGGGGAGTTGGCGGAAGGCGACCAGGTGGTGTCCGGACCGTACAAGGCGCTGCGCGAGATCAAGCCCGGCGCCAAGGTGAAGCGTGAACAGGCGGGCGCCCGGCCGGCCCGATGAGGGAGCGATGCTGATCCAGATCCGTGACTTGCATCGCGTGTACCAGGTCGGCGATAGCGAGGTCCGCGCCCTCGACGGCGTGGACCTCGACATCGCCGCCAACGAGTACGTGGCGATCATGGGGCCGTCCGGCTCGGGCAAATCCACGCTCATGAACATCGTGGGCTGCCTGGACACGCCCTCGAAGGGCTCCTACCGGCTGAACGACAAGGAGATCGCCGAGCGCACCGACGACGAACTCGCGCAGATCCGGAACCAGGAGATCGGGTTCGTGTTCCAGACGTTCAACCTGCTCGCCCGAGCGGACGCCCTGCACAACGTTGAGCTGCCGCTCGTCTACGCCGGGCTGCGCCACGAGGAACGACGCCGGCGCGCGAAGGAGTCGCTCGAGCTGGTCGGGTTGGGCGACCGCATGACCCACCGTCCGAACGAGCTCTCGGGTGGCCAGCGTCAGCGCGTGGCGATCGCGCGGGCGCTGGTGAACAAACCCAGCATCATCCTGGCGGACGAACCCACGGGAAACCTCGACACCAAGACGGGCGAGGAGATCATGGCGGCGTTCGAAGCCATCTGGCGCCAGGGGAACACGGTCATCCTCGTGACGCACGAAGCGGACGTGGCCGAACACGCGCGACGCGTCGTGCGCATGCGCGACGGCCGCATCGAGAGCGACCAAGTGAACCCGAATCCGCGCAGCTGGCGACCGGCGCCCGAGAACGGCGCGGCGCCGGCATGAACCTGCGCGAGAGCGTGGGCATCGCCCTCGGCGGCATTCGGGCGAACAAGCTGCGTTCGTTCCTCACTCTCCTCGGGATCATCATCGGCGTGGCGTCCGTGATCGCCGTGGTGTCGTTCGTGGAGGGGCTTAATCGCTTCGTCACCCAGAAACTCCTGAACGCGGGAGCCAACGTCTTCGTTGTGGACAAGTACGGCTTCATCACCAGCCAGGAGGCGTTCGAGGAGGCGAACAAGAACCCCGACGTCACGCTGGACGATGCCGACGCGCTGCGCGCGGGCATGAAGCACGCGACCATGGTGGTGGCCCAGACCGGTTCCAGCGCACCTGTGCGCTACCGCGCCAAGGTCATGAAGGGCGTGTCCGTCAACGGCCGAGGCGCCGGCTACGACGTCGTGGACGACGTCACGATCGAGCAAGGCCGGCACCTGTCCGAGCTGGACGACACCGAGCGCCGACCGGTCGCGGTGCTGGGCCCCGAGGTGGCCGAGGAGTTGTTCGGCACACTCGCGCCGCTGGGTCGAACCGTGCGCGTGGATCGCTACGAGTTCGAGGTTGTCGGAGTCACCAAGGCCAAGGGCAAGATGTTTGGACAAAGCCAGGATCGATTCCTCACCGTGCCCATCCAGACGTTCGAGAAGTACTGGCAGGAGCGGGGCTCGTTCGCGCTGGCGGTGAAGAGCGTGGATCAGGCTTCGCTGGACCTGGCGCAACAGGAGGCGCGCAACATCCTGCGTGCCCGGCGCCACCAGCGCCCGGGCCAGCCGGACCGCTTCGGCATCACCACGTCTGAGACCTGGCTGCAGCTCTATCGCACGCTCACCGGCGGCATCTTCGTGGTATCCATTGGCGTGGCCGCCATCTCGCTGTTCGTGGGCGGCATCGTCATCATGAACATCATGCTGGTATCGGTCACCGAGCGCACCAAGGAGATCGGCATCCGCAAGGCGCTTGGCGCGCGCCGGCGCGACATCCTCACCCAGTTCCTGGTCGAGTCCACGACGCTGTCGCTGGCGGGCGGGCTGCTCGGGATCCTGCTCGGCTCGTCACTGGCCCTGCTGGTGGGGGCCGTGAGTCCGTTGCCCGCGGCGCTCAGCATGACGGCCGTGTTGCTGGGCGTGGTCATGAGCACGGCCGTCGGTGTGTTCTTCGGTTCGTACCCCGCGGCCCGCGCCGCACGCCTCGATCCGATCGAGGCGCTCCGCTACGAGTAGCGTCATGGAACTGGGCTTCCTGCTCGCCGAGACGTTCACCATCGCCCGCCGGGCGCTGGCCGCGAACCGCATGCGCTCCATACTGGCGCTGCTCGGCATCGTGATCGGGGTGGGCACGGTCATCGGAATGGTCGCGCTCATCAACGGCTTCCAGCGCTCGTTCCAACAGAACATCCAGTCATTCGGAAATAACACGCTGTACGTGCGGCGCATCCGCCCCGGCATCCGGTTCAGCGACGGCGTCCCGGACTCGCTCAAAGCGCGCAAGGCGTTCACCATCGCCGACGCGCAGGCCATCCTGGCGCAGTCGCCGGCGGTGGAGGCGGTGTCCGTGTTCAAGTTCTCGTACCACGACATCAAGCTCAGCCATCGGGACCGGACCACCAAGACCACGTTCATCTACGGCACGAACGACCAATTGCTGCGCACGCACGGCTACGACCTCGCCCGGGGGCGGTTCTTCACCCAGGAGGAAGTCGGCCGGAACGCAAACGTCGTGGTGCTCGGCAAGGACACGCGTGAGACGCTGTTCAAAGACGCTTCGGGGCTGGGACGCACCGTGCACCTGAACGGCGTGCCGTTCACGGTGATAGGCGAGTTCGAAATCAAGGGGCGCTTCTTCGGCAATAACTTCGACGAAGTCGCGTGCATTCCGTACCCGCTCATCGACAAGTATTTCGGCACGCCCTCCGACGCGCCGCCCTGGTTCCCGAAAAAGGGCGAACTGTTCCTGGACGCCGTGGCCGTCTCGCCCGAGGTGAGCGAGGAGGCCATCCGCCAGATCAGCGAGGTGCTGCGCGTGCGACGGCACCTGCCCAGCAACAAGTCCAACGACTTCGTGGTGTTCAGCGACGACGCGTTCATCTCGCTCTACAACACGATCACCGGCGGCATCTTCGCGCTCATGTTCCTCATCTCGTCGATCTCGTTGGCGGTGGGCGGCATCGGCGTGATGAACATCATGCTCGTGGCCGTGACCGAGCGTACGCGTGAGATCGGTGTGCGCAAGGCGCTGGGTGCTCCGCGCAAGGCCATCATGCTCCAGTTCCTGATCGAGGCGCTGCTGCTGACCGCGGTGGGCGGGGCGATCGGCATCCTGCTCGGCACCGGCGTGTCATGGGTGGTGCGTGCGGTCTCGCCATTGCCCACGTTCGTCTCCGCGTGGTCGGTCGCGGTGGGCCTGCTCGTATCTACGTTGATCGGCGTGTTTTTCGGTCTGTATCCGGCCCTGAGAGCGTCACGCCTGGATCCGGTGGAGTCACTCCGCTACGAGTGACCCGGGGCGCGTCGGCCGGGCGCCTCGACAGGGCCTTGCCGATGCGCGAGGCTGTCGTTATGATCCTCAGCGCGCTCTTCCGGGAGACGTTTCGCATCGCACGCCAGGCGCTCGCCGCGAACCGCATGCGCACGCTGCTGGCGCTGCTCGGCATCGTCATCGGCGTCGCCACGGTGATCGCGATGGGGTCGCTCATCAATGGCTTCCAACGCTCGTTCGAGAAGGGCATCCAGTCGTTCGGCAGCAACACGCTCTACATAAGAACGTTCCGCCCCGGCGTGCGATTCTCGAACGGACTCCCCGACAGCCTGCGCAAGCGACGCGCCTTCACGATGGCGGACGCCGCGGCCATCCTCGAGCGCTCCCCGGCGGTGGCCGCTGTCTCGCCGATCAAGATCGCCTACGCCGACATCCGGCTGCGCTACCGCGAGCGCCAAACCAAGTTCACGACCACGTTCGGTGCCGACGACGGCCTGCTGCGCACGCGCGGCTTCGAGCTGGCCCGCGGCCGCTTCTTCACGGCGCAGGAGGTGCAGGGCCGTGCCAACGTGGTCGTGCTCGGCACGGACACGCGCGACGCGCTGTTCCGGGACGCGAGCGGGCTGGGCCAGAGCGTGCACTTGAACGGCGTGCCGTTCACGGTGATCGGGGAGTTCGAGGCGAAGGGGCGGTTCCTCGGCAACAACTTCGACGAGATGGCGTGCGTCCCGTGGACGGTGACCGACAAGTACTGGGCGGTGCCGCCGAACGCGCCGCCGTGGTACGCGAAGAAGGGCGAGGTGTTCCTCGACGCCGTGCCGGTGAGCCCCGAGCAGAGCGATCTGGCGATCCAGCAGATCAAGAGTGCACTACGCGTGCGACGGCATGTGCCCTCGAACCGCTCGGAGGATTTCGAGGTGTTCAGCGACGACGCCTTCATGTCCATCTACCAGACGATCACCGGCGGCATCGTGGCCCTCATGCTGCTGATCTCGTCCATCGCGCTGCTCGTGGGCGGCATCGGCGTCATGAACATCATGCTCGTGGCCGTCACCGAACGTACCCGCGAGATCGGCATCCGTAAGGCGTTGGGCGCTCCACGCCGGGCGATCCTGCTGCAGTTCCTGCTCGAGGCGGTCATGCTGACGGCGGTGGGCGGGCTGCTGGGCATCCTGCTCGGTTCGGGTGTCGCCGTGGGCGTGCGCGCGGTCTCGGGCCTGCCCACCTACGTCTCGGCCGGCTCGGTGATCTCGGCGGTGGTGGTGTCCACCACGGTGGGAGTGTTCTGCGGGCTCTATCCCGCGATGCGCGCGTCGCGGCTCGATCCGGTGGACGCGTTGCGCTACGAGTGACGGCGGACAGCGCCCGGGAGCGCATGCTATCGTCGTCCGACCCATGACGTCACGCTCGACCCCTGCTCCGGTGGACGTCCGCCACCACGCCCTGTCGGACATCGTCGTGCGAGGCGCGCGCGAACACAACCTCAAGAACATCACACTCCGGTTGCCGCGACAGAGCCTGGTGGTGTTGACGGGTGTATCGGGCTCCGGCAAGTCCTCGCTTGCATTCGACACGCTCTACGCCGAGGGCCAACGCCGATATGTCGAGTCGCTGTCGGCCTACGCCCGTCAATTCCTCGGACAGATGGAGAAGCCCGATGTGGACGCCATCGAGGGCCTGTCGCCGGCGATCGCCATCGAGCAGCGTGGCGCGGGCTCCAATCCGCGTTCCACCGTGGCCACGATCACCGAGGTGTACGACTACCTGCGTCTGCTGTTCTCACGGCTCGGGGCGCGGCACTGCCCGAGCTGTGGCACGCCCATGGCGCGTCGCAGCGTGCAGGAGATGACCGATCAGTTGCTCGACCAGCTGCCGGCAGCACGCATCGCGGTGCTGGCGCCGGTCGTGCGCGGCCGCAAGGGCGAGTACCGCAAGGAGCTGGACGGCTGGCACCGGCAGGGCTACCTGCGCGCACGCATCGACGGTGCCTGGGTCGAGTTGGAGGAGCCCCCGAAGCTGGCGCGGCACCGCCGGCACGACATCGAGGTGGTGGTGGACCGGCTGAAAGTCGAGCCCGAGAATCGGGCGCGACTCACCGAAGCACTCGAGGCGGGTGTGCGGCTCTCGGGCGGACTCATCACAGTCGCACGCGACGGGACGGACGACCTGATCATGAGCGTGGGCGCCACCTGCCCCAAGTGCGGCACCGCGGTGGACGAGCTCGAGCCTCGGCATTTCTCGTTCAACTCGCCGTACGGCGCGTGCTCCACCTGCGACGGATTGGGCACGCTGCTGCGCGTGGACCCCGAGCGCGTCGTGCCCGACCCCAGCAAGTCGCTCGGGGAGGGCGCCATCTCCAGCATGGGCGACGCGGAGGGCACGTGGACCGCGGGCACGCTCAAAGGCCTCGCTCGGGCGTTCAAGGTGCCGCTCGACGTGCCGTGGCGAAAGCTACCCGCCAAGACCCGCCAGCTCATCCTGCACGGCGCGGGCGATGAGAGGGTGAAGTTCGAGTACAGAATGCGGAAGGGCTCGGTGTTCGCTCACCAGGCCAAATGGACAGGCGTCGTTCCCGACCTCGAGCGCCGCTACCGCAGCACGTCCAGCGACGGGGTGCGCCGCTCGATCGGCGCGCTCATGATTCCCACCCCGTGCCCCGACTGCCACGGCATGCGCCTCAAGCCCGCCACGCTCGCGGTGAAGGTGGAGGGCCGCAATATCGGCGAGTGGTGCGCCCAGTCGGTGAGCGCGGCGCGGGCCACGGCCGAGGCGCTGCGCTATACCGGCGGCCAGCAGACGATCGCCGCGCCCATCGTGAAGGAAGTGCGCGCGCGGCTCGGCTTCCTCGAGGACGTGGGACTGGGCTATCTGACGCTCGACCGCATGGCGG
>CAYQNV010000183.1:0-14126 GCA_964418975.1 uncultured bacterium | reverse complement strand
CAACGGTGCGCCTCGCCCCCCCGGCTCCCAAAGGGCGTCCGCGTCAAAACGCCCGCCACCGCGCGAGCCCAGCACCCCTTAGAGCGGAGACAGGGTGAGAGCGGTGGCCCTTCCCCAACGCGGGGCGCGAGGGTACGCTCGTGTCACATCCCAACCCTTCGCGAGGCCTCCATGACTCAGCTGCCGCCCTCCCCAGCGACTCCGGACGCCATGCCACAGGGCGAGCTGGAGTTCATCTCCGAGCTTTGCGCCGTGGTCGCCGAGCAGTCGGAACTGCAGCCCATTCTCGATTGGCTGGTGTACAAGACGTCGCGGCTGCTGGGCGCCGAGGAGTGCAGCATCAAGCTGCTCACCAACGGCGGGAACGTCGCGCAGACGCTGATCTTCGACAATCGTCGCGCCGGGATCGAAGCGGGCACCAGCACCTGGGCGCCAGCGGTGAAGGCCTCGGTCATGGGCTTCCTCATGTCGCAGACGGGCGAACTGGCGAGCGCTGACCTGTTGACGGACACGCGTTTTCCCGGGCTCAAGAACGTGCAGACCCCGGTGCGCGCCGTGCTGGCACTGCCACTCAAGGTGGACGGCCGCATCACTGGCATGCTCGCCGTGAGCAATTCGCAGCCCGGCCGGGAGTGGTCACGCCACGACGTGCAGATGATGGGTATCGTCGCCAGCCACTCGGCGAGCGTCATTGAGAAGGCGCGACTTCGCCTCGAGGCCGAGGCGCGCAAGCGCCTCGAGCTGGAAAAAGAGGCGCTCGAGAAGGAGCTGATGCTGGCGCGCGACATTCAGATGCGCCTGGTGCCCGACGCGCCGCTGTCGCTGGGCCGCTGGATCGTGGAGGGACGGCTCGTGCCCGCCAAGCAGGTGGGCGGCGATCTCTACGACTTCTTCGCCATCGACGCCGAGCGCGCCGCGGTGGTCATCGCCGACGTGGCCGGCAAGGGCGTGCCGGCGGCACTGCTGGTCTCGACCGTGGCGAGCACGATGCGAGCCTTCGCCGACGGGCGGCACTCGCCCAAGGCGCTCATGGAGCAACTCAACACCGCCGTGGTGCGCTCGTCGGCCGCGGGCAAGTTCGTGACGTTCTTCTACGCCGAACTGAACCATGCCCGCGGGTACCTGCGCTACGTGAACGCCGGCCACAACTATCCGCGCATCCGGCGAGCCTCGGGCGAGTTGGTCTCGCTCGAGACCGGAGGCATGCCGCTGGGCCTGTTCGACGGTGCACCCTACGACGAGGCCGAGACGTCGTTCGCGCCCGGCGACGCGCTGATCCTGTTCAGCGACGGCGTCCCCGAGGCCGTGGACTCGTTCTACCAGGAGTATGGTGAAGAGCGGCTCGACGTGCTGTGGCGCGAGCTCGGGCATGGCTCTGGCACCGCCATGCTGGACCGCATCTATGACGACGTCAGCCAATTCCGCGGCACCGCGGCGCAGAGCGACGACATGACCATGGTGGTCGTGTCCCCCACGCCGGGAGCATAGTGAGCCGTCTGGCCATGCGCGTGGCGGTCGCGCTGCTGGGGCTGTTCGCGGCGCTCGCGGTGGTGGCGCTGGTGCGCGTGGGCCCCATTGACGTGAATGGGCTCGCCCGGCGCGCGCCCGAACGCAGCGCGCTCATGAAGCAACGCGAGCGCGAGGCGCGTGCCAAGGGCCGTCGCTACCACGAGTCGCGGCACTGGGTGGCGCTGGAGCGCATGTCGCCCCGCCTGCGCGACGCCGTGCTCGTGGCCGAGGATGCGCGCTTCTTCTCGCACGACGGCTTCGACTGGAACGAGATCCGTCACTCGGCACGCCGCAACCTGCGCGCGCGGCGCGTGGTGCGCGGCGGCAGCACGATCACCCAGCAACTGGCGAAGAACCTGTGGTTGAGCACGTCGCAGACGCCGTGGCGGAAGTTCGAGGAGATGATTCTGGCCGTTCGCCTGGAGCGTGCGCTCACCAAGCGGCGCATTCTCGAGCTGTACCTGAATACCATCGAATGGGGCGATGGCGTGTACGGCGCCGACGCCGCGGCGCGGCACTGGTTCGGCGTGAGCGCGGGCTCGCTTGACGCGGGCCAGGCCGTGCGGCTGGCGGCGGTGATCATCAACCCGCGTCGCTACTCGCCGACGGATCCCAGCAAGCGCATCCAGAACCGCATCCGCATCATCGCCAGCCGGCTGCGGAAGCGCGGCGCCATGAGCGAGGCCGAGTACCGCGCCACGCTCGGCTTGCCGCCCGAGGCCCCCGCCCCGGCCGTGGACTCCACGCTGTTCGGACCGCGGGCCGACACGCCTGCCGACACGCTCGCGCCGGAGGTCGCCACGCCCGGCGTCGATTCTGCGCCGGACACGTTCCCCCCGACCGAACCCGTGGGCCCCGAACCGCCGCTCGCCGACTCGCTCGGCAGCCCGCGTTAACACCCCCGCCCATGGCGCGTCTTTGGGTCGCAGCGTCTCGCCGCCGGCGGCGGGGCCCGCACGGAGACGACCCCTGTTGCCCACCCGCACCGCCGCTGGCGCCGAGCCAGCCGCCGATGCCCGGCGCGACTGAAGCTGCCGAGCCGCTCGATGCCCCGCTCGTGGCCGCGGCCCGGCGCGGCGACCGCGCCGCGTTCGGTGCACTTTACCGGCGGCACGCCCGCATGGTGCAGGCGGTGGTGCTCGCGCGCGTTGCGCCCGACAGCGTGGCCGACCTCGTGCAGGACGTGTTCCTGTTGGCGATGGGGGGGCTGGAGACCCTGCGCGACGACAACGCATTCGCACCGTGGCTCGCCACCATCGCCCGGCGCCGCGCCGCCGACTGGCGGCGCCGGCGCCGGGACACCGTGTCCCTCGAAGAAACGACAATCGCGGAAGGATCATGGCCGGATGCCATGCACGATGAACTTATCGCAGCCCGCCGCAGCACCGCGCACCAGGCACTCGCGGCGATCGCCTCGCTGCCCGAGGCCTATCGCGAGACGCTCCTGTTGCGGTTCGTGGGCGGGCTCTCGGGACCCGAGATCGCCGCGCGCACCGAACTCACGCATGGTTCCGTGCGCGTGAACCTGCATCGCGGCGTGGCGCTGCTGCGCGAACGACTGGGAGAGGGTGACGACCATGCGTGACGACGACACGCTGTGGACCGGCCGCGGCCCGCTGCCGCAGGACCTGGCGCGGCTCGAAGCCGAGCTGGCACGCCTGCCCCTGCCCGCCGAACCCGACTGGAACGCCGTGCACGCGCCGACGCGCCACGCGCCCGTTTTCGCATGGGCGGCCGCAGCGGTGCTGGTGGTGACAGTACTCGCCGGTCAGTGGCTGGTTCGCGACGCGTGGCGCGTGGAGGTGCTGACGGGCGAGCCGAAGCTACGCGGCCTGGCGTTCGGCGGCCGCGTGGCGCTGGGCGGCTCGCTCGCCACGGACGGCGCGTCGCGTGCGCGACTCCTGGTGAAGGGTCTCGGTCGCGTGGACCTGGAACCGGGCAGCGTGTTGCGCCGCGTGCCGGGTGGGCGCGGCGAGCGGCGCCTGGCGTTGGACCACGGCACACTGCACGCCAGCATCGTGGCGCCGCCGCGGCAGTTCGTGGTGGAGACGTCGGTCGGCGTGGCCACCGACCTGGGTTGCGCCTACACGCTGTCCGTGGACCGAGAGGGCGCGGGTCGGCTCGCGGTGACCGCCGGTCGCGTGGCATTCGGCGACGATGGGCAGGAGTCGTTCGTGCCCGCGGGCGCTTGGTGCCCGCTCTCGCCCGCGGGCGTGGGACTGCCGCGACGCGATTTCGCATCGGATGGCTTCCTCGCCGCACTCGCCTCCTACGACCAACCCGACTGCGAGGCCTCGGTACTCGACACGGTGCTCGTGGCCGCCGAGGCGAGCGACGCGCTCACGCTCTGGCACCTGTTGCCGCGTGTCTCCGGGCGCGAGCGCGAGCGCGTGGCACGACGCATCGCGGTGTTGATCGAGGTGCCCGCCGAGATAGCGTTGGCGCGCGTGCTGGCGCTGGAGCCGGACGCGCTCGACGCCTGGTGGGAGGCGATCGGCATGGGGCCGGCGAACGAGTGGCGCGCGGGACCGGCCAAGAAACTGTTCGGCCGGTGACAGGCCCGGGGCGGCGTCGCTAACACCTCCCGGTCGCCGTGCGACTCCTGCACGAAGCGCACGGGAACCTCGCCCGGCGCGACGATCTCCCAAGCAGGAGGATGCCATGCCGCAATCCGTTCGCAACCTCGCCACCGCAGCACTGTTGCTCGTCGCCCTCGCCCCCGCCGCGATCGCGGGCGGCGCCAGCGCCCGCGTGGAGGGCCCGGCCCGAAACGGCCGTACCTACACGGTGCGCACCTACCTCTGCTCCAACCCGGCGTCACTCAAGATGAATGCGTGGGCCGAGGGCACGGTGAACGGCAAGCGCACGAGCGTGCCGCTCACGATCACCAGGACGCGACACAAGGGCGTGTTCCAGTTCGAGCGCGCCTGGCCCGCCGACGGCCAATGGGCGGTGCGCCTGGAGCTGGGCGAGGGCCGGCTGCCGGTGACCGTGGCGGCGCTGGACGGCGACGGCTCGGTGAAGCTGACCCGGCTGATCTGGGAGGGTAACGGCAAGGCGGAGTGCGAGGCCATCCTCGCCGGCGACGACGACTGCTGACGCGCCGCTGAAGCGACCGGCGCCCGGGCTGCGTTCCCCGGGCGCCGGTCTCGTGGTGGATTAGCCGCGGCTTGGCTCAGCCGCCCAGCGCCGTCTTGACCAGGCGCGACACGTCGCCGCCCTCGACCTGGCCCTTGACCTGCGCCATGACCACTCCGATGACCTTGCCCATGTCCTTGGGTCCGGCCGCACCCGTGCTGGCCACGGCGGCCTTCACGATCTCGACCAACTTCTCCTCGGAAATCTTCGCCGGCAGGAAGCGCTGCGTCACCGCGATCTCGCGCTCCTCCGACGGGTTCAGGTCCGAGCGGCCCGCCTTCGCGTTGATCTCCATAGTCTCGCGCCGCTTCTTCACGTAGCGCATGAGCACTTCGATCTCTTCCTCGCGGCTGAGCGTGTAGTCCTTCGACTTGGCCGTCTTCGCCTCCATGAGCGCGGACTTGAGCATGCGCACGGTGGACAGCGTCTCGGCGTTCTTCTCCTTCATGGCCTTGACCATCTCGGCCTGGATTCGTTCGGTGATGCTGGCTTCGGACATGATTCCCTCGATGGCTGTAACACGATGATCGCGATAGCCCGCGCAACATACCACGCGACAAAGATCGGCCTCCGTGTCCGGAGGGATGGCTTTGAGTCGATCGGCTTGGATCCGGAAGGGTGTGCCGCGCCGCTACCTGCCAGCACACGTGGGGCACCACACGCCGGACTTGGCGACGTTGGCGTTTAGGCGGAATCCATGACCTCGCGCGCATTCGAAGAACAGCGGTTCGCGGTGGTTGTCCCATGACCTGGAGAGGCACCGGCCACCCTGTTCCAGGGCGAGCGCGCGCATGCCATCGAGTGTGCCCCTCACGGTGTGCGCGCAAACGGGACACCAGTTGCCTCGCCGGATGCCCGAGGGAACCGAACGCCAACTGTGGCCTCGAGCGCACCGCCAGCGCAGGCCCACCATGCTTCCGTGGTATTCCGGCGACAGGCACGCTCCTCCGCGCTGCTTGGCCATCTCGCGCATGATCTCGATGCTGAGGCGCTTGAGGCTGTGCCCGCCGCGGTGGCGACAGATCGGGCACCATGATCCTTGTACGATTGAACCCGGATCCGCGCGCCACTCATGTCCCTCGCGACAGCGCCAGCGCAGCTTGTGCGACGCATCCGTATAGCTTGGCGAAAGGCACTCTCCACCCCGCTGACGCGCCAGCCGACCCATTCGTTGAAGCTCGCCCTTGTCGACCGAGCGGCACCGCGGACACCAGCTCCCGCGCCGGATACGTTCGCCGGGCGCGATGAAGCGATGGCCCTGCGCGCATCTCCAGGCGATGGGCTGTTTGTTGCTTCGCACGGACTGCTCGAGGCACTCCCCACTCCAGCGCTCAGCGAACGCGCGCAGCTCATCGAGGAGTCGTTCCTGCCGACAACGCGGGCAGCGCGAGCCCTCCTCGAAACTGGCATAGAGCGTTTGCCAGAGGTGGCCCCGAGGACAGCGAAGGAGAATGTGCGTGTGCGCGTCGACGAAGCCGGGCGGGAGCAGTTCGTAACCGGCTCCGCTCACGCGCTCGCGAAGTCGGCGGAGCACCGCGAGCCGACGACCGTCACCGCGCTTCCGACTGGCGCACTCGGGGCACCATCGGCCGATGAAAAGGCTGGCGGGGACCGCCTCCCACTCATGGCCCTCGGCGCAGCGATAGCGAAGCTTCGTCAGGTTGTTGACGTAGTTCGGAGACAGCAGTGTGCCGCTCCGCCTGCTCACGATCTGGCGAAGTCGGGCAACCATAGTCGGACGGTTCCGGGATGACCGATGCGCTATTCCGCAGGTTCGACACCAGCGGCCCTGAACGAGGTGGCCTGAAGACAGCTGGAATCGGTGCCCCTGTGCGCAGCGCAGGCGAAGTTTCGCTTCGTCGCCGAGATAGCGGGTGGACAGCAACTCGCCTCCGCGCCGGGCGACGAGGCGCTGCGCGCGCGCGAGGTAGAACTCAGGCGATCTCTGTGGCATGGAACTTTTCGCCCCGAGCCGCGCCGCCGGAGCATCCGACTTCGCACAACCCTACCTCGCGAGTGGCATACGGCGCACCCACCCGCCCTACCCCCCACTCACCGCTGGCACGATGGAGATCTCGGTGCCGTCGGGCACCGCCGTGGCGAGGCCGCCCGTGTAGCGGATGCTCTCGACGCCCACGAACACCTGCACGTGCTCGCGCACCTGGCCCGTCTCGGTCATGACGCGGTCGCGCACCGAGGGGAACTCCCGCCACAGTGCCTCGAACGCCTCGGAGACGGTGGCGGGTTCGCCCGGCAGCTCCACGACCGCCCGCGCGCCAGGCAGGTCGCGAAGGTGCGCGGGGATGCGAACGCGGATGGCCATGAGCTACCTCGAACGCGGTTTGGAAGCCTTGCCAGCCCTGCTTGGAGCCTTTCCAGCCCTCCGGGCTGGGGCCTTGCGGGCGGCCTGCTTCTTGGTGGTGGCCTTCGGGCGCTTGGCGGTGGCCTTGGCCGCGGGCCTCTTCGTCGGCTTCGCGGCCGGCTTGGCTGCCTTTTTGGCCGCCGCCTTCACCACGCCACGCGCGCCGCGGGCATGCGGCACGCGGATGCGCGCGGGGTCACCGATCACCGCCGTACGCACGCACAGCACCGGCGGCAGACCGTCGCTCACCAGCGACCAAGACGCGCCGCCGTCCGGCGAAGCGTAAACCTTGCCGCTGCGCGTGCCCACGTACACGCCGGCCGGGTCCAGCTCGTCCACGCACAGCGCGTCGCGCAGCACAGTCTCGTGCGCGTTCTTCTGCGGCAGCCCATTCGCCAGCGGCTCCCAGTGCTTGCCGCCGTCGCGCGTGCGGTACACGCGCATCTTGCCCTCGGGCGTACAGCGGTACAGATCGGCCTCGAGCGGCACGATGTACACCACGTCCGGGTCGTGCGGGTGCATGGCCATGCAGAAGCCGAAATCGCTGGGCACGCCGTTCGCGATGTCCTTCCAGGTGTCGCCGCCGTCGTCGGTTCTATAGAGCCCCCAGTGATTCTGGAGAAAGAGCGTGTCGGGGCGCGCCGGGTGGCGCACCACCTTGTGCACGCACTGGCCGAACTCGGGGTACTTGTCGGGGCGGAACTCGGCGCGCACACCGACGTTTCGTGCGTGCCACGTGGCGCCGCCGTCCTCGGTGCGATACACCCCCCCGGTGGACATGGCCACGGTGATCTTGTTGGGGTCCTTCGGGTGCGGCAGGATCGTGTGCAGGCACATGCCGCCCGCCCCCGGCTCCCACTGGGGCCGGTGCGGATGGTCGAACAGGCCGCGCACGAACTCCCAGGTCTCGCCGCGGTCGCGCGACACAAACAGCGACGTCGGTTCGACACCCGCGTAGACCGTGCCGTTCTTGCCGCTCGGGACGATCTGCCAGATGCGCTTGAGTGACTGGCCCGTGTCCTCGGGGAACTTGATCACGCCCGAGGTGCCGTCGGTCCATGTGCGGCCAAGGTCGTCGCTCCAGCGAAGCGTGGTGCCGAAGAACGGATTGTCCACGCTGGCGAACAGGCGATGGCCATGTCGGCCATCGTGTCCCACCGAATATATGGGATGGCCCGCCAGATGCGGACCGCCCAACTCCCACTTGTGGCGCCCGGGGTGGGCGGCGAAGAGGAACAGACCCTTGGCGGTGCCAACCATGAGCACTACCTGTCCCTGTCGGACGCGAAGATCACGTGTCGCGGGCATCAGAGGCCTCCCTGAGAGACAGTGCGGGAATGAGCCCCGAAACTATCACAGGGTCGCCCGAGTGGGCCGCGACCGCGACCAGCGCGGCTCCGCGGTCGGTCGGGCGCGGGCGGGGCGCCTAGCGGTAGAGCTGCTTCAACCGCCACCAGCGGGTGGCGCGCGTGGCCACCGGTAGGGCGGCATAGCCCTGGCAGGACACCAGTGAGTACCCAGGCGGGAGCGCGGTGAATCCCAGGTTCCCTCGGGCACGTGAGGTCCCCTGGTCCGGAATGCCGCTGCCCGAAGCGAAAATGCCCAGCAGGAAGTGCTCCCCCGGGAGCTTCCGCAGATCGAGCCGCAGCGACTGGGTGGGGCTACCGTCGGCCGACATGCTCACCATCACTGCACCGGAACTGAGCCGTACCTCTGAACGATGGAGCGAGCCGGTGAAGATCGCCGCGATCGGGATCGCGCTCGCCGGGCCCACGATCACGAAATCATCCTGAGTCCGTAACCAGGTCTCGAAACTCTCGTGAGAATACGAGTACGAAGTCACGTCGATGGTTCCGGCGATGAGGTCGTAGCTCACCGAGCCGCTGCCGTTGAGGCACTCGGAACCCGACATCGAGAAGATGGGGTCGGTGGACTCAGGGCTCGCGCAGTTCTGGAGAACGCCGATCAATCCCTGATTGACCGGGCACTGGCTGTGAGCGGCCGTGGCCGTGAGCACCAGCCCGAGGGCAACCCACGCGATAGCTCTCGCCGAGTGCTTCATCCCGCGTCTCCGATCGGCAACGAGCTCCGTGTCACCTTTCGTCCGTGGGCAGCGTGAGCTCGACGCCGAGAGTGTAGATGATGTTGTCGCGCGTGGTGAAATCGAAACGATTGTTCTGTTCGATCCCCAGCCGGAGCCAGTGGAACTTGACGTCCCCCGCCCAGCCGAGCGTGCGGCGGCTGGCCGGGGCCACGGTGAACTGGACCCAGTCGTTCGTCTCGTTGGCGAGCCGCAACCGCACCGGTACCACCCACAGATCGTCCCCGCGCGGGTCGCGGATCACGTCCACTCCCGCGAAGCAGTAGGACATCCAGTAGTAGTCAAGCCCCGTGCTGTAGACCAAGTCCGTGCCGACCGTATCGAACAGTGCCGCGACTGACGCCTTGCCCACGACATGGTCCGACAGCACCTGGCCCGTGCCGAGCGTGAACCGCTCGAGCTGGTGCTCGTGCCGCCACGCCGCCGTGTAGGACGAGCGGCGCCGGTCATGCAGGTGCACGCCCAGTTCGGGACGGAACTGGTCCCTGCCCCGGACGTAGTCCCACACTTCGAGCTGCACGTGGATCGGTCCTGGCGCCCAGTAGATGAGTGGATTGCGATTGTCATTCAGGTCGTCGAACGCCCAGTAGCGGAACTGGACGCCCAGTCGGCCGGGCGCTCCAGACGCAGACACTACGCTTGGAGCGGCGCACGCCGCGACCAGCACGAGCATCGCGAGCGCCTTCCATACGCGCGCCGCCGTCACGCCGGCACCCGGTCGCGCTCGTCGCGCCTCGGACGCATGCTGCCCGTGACGAATCGCAGCCATATCCACACAGCCAAGCTCAATGTGCGGAGCACGGTGTTGATGGCGCCGTAGATCGGATAGAAGAACAGCACCGCCAGCGGCGCGCGCGCGCGCGAGCCCGGCACGCGCACCACCCACCACGAGTAAAGCTCGAACGCCAGGTAGAGCAGGTACACCAGCAGCAGCCACACGCGCAGGCCCGGCGTGAGCGCCAGCACGCCGAGCGACCAGACCTTGAACGGGTCCGACAGCACCGTGTAGGTGTTGTAGGCCATCTCGTATCGCAGCCGCCAGCCCTTCCCGCGCGCGAACATGAGCCGCAGCATGTTGGGGAACTGGTGGTAGAAGCCCGGATACCAACCCAGCATGCGCTGTTTGAACCACTGCCCCCAGCGGTGCGGCACCACCGTCCACACCGGCTCGTTCGCGAACACGATGCGCTTGCCGTGGAGCAGGTGGATGATCGTGCGCTGCAGGTCCTCGCCCTGGAACACCGTGCTGTGCTGGTGATGCAGCGCGTTCAGGTCGGCCGTGCGGAACAATCCCGCCGCGCCCGAGATGCAGCTCACCGACTGGGTCAGGTCGTGGAAGCGCTTTCCGATCTCCATGGACTTGCCGTACTCGTAGCGCTGCAGGTGTCCGATGAAATTGTTGCCGAGCGCACCGTTGCGGCTGCGCCGGTCCGGCAGCACGTGGAACGCCACCGCGTCGCACGCGTCCTCGGACAAGAGCGCCGTCGGGATCCGCGCGTTGCCCATGCGCGTGTCGTCGTCCAACAACAACGTGAACGGCGTGCTCACGCGGAACACCGCGTAGTTGATGGCCGAGGCCTTGCCCTTGGTGTGCACGAACGTGTACACGCGGCAGCCCAGCTTGCGCGCCACGTCGCCGGTGCCGTCGGTGCTGCCGTCGTCCACCACGATGACCCGCTCGGGCGGGATCTGCGGCTTCAGTTCCTCGACCGTGGCCGGCAGGAGCTTGGCCCCGTTTCGCGACGGGATGACCGCCGTGACCAGAGACGGATCCGAGCGGAAACGCCGGTCCTCGGAGCGTCCCAGCAGCTCCACGAGCAGCTTGATGAAGTCCACGGCGGCGCAGAAAAGCACCACCCAGACCAGGTGATTGGAAAGCTGGCTCATACCGGCTGGGGGCCTCCACGGGGGGGAGAGGGCTGTCCCGCATACACTTGACCGGCCTGTGGGGGGTTCCTAGGCTCCCCCGACCGCTACATCACTCTATCAGGGGGAAGCCGTGAACCGCGAGCAACGTTTGTCCGAGTTGAAGCGTCGGCGCGAGGAGGCTCGTGCGGGTGGCGGGGCCGAGCGCGTGGCAAAGATCCACGCGAAGGGCCGCCTGACCGCTCGCGAGCGCCTGGAACTGCTCTACGACGCCGGCTCGTTCGTGGAGATCGGCAGCTACGTGACCCACCGCTGCGCCGACTTCGGCATGGCCGACAAGCGCATCACCGGCGATGGCGTGGTGGCAGGCTGGGGCCAGGTGGACGGGCGGCTGGTGTACGCGTTTGCCCAGGACTTCACCGTGTTCGGCGGCACCATGAGCGAGGCCAACGCCAAGAAGATCTGCGCCATCATGGACCTGGCGCTGGAGAACGGCGCACCCGTGGTGGGGCTGAACGACTCGGGCGGCGCGCGGATACAAGAGGGCGTGGTCTCGCTGGGAGCTTACGCCGACGTTTTCCTACGCAACACGCTCGCCTCGGGTGTGGTGCCCCAGATTTCGGCCGTGCTGGGCCCGTGCGCCGGCGGGGCAGTGTACTCCCCCGCCATCACCGACTTCACCATCATGGTGGAGGGCACCAGCCACATGTTCGTGACCGGGCCCGAGGTGATCAAGGCGGTGACCAGCGAAGACGTGAGCATGGAAGACCTGGGCGGTGCGATGACGCACAACTCGAAGAGCGGCGTGGCGCACTTCGCCGCGAGGGACGACGCCGACGCCGTGCGGCACATCAAGCGACTGCTGTCGTTCATGCCCAGTAACTGGGCCGAGGACCCGCCGCGACGCGCCTGTTCGGACCCGGTGGAACGCAGGGACGCCGCGCTCGCGACCATCGTGCCCGAGTCCGCCGACAAGCCGTACGACATGAAGGAGGTCGTGCGCTTGGTGGTGGACGACGCCGACTTCTTCGAGGTGCACGAACACTTCGCCGGCAACATCATCGTGGGCTTCGCGCGGCTGAACGGTCGGCCCATCGGCGTGGTGGGCAACCAGCCCAAGGTGCTCGCCGGCTGCCTCGACATCGACTCGAGTGTCAAGGGCGCGCGCTTCGTGCGCTTCTGCGACGCATTCCAGATCCCACTGGTGACGTTCGAGGACGTGCCCGGGTTCCTGCCCGGCACGCGCCAGGAGTGGGGCGGCATCATCCGCCACGGCGCGAAGCTCTTGTACGCGTACTGCGAGGCCACCGTGCCCAAGCTGACCGTGGTGGTGCGCAAGGCCTACGGCGGCGCCTACGACGTCATGTCGAGCAAGCACATCCGCGGCGACTACAACGTCGCGTGGCCCTCCGCGGAGATGGCGGTGATGGGCGCGGACGGCGCGGTGAACATCCTCTACCGCGAGGAGCTGGCTCGTGCGAAAGACGCGGTGGCGGAACGGAAGCGACTCGTCGCCGAGTACAACGACAAGTTCGCGTCACCCTGGGTGGCGGCGGAGTTGGGCTACCTGGACGACGTGATCGAGCCCGAGGACACGCGACCCAAGCTGATCGCGGCGCTCGAGATGCTCCGCAACAAGCGGCAGGAGCAACCGCGGAAGAAGCACGGGAACCTGCCGTTGTAGAAGGCCGGGTTCGCGAACCGCTGCCCTATCTGTCCGAGCTACGGGGCCACGGGGCGAGACTGCGCAGCCAACTAGACGGCTGGAGGTCATCCAGGCGGCAAGCTAGGGCATCGCCACCCGCTCTCGAAAATGTGGCCCGGGCCAACGGGCGATCCGCGCGGTTGACACCCGCAGGCGAATCACCTACTACTCAAACAATTGTTTGAGTAGTTTGAAGCGCCTCCAGCCGGGAGCCACGAGTCACCCCATGAGCACCACAAGCCCGAAGCAGCGCCTCTACACGCAGCTCGCGCGTCTCGCCAAGGCCCTGGCGAGTCCGCCTCGCCTGGAGCTGGTCGAGCTCCTCGCCCAGGGGGAGCGCTCGGTGGACGCCCTCGCCAAGGTGATTCGGTTGCCGATCGCGAATGTCTCCCATCACCTGCAGGTGCTCCGGGAAGCGGGGCTGGTGATCGGACGCAAGCAGGGGCTGTTCGTGCACTACCGCCTGGCGGATCCCGAGGTCTTCGACCTCCACCGCCTGCTCGCGAAGGTCGGACGGCAGCGGCTCACGGAGATGGACTCGATCGCGCGGCGTTACTTCGAGGGCCGCGATTCGCTCGAGCCCGTGGGTCGCTCGGAATTGCTCCGGCGCGTTCGCGAGGGGAGCGTGATCGTCCTCGACGTGCGTCCAGCGGAGGAGTACGCGGCTGGCCACGTGGCCGGCGCGGTGTCGTTGCCCCTGGAATCGCTCGAAGCGGGCCTGGACCTGCTGCCGAAGGGCAAGCCGGTCGTGGCCTACTGCCGGGGCCCGTACTGTGTGATGGCGTTCGAAGCGGTCCGTCGGCTACGAGCGCGCGGGAAGGACGCTCGTCGCCTCGAAGAGGGCTTCCCGGAGTGGCGAGCGGAGGGCCTCCCGGTGGCGATGGGCGCAGGCCCGGCGGTCGGCAGCTCTCCCCCGCGAGTTCGCCCTCAAGGAGGAAGACCTCGATGAAGACACTCCTGATCCTCAACGACCCGCCCTACGGGACGGAGCGCTGCTACAACGGCCTCAGGCTCGCCGCCTCGATCGCTCGCAAGGACGGCGAGGAGGTCCGGGTGTTCCTGATGGGCGATGCCGCGTCGTGCGCCAAAGCGGGCCAGAAGGTGCCGGCCGGCTACTACAACGTCCAAACCATGCTGGGCACGATCACGCGGCATGGCGGCAGCGTGGGCGTCTGCGGCACCTGCATGGACGCGCGGGGGATTGCAGAGGCGGAGTTGACCGACCCGACTCACCGCAGTTCGCTCGAGGAGCTCACGAACTGGGTGCAATGGGCGGACCGGACGTTGGTGTTCTAGCCATCGTGGCCGTGTGAAGGGAGGAACAGCTATGCCTGGCTCCAAGACGATCGTCATCCTCGGCGGTGGTGTCGGCGGCGTCTCGACGGCCCGGGCGCTTCGCAAGCGTCTGCCCCGTGCTCATCGGATCGTGCTCATCGACCGCGAGC
>CAYQNV010000182.1:0-25295 GCA_964418975.1 uncultured bacterium | reverse complement strand
CGAGCCAGTCGCGCACGTCGTCCCGGAAACGGCCGTTCAGTTCCGCGAAACGACCGTGGTGCGGGAACCGCCCCACGTGGTAGAGCCCCATGTCCCACGGCTCGGCGATCAGCTTGCAGTGCGCCAGCGCGGGATCCGACGCGATCGCACGCACCAGCGGCGGGTCGGCGAGCGGCGCGCCGTCCTCGCCGCGTGTCAGCGTCGAGGCCAGGTCGAAACGAAACCCGTCCACGCGCATCTCCGTCGCCCAGAACCGCAACGAGTCGAGGATCAACCGCGCGGCCGGAGGCCGCGCACACGCAAAGGTATGGCCGCAGCCGGTGTGATCCACGTCGCGACCCTGGCGGTCGAGCAGGTAGTAACTGGCCCGGTCGAGCCCACGCCACGATCGCGGCGGCCTACTCGGATCGCCCTCGCCGGTGTGGTTGAACACCACATCGAGGATCACCTCCAGTCCTTCGGCGTGAAGCGCTCCGACCATGTCGCGGAACTCGCGCAATGCGCCCGCCGCGGTCGCTTGCGCGGCGTAAGCCGTGCGTGGCGCCATGAACGCCAGTGGCGAATAGCCCCACACGTTCAGCAGCGGGTGGCCGTCGAGCGGATTGGTGCGAGGGTTGTCGGTCTCGTCGAACTCCGCAACGGGCATCAACTGCACCGCCGTCGCGCCGAGGGATCGGAGCCACGCGGCGCGCTCCGCCAGGCCCGCGAACGTGCCCGGGTACCGCACGCCCGAGCTCACGTGCGCGGTGAATGCGCGCACGTGCGCCTCGTAGATCACGGTCCGCTCGAGCGGTGTGCCCGGATGGCGGTCGTCACGCCAGTCATAGTCGCCGAGGTCGCAGACCACGCCACGACGAGGTGGGCGGCCGCTCGCGCGGTCGGCCCAGATCTCGGAGCCGGCGATGCCCTTGGCGTAGGGATCGAGCAGGAGCGCGGGCGACTGGGCCGCGTGTGGTGGGCCGCGCCGGTCGGACTCGACGCGCCACGCATACTCGGCGCCGGCGTGCACCCCCGCGACGAACACGTGCCATACATCGCCGGTGCGATGCCGCGCGGCCTCGAGTGCCAGCTCGCCTCGCAAGGCGCCGCCGGGGGAGAACAGCACCAGCGTCAGGCGGCTGGCATGCGCCGAGAACACCGCGAAATGGGTGCCGCCGAGACCGGGTGTGGCGCCGAGCGGTTCCGGTGAACCTGGCTCGGCGCGAAGTGGGGTGTCCTGGGCTTGGCAGTCTGGATCGGGCATGGGGGCGGCGGCTCTCGGGTGGGCGGAGCGCCGACACTAATCGCTGCCCCGCCACAGCCCAAGCGGGGTCGAGCGCGCCCGAGCGGGCTGACGCCACGCGCCCGGCCGGAGGCCGGGCATATCAGAAAAACAAACCCCGGACCCTTTCGGGTCCGGGGCCGCCACCCACGGCTGAGGGCCGCACTCAGCGCGCGGGCACGAACGTGAGCGATGCCGAGTTGATGCAATAGCGAAGGCGCGTGGGCGCCGGGCCGTCCTCGAACAAATGGCCCTGGTGGCCTCCGCAGCGGGCGCATTCCACCTCGACGCGCGCCATGCCCAGCGACACGTCCCGGTTCTCGACGATCACGCCACGGAACGCGGGGCGCCAGAAGCTGGGCCAGCCGGTGCCGGAGTCGAACTTGGTGTCCGAGCTGAACAGCGTGAGTCCGCAGCCGGCGCACCGGTAGCTACCCTTGCGATGCTCGTTCCAATGCGCCCCGGTGAACGCCAGCTCGGTGCCCTCCTCGCGGAGCACACGGAACTGCTGGGGCGAGAGCGTGCGGCGCCAGGCCTCCGCGGTGCGCTCGACCTTGGTGATCGGCGGGCCCGCGGGCGCCTCGGCGGGCACGCTCGCCGGGCGCGCGGACTTGGCGTGAGCGACGTTCGCTGACGCCAGCAACACGATTGCGATGAGCGTTACGAATGCGATGAAGGAGATCGCGGTTTTCACGGGCGGTCCTTTCGTGCGGGTCCAGCTTCGCACCATTTACGCGCCGACCGGAAGTGTGGGATGAGCCCAGGACCACATTCCTGTCCAGCCCCGGTCAAAGATTCGCCGCGCCGCCCGGGGTCCGCGGCGCGTCGCATGGCGCCAGGCGCTCCGCGAGGGACGTCCGAGGCCCCGTCCGCGGGGGAGCTCGGCGGTCAGGCCGCCAAGCGCGGTGCGTCGGTGCGCCGCACGTAGAGGTCCATCTCCTCGCGCGTGAACCCGTCCCACAGTCGGCCCGTGTCGTGTAGGCGCACGAACGCGTCCACCGCCTCGGGGAAGAACTGTGTGCCGGAATGGCGGCGCAGCTCGTCGCACGCGACGACCGGGGGCAGGCCATGGCGGTACGGGCGTTCCTCGGTCATGGCGTCGTAGGCCGCGCACACCATGATGATGCGGGCCCCGAGCGGAATGAGCTCGGCCCTGAGCTGGCGCGGATAGCCCTGGCCGTCCGGGCGCTCGTGGTGCGCATAGACGATGTCGGCCACGCCGCTCATGCCGGGGATGTCGCGTAGCATCTCCCAGCCGATGGTCGGGTGCGTCTGCACCATGGCCCGCTCGCCCGCGTCCAGCGCGCGTGGCGTCTGCACCACATCGTTGAGGATCGCGTAGCGGCCCAAGTCGTGCAGCATGGCGCCCAGCTCGATGTCGGCGTGCTCGGCGACCGGGACCCCCAGTTCACGCGCCACGCGCACGGCGTAGCGTGCGATGCGGAGTGACCGCCCTCGCGAGTGCGGGTCCGCGGAATCAATGACGTGCGTGAGTACTCGCACCAAGCGCATGAGCGGCTGGTTCGCATCCATGGCAGGTCTCCGGTGAGCGCGGTCCCCTGGGCGGCCGTGCGGCCCGCCGTGAGAGGACCCCCGCGTACCCCCGGGTTCTCGGCCGGTCGGGCGGCGGACTTCACCCGCATCCCGCGGCCGCTTCGGAAGGGCAGGAATCATTCAAGCCGAGGGCCCGCACGGACGATACTCCCGACATGGCACCGGACCTTCCATTGGAGTTCGCCCCCGAGGAGTCCAATTCGTTCCACGGCGGCGAGATACCGCAGCCCACCGTGCTCGCGTGGCGTTCCACCGAGGACTGGGGGGACGTTCGCCGATTGGTCGTGCGCACCGATGCGCGCGTGGCCGAGCTTATGCTGGGCCTGGTGCGCGAGACCGCCGCTGCACGACACGACGAAGTGAAGCTGCTCGCCGTGCTGACTCGGTTCGCGTTCCAGGCGTTCCCCAACGCCACGCATCACGTGCTCGTGGCGCGCGAGCAGGAGGAAGCGCCGCTGCGGACGCTGACCGCCGAGGCGAAGAGCGGCGACGGCTCGCGCGTGCCGCTGTCGCGGACCATCATCGAGCGCGTGCTGCGCGAAGGCCACGCGCTGCTCTACGTGCAAGGACAGGATCCGGGCACGGCCAGCGAGAGCATCGTGCTGTCCCGGCTCGAGACCGCCATCGTCGCGCCGCTGCTCGGCAGCAGCGGGCGGCCGTTGGGAGTGGTGCAGCTGGACGTGCGTCGGCCGGCGCGCGGCCGGTTCACGAAGGACGACATGGACATGCTGTCCGTGTTCGCGAGCCAGGCCGGACTGGCGCTGGAGAACCTCTGGCTCCACCAGCAGCAGCAGCGCGCGTTCCAGTCCACGATCGCCGCGCTGGTGCACTCGCTCACGTTGAAGGACCGCGACGCGGCCCAGCACAGCGAGCGCGTGCAGAAGGTGTCGCTGGCGATCGCGCGGCAGATGCGCCTGACGCCGACCGAGAGTGAGGTGCTGTCCGTGGCGGCCCTGCTCCACGACGTGGGCAAACAGGGCGTACGCGACGAAGTGTTGTTCAAGCCGGGTGCGCTCACCGCCGAGGAACGGCAGGAGATGGACCTGCACGCCGCCCACACTCAGGGCATCCTCGACATGATCGAGTACCCGGCCGAGCTGTGGGACGTGCCCCGCATCGCGGCCTACCATCACGAGAAGATGGACGGCTCGGGCCCGTTCGGCGTGGCCGGGGCGAAGATCCCGCTCGCCGCGCGCGTCATCTCCGTGGCGGACGTATTCGACGCCCTCGTGAGCGCGCGTCCCTACAAGGCGGCGCTGCCGCCGGAGCAGGTGCTCACGGTGCTCGACCGCGGCCGCGCCCGCGACTGGGACCCCGTGGTCATCGACGCCCTCCGCGAGGCGCTGCCCGACGTGCTCGCCGACGTCTACGCCCTCGACATGACCACCTCGGAGACCGACCGCGACGACGACACTTTGGAGCAGGCCGCGTGACGTTGGCCGCCTGATCGTCGCTGTCTGAACACCACTGCTTTGCTCCGGATGGCCGGGTGGCGAGGGGGGTCTCGTTCAGGAGAACATTCGTCTGGCGCATCCTGCGCCCTCCTCATTCGTCTGGCGGCCCGCTCCGCCGTCCCTGGCTCCCGCGTGCCGCCAGGCGTCTCCTGAACGAGACCCCCCTCGCCACCCGGCCCGCGAACGATTGGAGTGTGCTGAGACCGCGACGTTCAGGCGGCCAGCGTTACGCGGCCGGGTCTTGCGAGACGTAGGGCTCGAACGTCGCCCGCTCGACCGCGTGCTCGTAAGCCTCGTCGCCCGTGATGATCTCGCGCCGCAGCAAGTCGAGCAGCACGCCGTCCAGGCTCTGCATGCCCGCGCGCTGTCCCGCCTGGATCGCGCTCATGAGCTTGTGCGTGTTGCCCTGGCGGATCATCGAGCTCACCGCGCTCGTGTTCACCAGCACCTCCGCCGCGGCCGTGCGCCCCGAGCGGTCCGCCTTGCGCACCAGCTGCTGCGAGACCACCAGGCGCAGGCTGTCTGCGAGCATGGTTCGGACCTGGTCCTGCCGGCGCCCCGGGAACACGTTCACGATGCGGTCCACGCAGCGGACCGCGCCGTTCGTGTGCAGCGTGCCCAGCACCATGATGCCCGTCTCCGCCGCGGTGAGCGCCAGCGAGATCGTCTCCAGGTCGCGCATCTCGCCCACCATCACCACGTCCGGATCCTCGCGCACCACGCTACGGAGTGCCTCGGCGAACGTGGGGGCATGCGTGCCGATCTCACGCTGGGTCACCACGCACTTCTTGTAGGTGTGCACGAACTCGATCGGATCCTCCACGGTCACGATGTGGCCGCGCCGAGTGGCATTCAGGTGCGCGAGCATGCCGGCCAGCGTGGTGGACTTGCCGCAGCCCGTGGGGCCGGTCACCAGCACCAGCCCCTTGCCCACGGCCAGCATGTGTTGCACCACGCCCGGCAATTCCAGCGATTCCAGGGTGGGTGGTTCGGTCGGCACCACGCGGAACGCTGCGCCGAGGCCGTTCCGGTGTCGGTACACATTCACGCGGAACCGCCCGGCCTGTTCGGACTGGTACGCGAAATCCACGTGGTCGTCACGACCCAGGGCCTCGCGCTGCGCGGGAGTCATGAACTCCTCGAGGAAGTCATCCATGTCGCGCGCGGACACGTCGCGGAAGCGCACCGGCTCGAGCGAGCCGTTCAGCCGGATCCGGATCGGCTGCCCCGAAACGAGGTGCACGTCGGAGCCGCCCTGCTTCACGGCCAGCTCGAGGAAAGCATCGACGCGGTTCATGTCATGCCGCCCGGAACTCGCCGTTGACGATGCCGAGCAGTTCGGGGCGCGTGAGGAACGGCGCGAAGCCCCACTTGTCTTCCGCCTTGAGGAACGCTTCGTCGGGATCGATCTCGCCGGCGCGCACGAGCGCGAGCAAGGACTGGTCCATGAGCTGCATGCCGAGCCGCTTGCCGGTGGTGATCGCTCCCGGGATCTGGAACGACTTGCTCTCCCGGATCATCTGCTGCACTGCGACGTTCACGAGGAGCACCTCGTGCGCAGCGCGCCGACCGCGGCCGTCGGCGCAGCGCACCAACTCCTGGCTCACCACCGCCTTCAGGTTCTCGGCCAAAGCGTGGCGGACCTGGGAGTGGTTCTCCGAGGGATGCGCGTCCACGATGCGATCGATGGTCTGGGCCGCGCCGCGCGTGTGCAGAGTGCCGAGTACCAAGTGGCCGGTCTCGGCCGCTTCGAGCGCCAGCGTCACCGTCTCGGGGTCGCGTAGCTCACCCACCAGGATCACGTCGGGATCCTCCCGCAGCGCCGCGCGCAGGCCTGCCTGGAACGAGGGCACGTGCGTGCCGATCTCGCGCTGGATGACCTGGCACTTCCGACTCTCGTGCACGAACTCGATGGGATCCTCGAGCGTGAGGATGTTGAGCGAGTCCCGCTCGTTGATCTCGCGGATCATTGCGGCGAGCGTGGTGGACTTGCCCGCACCGGTCGTGCCGGTGACCAGCACGAGACCATTCGAGAGCCGCGTGAACTGCGAGATGACGCGGGGCAGCGCCAGGTCCGTAAGTGAGGGGACCTCGTCGGGGATGATGCGGCAGATGGCCGACATGCCCGAGCGGTGGCGGCAGACGTTGATGCGGAACCGTCCCAGTCCCTCGGAGGAGTAGCCCAGGTCCACCGCGCCGTTCTTCTCGAACATCGCCCAGTGCTCCGGGTCCATGATCTCGCGCACGAGGTCGCTGCACTCCTGCGGGGAGAGCGCGCGGTACTGGATGGGCATGAGGTCGTCGTCCAGGCGGACCAACGGCGGCAGCCCGACCGTGAAGTGGATGTCGGAGCCGCCCTGCTCGCGGCCGATCTGTAGGAACGCGTCGAGACGTGGCATGGCGGTCGGGCGAGGGGCGCTACAGCGCCGCGCGCACCATCTCCAGCATGGCGAGCGCGCCGGGCGGCCGATCGTGCGCGTGACGCGACATGGCGCGCATGACCACGTCGTTCACCGCCGAGGGGATCCCGGCGGCCACGTCGGAGAGCGGCGGAACGTTCGGCTCGAGGTGCTGGAACAGCACGTTCACGGCGTTCGTGCCGAAGAACGGCTGCTTCCCGGACATGGCTTCGTAGAGCACGACGCCCAGCGAGTAGAGGTCGCAGCGCGCGTCCACGTCGGTGCCGGTGATCTGCTCGGGCGAGATGTACTCGGGCGTGCCCACGAGGATGCCGCTCTGGGTGAGTCGCGAGTGCGTGGAATGACCCACGGACGCGAGCCCGAAGTCCACGATCTTCACCTGGTCGCCGTCGCCGACGAGCAGGTTCGCGGGCTTGATGTCGCGATGGAACACACCGGCCGCGTGCGCCGCGGCCAGTCCGTCGAGCGTCTGCTCGGCCACGTGCATAGCGCGGGCCGGCGACAGGGGCCCGTCCTGCCGCAGCAGGGCGCCCAGGTCGCGGGCGGGGAAGTGCTCCATGGAGATGGCGTGCGACCCGCCCAGGTCGAGCAGGTCGTAGATGCGGATGACGTTTCCGTGCGAGATGCGCCGCGACAGCTTCAGCTCCTGCACGAAGCGCTTGATCATGGTCGGGTCGAGCGACAGTTGGGGCGAGAGGATCTTCAGCACCAGTGTCTCCTTCACGAACACGTCCTCGACCAGGTACACCGTTCCGAATCCGCCGCCGCCGATGCGCTGCACCACGCGGAAACGCCCGATCAGCTCGACGCCGGGGGCGAGCTTCTGGTAGTTGAGCTTCGGGCCCTCGGCGGGGGCGTCGCCGCCTCCCGGCACCGGGGACGCCGGGGCGGCCGAGCCGGAGGTGGGCGTGTTGCCGCCGCTTGACGAATCCGGCCTGCGCGAGCCGCGCACGTCCATGGGCTTGCGGACAGCGCGATTCACTCGCATGCCGGCCTTGTCGAGCACGGCCACGACGGACTGGCGGATCGACTCCGGAAGCTCCGTCTGGGCGATCGCCATGAGCGCCTGGAGCGATTCCCGGCGGGCGTCCACGTCGGCGGATTCGGCCAACCGACACAACGGCTCCACCACACTTTCGCCGCCGATCGCCCCCAACGCCCGCACGCACAGCGGCAAGGCGCGCGCATCGCGGCCCATCATGCGCAGCAGCGGCTCCACCGCCGACTGCGCTCCGGACTTGCCGAGCGCGTCCACGGCACGTTCACGCACCCACCAGTCCTCGTCCTCGAGCGCCTCGATCAGCGCCGGCACGGCGCGCGGGTCGGGGACGGTGTTCAGGATCTCGATGGCGTAGCGGCGCGCGAAGTCATCTGGGTCGCGCGTGAGTTCCAGCACCGCGTCCACGACCTTGGGGCCGCCCAGCGTGCCGAGCGCGTCCGCCGAGCGGACTCGCACCCACCAGTCGGCGTCCTTCAGCGCGTGCACGAGGTCCTTGATCGCATCCACGGTGACGACCTGGTTCAGCACTTCCACGGCGCCCCGGCGCACGTATTCCGATTCGTCCCTGAGCGCGTCCAGCAGGTGCGGCACGGCGGTCACGTCGGCGAGACCCACCAGCGCCTCGATGGCGGCGGTCTGCACCTTGAGGTCCTGGTCGCGAAGGCGGGTACACAGGGCGGGAATTGCCTCCGCGGCGCCCATCTTCGCCACGCCGCGCACGGCCTCCAGTCGCACCGCACCGTTCTCGTCCCGCACCAGCTTTGACATGGCCGCGTTCGCGGCAGGTCCGGGGATGCGGCTGAGCAGTCGCGCCACGTGCAGCCGGATCCACCACTCGGGATGCTGCGTCAGCTCCACGGCATCGCCGAGGATGCTGGAGTCGACGATGCGGTCGAGCATCCGGAACGCGCAGGTGCGCGCTTCCTTGCCAAGATTCGGCAGGACGCGCAGCAGCGTGATCGGCTGGACGTTCTTGGACTGCGCCTCGAGGATCGCCTCGAGCCTCGCGCGCGAGATGCGCTCGTCAGCATAAAGTGCGAGGAGCTGCGTGGCGTCATAGGTGTTGGCGCGGATCAGAACCTGGGTGGCGGCGTCCACGACGTGGGGGGTGGGCGAGCGCAATCCCTCCGCGAACAGCCCGAGCGTGTCCTGGCTCACGAGCCGTTCGAGGATGTCGAGCGTCTGCGGCGTGGCCGGCGCGCTCCCCAGGCCGTCAAACAGCGCTCGCACGCCCGAAGCGCCCATGGCTTCGAGCTGGGCACGGGCCTCGAGCAGCTGGGCGTCGCCGAGCCGCGCGCCGGACTGCAATTGGCGCACGTATCGCCCGGCCTGGAAGCGCTTGAGGATCTCCATGCGCGACGCACCCGACCTTCCGTGGCGGACGGCGACCCGTCCGAAGGGACTTCAGCTCAGCGTTGGAGGTAGAGCCAAACGGCGGCCGCACCGAGCAGCACGCCCAGGACGAACCCGATCAGCAGGCTCGGCCACGTCGCCGTGGTCCTCGCGACCCGAGCATTCACCTCCGGCACCGACAGCACCCGGGGAATCGACCTGCTCTTTTCCTTCTCCAGGATGTTGCCCAGCTCGGTACGGGAGAGCACAACGGTGTGGCCGGTGACTTCGGTGACCGCCGTGGCCACCGGAGTCCCGTCGCGCGGCGTCGCGCGCTGGTCGGCCTCGTAGCCCACCCACAAGGTGTACTTGCCGAACCGCACGACGTCGTTGTTGTGGACGAGCGACGTGTTCACCATCTGGTCGTTCACAAACGTGCCGTTCGCGCTGCCGAGATCCACGATCTGGTACTCGCCGCTCTCGGTGCGTTCGAGGCGGAAGTGGTCGCGCGAAACGCCCGGATTGTCGACGTAGACGTCCGCGCCGGGGTCACGCCCCACGCAAATGACGGGCTTCTCGAATGCGTAGTTGCGAACCGGCCGTCCCATCAGGGAGAGCCGGAGCTTGATGACCTGGGAATCGGTCATGGTCGAGCTCCTCGGGCGGTGGCCTTCGTGGCCGCCGGTGGACGTGGGGGACGCCCCACGATCGTGGATTCTCCGCAGGCATCGGCGCACGAACGCGGGGACTTGAGCGGGGAGTGCGGCTCGAACCCGCGAGGAGGCGTGCTAAGGTGCCATGTCCCCTCGCCGGCCCGGCCGAACCGAGTGCGCGGGGCTCGAGAACCCGCCCCAGACGACCCCGAGAGGACGCCATCCCTATGCGGCAAGACCGCCTTCCGGGCCCTCCGGCCCCGCCTGCTGCTCGCTCCGCCGCCTGCTGCCTCGCCCTGGTCCTGCTGTTGAGCCCTGTCAGGGCCGCCGCCGACCCGCGCCCGCTCGAGCCCCTGGACGGCGGCGAGCTGGCGCACGCGCTCCACCGGCTCCAGACCGTGGGCAGCGCGCTCTATGTGGCCGCCCACCCGGACGACGAGAACACCGCGCTCTTGTCGTGGCTCACGCACGTCAAGGGCGTGCGCACGGCGTACCTGTCCATGACCCGGGGCGACGGCGGCCAGAACCTGATCGGCCAGGAACTCGGGCCGGCGCTGGGCGTGATCCGCACCCACGAACTGCTGGCCGCGCGCCGGATGGATGGCGCCGAACAGCTGTTCACGCGCGCGCTCGACTTCGGCTTCTCCAAGAAGGCCGAGGAGACGCTCGAGTTCTGGGGGCGCGACTCGGTCCTGGCCGACGTGGTGTGGGCGATCCGCCGGTTCCGCCCCGACATCATCGTGACGCGCTTCCCGCCCGACTCCACCGCCGGGCACGGCCACCACACGGCTTCGTCCGTGCTCGCCATCGAGGCGTTCGCCGCGGCCGGCGACGCGAGCCGGTTCGCCGACCAGGTGGACGCCGCGCCACCCTGGCAGGCGAAGCGGCTGTTCTGGAACGTGTTCTCCTTCGGCCGTGTACAAGTGGATTCGAGCTGGCTGGTGGTGGACGTGGGCGCCTACGAGCCGCGGCTCGGCCGCTCCATGAGCGAGCTGGCCGGGCAGTCGCGCAGCAACCACAAGAGCCAGGGCTTCGGCGCCGCCGAGCGGCGGGGCTCGTTGCCGCAATACCTCGCGTTGCGCGCCGGCGCGCCGGCCGCTCGCGATCTGTTCGAGGGGATCGACCTATCGTGGAAACGATTCCGCGGCGGCGAGGCGGTGGGCGCACTGCTCGCGCAGGCCGAGCGCACGTTCGACGCGCGCCATCCCGAGGCCTTGTTGCCGTTGCTCGCTCGCGCCCATGCCGCGATGCGCAAGCTCCCCGACGACGCGCTCGCGGCGCGCAAGCGCCTGGAGCTGGAGCGCGTCATGGCGTCGTGCGCGGGGCTCTGGCTGGAGGCGGTCTCGGCGCGGCCGTCGGTGACGCCCGGCGAGGGCGTGTCGATCGCCACGGCAACGCTCGTGCGCACGCCGGCCGCCGTGAGCCTGAAATCCGTGGCGATCGACGGCGTCGAGAGCGGAGGCAGCCGGCCGCTCACGCCCAACCGCGCCGTGGCCGAGACGCTGCGCTTCACATTGCGCGACGACGCGCGCGTGACGCAGCCCTACTGGCTCGAGGCTCCCGCGAGTCGCGGGCTCGCGCGCGTGGCCGATCGCGCCGACCTCGGGCAACCCGAGAACCGCCCGGCGCTCACCGCGCGATTCCAACTCGACATGGCCGGAGAACTCGTCACCTACGAGCTTCCCGTTGCGCACCGCTGGACCGACCCGGTGCAGGGCGAGCGCTGGCGGCTCCTCGAGGTGGCGCCACCTGCGACCGTCGCGTTCGAGCAGCCATTCCAACTCTTCAATGGCGCTACGGCGAGCCCGGTGCGGATCACGGTGAAGGCGCAGAAACAGAAGTTCGCTGGCACGCTGCGGCTGAACGTGCCCGCCGGCTGGATCGCCGAACCCGCCTCGGTCGCCGTCGCGATCGAGCGCGAGGGCGGCGAGCAGCAGGTGGAGTTCTCGCTCACGCCCGGTCGCGACGGCGGCACCGCTCGGGCGGTGCTCGACGTGGCCGGTCGGGCGTGGTCGCAGAGCGCCCAGCGCATCGACTATGCGCATGTCCCGGTGCAGACGCTGTTCCCGCCCGCGGAGCTCCACCTTGTGCGCACAGACCTTGCGGTGCGCGCGCTGCGCGTGGGCTACTTGGCCGGGTCGGGCGACCAGGTGGGCGAGGCGTTGCGCCAGATGGGCTGCACCGTGACGAGCCTGTCGGACGACGACGTGGCGAGCGGGGATCTCGCGCGCTACGACGCGATCGTGGCCGGCGTGCGCGCGTACAACACCCGCCCGCGCTTGAAGTCCCTCCAGCCGCGCTTGCTCGACTGGGTGGCGAAAGGCGGCACGCTGGTGGCGCAGTACGTGACCACGTCGGACGGCCCCGTCGACTACCTGGGACCCGCTCCCATGCGGCTCGGCCGCGAGCGCGTCACGGTGGAATCCGCCCCCGTCAGCTTCCTCAAGCCCGCGCACGCGCTCCTCACGACGCCCAACGCGCTCGGTCCCGCCGACTTCGAGGGCTGGGTGCAGGAGCGCGGCCTCTACTTCGCAGGCACGTGGGATCCGAAGTACGAAGCGCTTCTCGGCAGCCAGGATCCAGGCGAGGCGTCGCGCGACGGCGGACTGCTCTACGTGAAGCACGGCAGCGGGTCGTTCGTCTACTGTGGTTACGCGCTGTTCCGTCAGGTGCCTGCCGGCGTGCCGGGGGCGTGGCGACTGCTCGCGAACCTGGTGAGCGCTCCGTGACGCACGGCGCGCGAACGGGCGAGCCCGCGCGCGAACCGGAGTCGCGCCCACCGTTCGGCTCGTGGGGACGGCTCTACGCGCTCGTCCTCGCGGGATTGCTGGTGGACCTGCTGCTGCTCTGGTCGCTCACGGAGCGCTACCGGTGATCCGACCCACCGACGCGTGGGTGCTGGTGGGCTCGCTCGTGGCGCTGGTGGCGTACGGCATGTGGCGCGCGCGCGCCACGCACGACCTGTCGGGCTTCCTCGTGGCCGGACGCAGCATGCCCTGGCCCATGGTGGCACTGTCGGTGATGGCCACGCAGGCGAGTGCGGTGACGTTCATGGCCACACCCGGTCAGGGCTACGTGGCGGGGCTGTCCTTCGTGCAGTTCTATTTCGGGCTCCCCATCGCCATGGTGGTGCTGTGCGCCACGCTCGTGCCGCTCTACCAGCGGCTGCGAGTGAGCACGGCCTACGAGTTCCTGGAGCGTCGCTTCGACGGCAAGACGCGCACGCTCGCGGCGGCGCTGTTCCTGGTGCAGCGCGGCCTCGCTGCCGGCATCACGCTCTACGCGCCGGCGCTGGTGCTGTCGGTGATCCTGGGCTGGCAGGTGGGCGTCACCTGCGCGCTGCTGGGGGCGCTGGTGGTGGGCACCATCGTGCTCGGGGGATCGAAGGCCGTCTCGCACGCGCATGCGCTCCAGTTCAGCATCATCATGGGCACCATGGCACTGGCGTTCGTGCTGGTGCTGCGCTCGCTGCCCGGCGGCATGGGCCTGGGTGACGCGCTTGCCGTCGCGGGCGCGGCCGGCAAGCTCGAGGCGCTCGACACCTCGTTCGATCCCGCCAGCCGCTACAACCTGTGGGCGGGTCTCCTGGGCGGATTCTTCCTGCAGCTCTCCTACTTCGGCACCGACCAGTCGCAGGTGGGTCGCATCCTCACCGCGGGCTCGGAGCGCGCGAGCAAGTTGGGGCTCCTGTTCAACGGGCTCGTCAAGGTGCCCATGCAGTTCGGCATCCTGCTGCTCGGCGTGCTGGTGTTCGTGGCCTACCAGTTCGAGCCGACGCCGGTGTTCTTCAACCGCGCCGAGGCGGCGAAGGTCGCCGCAGGTCCGCACGCCGCGACGTGGCAAGCCGCCGAACGCGACTGGCACGACGCGCGCAAACGCCTGGCGTCCGCGCTCGTCGCGGAGCGGGCCGCGGTGCGCTCGGCGAACGCCGCCGGCGCGACGAGTGCACGCGACGATGCGCGCAACGCAAGCGCCGCCGCGGAAGCCGCGCGCACTCGAGCCCTCGAGGCACTCAAGGCCACGGACCCCACGGCCAACACGAACGACACCAACCACATCTTCCTGACCTACGTGCTCTCGCATCTGCCAGTGGGCGTGGTGGGGCTGGTGTTGGCGGCCATCTTCGCCGCGGCCATGAACTCCACCATGTCGGAACTCAACTCGCTCGCCTCCACAACGGTGGTGGACGTAGTGAAGCGCCTGCCGTGGCGATTGGACGACGGCGCGTTGCTCGGCTGGTCGCGCGCGGCGACGCTGTTCTGGACGGTGTTCGCCGTGGCGTTTGCCCAGTTCGCCGGCCGGCTGGGTTCGCTGGTCGAAGCGGTGAACGTGATGGGCTCGCTGTTCTACGGCGCCATCCTCGGCATCTTCGCCACCGCATTCCTGGTCAAGCGCGCCGGCGGCACCGCGGTGTTCCTCGCGGCGCTGGTGGGAGAGGCGGCGGTGATCGCCTGCTGGAAGCTCACCGACCTGTCGTTCCTGTGGTGGAACGTGGTGGGCTGTGTGCTGACGGTTGCCGTGTCGGCGGTGCTCGCCCAGAAGTTCCCGAGTCGCCAGCCCGCCTGACGCCGGCGAGCCACACGCGAGCCGCACGAGAACGCACGAAGCCCCCGCGACCCGAAGGCAACGGGGGCTTCGACTTCAACGGACGCGCGAGGCCGGCTACTTCTTCGCCGTCCACTCCGCGAGCATCTTCTCGTTGCCCGCGACCTGCTCCTTCGCCACGGTCGTGTCCGCCTTGCCATAGGCGATGGACTTCTTCATCAGCGCCACCGCATTCTTGGTGTCGCCGCTCTTGGCGGCGAGCCGCGCCAGCAGGCCCGCGGTCTGGAAGTTCTCCTTCACCTTGGCCGCTGACTGCGCCCACTTGGCGGCCTCGTCCGGCGCAACGCCCGCGTCGTGTGCCCAGTTGGCGGCGCGGAACGCCGTGCGCCAGTCGTCGGACTTTGCGGCCGCGATCGCGGTGCGCGCGGCGGTGAGCGTCTTTCCGTTGGTGTCCACCGTGATCTTGATGGGCACCGACAGTTTCTCCCAACGCAGGTTCAGCGTGACCGCGTCGGCCGTGGGTTCGTCGAACGTGAACTGCATGCGTTCCACGGCTTCGGCCGGTGCCGGCTTCACCGTGACGCGAAGCGCGTCGTTCTTGGCGTCGTAGGCGAAGGCGCCCCACATCTCCTTCTGCGAGGAGAACACCACTGTCCACGAGTCGGCGGTGGGAATGGTGACGAATGCGTATGTGCCCGCGGGCAGCTTCTTGCCCTCGACCATGATCTCGTCGGAGCAGATGAACTGGGTGGCTTCATTGGCGCCGGTCCGCCAGGGCTGGTCCCACGGCACGAGCGCACCCCAGATGGCGCGGGCCTTGACCGCGGGACGGGAGTAGCTCATCGACAGGTCGGTCGTCCCCACGGTCTGCTGCACCTTGGCGCCGGGGCTCGGACGGGGGGTGGTGAACTGCTGGGCCGAAGCAGGGAGGGCCAGGGCGAGGGCGAGGAGGCCGGCGCCGAGGCGCGCGACTTGCAAGAGGCGCATGATGGAGGATCTCCGGAGAAGCTGAGTGAGGGGGAATTGCCCGCCGGACGAGCCCGTGCGACGCCCGGCGGCAGGCGGAGCACACTACCAGCAAGGCCCAAGGGCTGCACATCGAGTGGCCGCGCCGTGCGTTTCACGATGCGAAGCTCGGGGCGGCGGGGTTAGAATCCCCCGAGCATCCTGGAAGCCCGTCCCCCAGACCCCCGTGCAGGGAGGGAACATGCAGCTGCGATTCGACCTCAGGGCCGCGCTCCTCACGGCGCTCGTCGTTGGGAGCGCCCAGGCCTGTCCGAACCATCCCGTGATGACCGCGGCGGCGGTGACGCCCCGCACGCTGGCGAGCCCGGCCCTTGTCGCGTGGAAGCCACGCGCCTGGACGCCCTTAGCTGCCGCCGCGAGGATTTCCCAGGGCCTGCGCGTGGCCATCGACCCGGTGGACGGCACTTTCGGGATGCCCGCTCCGGACGAGCTCTCGCAGCAGGTGCTGGTCGGCGATCACTCGCCCGTCGCGGTGATCCGGCGCTCGAACGGCTCGCTGCGCGCGCAGTTGGACGAGCGTTTCGCCGAGTTCGCGGTGGTCACGCTTGGCGCCGACGGCCTGCCGCGCTGGACCTGCGTCAAGGGCCCGGCCGGAGCCGAGCAGTTCATGAAGCACCCGGTGGTGAAGGCTGCTGCACCCGCTCCCGCTCCCGGCACCGTGTGGGAGGACAAGTGACCATGCGCGCACTCCTTCGCACACTCGCCTCGACCGCCTTGCTCGCCGCACTGGCCGCGCCTTCGTTCGGCGCCGCCACGATCAGCATCATCAATCTGGACGCCCCGGGAGAGGGCTTCAACGATCCCACCGCCGCGGTTCCAGTGGGCGGGAATCCGGGCACCACCGTAGGAGCGCAGCGGCTCAACTGCTTCACGCAGGCCGCGGCCATCTGGGGCGCCACGCTGACGTCGTCGGTGACCATCCAGGTCCAGGCTGCGTTCAACCCGCTCATGTGCGGTGCGACGAGCGCCGTGCTGGGCTCGGCCGGGCCGCGCTTCGTCGAGGCGAGCGACCCGGCGTTCGAGTTCCAAAACTACTGGTATCACGAAGCACTCGCCTGCAAACAGGCGGGCGTGGACTTCACGGTGGCCGGCGATCCGGGCCTGCCGCCCGGGGACACCGGCGCCGACATCAATGCCCAGTTCAACTCGAACCTCGGCAACCCCGGCTGCCTGACCGGCTCGGGCTGGTACTACGGCTTCGACCACAACGAGGGCGTGAAGATCGACCTGCTGGCCGTGCTCCTGCACGAGTTCGGCCACGGACTCGGGTTCAGCACCGTCACCAGCGGCACCACGGGCAGCTACCTGAACGGGCCGCCCGCACTGCCCGCCGTGTGGGACCGGTTCCTCTACGACGAGACCACGGGGCTCCACTGGGACGAGAACTCGGCCTCCCAGCGCGTGGCCTCCGCCATCAACACGGGCAACCTCACCTGGGACGGCGAGGAGACGAGCCACGGAGCCTCCACGTTCCTGAGCGCCGCACCCGAACTGGTCGTGCCGTTCGCACCCGGGTCGTTCATCGGGAACGGGGCTGCGTTCGGGCCCGCGCTCACCGCGGGTGGACTGACGGGACAGGCCATTGTCGTGGTGGACCCATTGGCTCCCACCGAGGACGGCTGCGAGACGCCATTCGTCAATGCGGCCGCGCTCATCGGCAAGATCGCCGTGATCGACCGCGGCCTCTGCAACCACGTGGTCAAGGTGAAGAACGCCCAGAACGCCGGCGCCATCGGCGTGATCGAGGTGAACAATGCCGCGGGGCCGTTCTCGCCCGGCGGCAGTGATCCCACGATCACCATCCCCACGCTCGCCCTCTCGCAGGCCGACGGCGCGGCGCTCAAGACGGCGATCTCCGGGGGCGCGACCACCGTGACAATGCGCCTGAGCCCCACGGCCGTCGCGGGGGCGCATCCCAGCGGTCGGGTCCGGATGTACTCGCCGAATCCGTTCCAGGGTGGCTCGAGCGTGTCGCACTTCGACATCTCGGCCACGCCCAATCTGCTCATGGAGCCGTCCATCAACGCCGACCTCACCAGCAGCCTGGACCTGACGCCGGACCTGTTCCAGGACATCGGCTGGTTGCCGCACACGGTGAGCGTTCCGGGTTCCGGCCCGCAAGCACGCGTGGCGCTGGCGAGCAGCCCGAACCCGGCGCGAGGCTCGCTCATGATGTCGTTCGACCTGGCCTCGGACGAGAACGTCGAGCTGACGCTTTACGACGTGACCGGCCGGGAGGTGCGAGAACTGGCCAAGGGCACCTACCCCGCGGGCCGGCACGACGTGGCGTGGGACGGGCTCGATCAGGCTGGACGTCCCGCGGCGCCGGGGGTGTACATGGCGCGATTGAAGGGTGCACGCACGCAGGCCACGCACCACCTGGTGCTCGTGAACTGACTGAGGGGCCGTATGCCTCGGCCAAGATGACGGCCCCGTCCCAAAGCTCGGGACGGGGCCGTTTCACCGGCACGGCATCAGCCGATCAGGCTGCGCGGCGGAGCAGCGTCTCCAGTTCGGGGAGCAACCGAGCCAGCTGGGCCTCGAGGCGCGGCATCAGTGACGACGCGCGGGCCAGGTCCGTTGCACGCACCGCACGCTCCACCTCGAGCGCGGCATCGGCCGCCGGCTGCGCGGCCAGCGTGAGCAGCAGGCCCTTCAACGTGTGCGCGCAGCGGAGCGCCCCCTGGGCCTCGCCGGTCGAGAGCCCCGTGCGCAGGTCCCGCAACTGCAACAGGTGGTCGCGAAGGAACGCCTCCACGATGTCCTGCAACATGTCCTCGTCATCGTCCATGTTGCGTCGCAGGCCGACCAGGTCCAGCACCGGTGCGGCTGAGACGGCCGGGGCCGTCGTGGCGGTCGGGCTCGCCGCCAGCGCGTGCAGCGGCAGGATCTGCGTAAGCGTGCCGAACAGGTCGCGCGCGCTGATGGGCTTGGCGAGGTAGGCGTCCATGCCCGCTTGCAGGCACTTCTCGCGGTCGCCGGTCATGGCCAGCGCGGTCAACGCCACGATCGGCATGCGAGCGCGGCCGTGCGCACGCTCGCGCTCGCGGATCTGCGCGGTGGCCTCGAAGCCGCCCATGTTGGGCATGTGCACGTCCATCAGCACCACGTCGAACGCTTCGCGCTCCAGCAGCGCCAGGGCTTCAAGTCCGTCGTTCGCCACCGACACGCGGTAGCCGCGCTTCTGCAACATGGTGACGGCGAGCTTCTGGTTCACGAAGTTGTCCTCGGCCAGCAGCACCTTGATCGAGGCCTGCGGTGCACCGGTCGCGGAGGCGGGGATCGAGCTGGTCATGACCGCGGATTCCTTCCACGTGGCGGACGGGGTGGGCAGCGGAGTCTCCGTGCCGGAACCGATCACCTGTGCGACGACTTGGTAGAGCGCACGCTGCGACAGCGGCTTCGTGACGTAAGCGGCAAGCCCAAGCTCGCGGCACTTCGCCACGTCGCCCGCCTGGCCTCCCGAAGTGAGCATCATGATCGTGGACGCGGGCACGCCCGGGAAATCCTTGACGCGCTCGGCGAGCTGGAGCCCATCCAGGTCCGGCATGTGGTAGTCGAGCACGATGAGCGAGAACGAGCGCGCCTCCGCGCGCGCCCGCCACAGCTCGGTGAGCGCGGCGCGCGCGCCGTCGGCGGCGGTGACCACCAGGCCGAGCGCCGAGAGCTGCTCGGTGAGGATGCGGCGGTTGGTGGCGTTGTCATCCACCACCAGCACGTGCAGGCCGTTGAGCGACACGGGGGGCGAGGACGGCGACTGCACGCCGCTCGCGATACCCAACTGGAGCGTGAAGTGGAACGACGAGCCGCGGTCCTCCACGCTCTCCGCCCAGATCTCGCCACCCATCATCTCCACCAGGCGCTTGCAGATGGTGAGACCCAGGCCGGTGCCACCGAAACGCCGTGTGGTGGAGTTGTCGGCTTGGGTGAACGCCTCGAAGATGCTGTTCAGCTTGTCCTGAGGGATGCCCATGCCGGTGTCGCGCACCTCGAAGTGAAGCAGCGCCGAGTCGCCCTGAGCCTTGCGCACGCTGCAGGCCACCACGATCTCGCCCTGGTTCGTGAACTTGATGGCGTTGCTCACCAGGTTCACGAGCACCTGTTTCATGCGCACCGGATCGCCCACGACGCCGTCGGGCACGTCGCCCCGCACGTCGCACAGGAGTTCCAACCCCTTCTGGTGCGCGCGCAGCGCAACGGTCTTGAGCGCCGTCTCCAGCTCGGTGCGCAGCTCGAACGTGGTGCGGTCCAGGTCCAACCGACCGGCTTCGATCTTGGAGAAGTCGAGCACGTCGTTGATCACGCTGAGCAGCGAATCGGCCGACGAACGCGCGGTCTGCAGGTAGTCGCGCTGCTCCTCGTCGAGCTCGGTCTCGAGCGCCAGCTCGGTCATCCCGATCACGCCGTTGAGCGGCGTGCGGATCTCGTGGCTCATGTTCGCTAAGAAATCGCTCTTGGCGCGGCTGGCGCCCTCGGCGCGGTCGCGCGCTCCGGTGAGCGCGGCGTTCGCGTCGACCAGCTCCCGGGTGCGCGCCTGCACGAGCGCTTCCAGGTGTTCCTGGTGCTCCTGCAACTGGCCGTCGCGCTTGTGCACCTCGGCGAGCATCTCGTTGAAGCCCTCGATGAGTTCGCCGATCTCATCGTCGCCGGTGCGCACGGCGCGCCGGGAGTAGTCCCGCGACTGGCTAACCTCGCGCGTGACCGCGGCCAAGTGGAGCAGCGGCCCCGAGATGACGCCCTGAAGTGTCGACGACAGGATGAACGCCACCAGGATCGCGGCCAGGAACACCACGCCGATGATGATCGCGTAGCGTCGGATGCGATCTTGCATCTCGAGCAGGTCGGAGCGGATATACACGGTGCCGATGGTCTCGCGGTCCAGGACGATCGGACGGAACACACCCAGCCACTGACGCGAGTGCTCGAACGCGTCGCGGCGAGCCCGCTCGGGCCAGTGCGCGGCGAGGTCGGGGTTGCGCTGGTAGGTGGCGAACGGCCGGTCGTCGGGCCCGTAGACACAGGCCGAGACCACGTGCTTCTGCGCGCGCAGCGAGCCGAGCACGCCCTTGGCGGCATCGCTGTCGCCGAAGGTGAGCGCTGCCGTGGTGTTGTCGCCGATCACGTCGCCGAGGATGGCGAGATCGCGCGACATCGTGCGCTGGAACGTGAACAGCTCGTAGCCGAGGAACGCGCCGCACGCCAGCACCAACGCCACCACGCTCGTCATCATGGTGATGACCGAGAGCTTGTGACGGAGCTTCAGGCGGGCGAGCGTCATCAGGGAGTTCCCGGGGAGTCGGTGACGAGTCGCGCCAGCGCCAGCAGCTTGGCCGAGAGCCTGAGACCAGTGCGTTCAGCCTGGCCGAGATTCACCTCGAAGCGCACGCGGTCGCCGTCGGCGGAGAAACCGACCATGCCGCCGTGTGCGGCGAATCCGGGAGAATCGCTCACGGTCAGCACCGCGGCGCTGTCCACCACCGCGAGCACGTCGGCCAGGCGCGCGATCTCGCTGGCCGCCACATAGAGGATCTGGCTGCCCTTGGCATCTTGCGGTCGGCGCGCGAACCGCACGAACACCGGGTGGCCATTCACGGTCTTGCTGGAAAGCACTCCCGCGAGTTCGACCGCGAGTTCGTCCTCGCCGAGGATGGTGAACACCAGCGGAGCGTCCGCGCCGCTCTGGATATTCGGCCATTCCACGAACTTGGCGATGTTCCACAGCATGTTCGCCTTGGTCAGGTTCACGTCCGCGCGCAGCGGCGCGGCCAGCGCACACAGACTTGCACCGGCGAGGGTCGCCACTCGCAGGAACGAGCGGACGGTCCGCGCCGGGTCGCGCGGCGTCCGGGACACCAGGTGCCGCCAGGGCCGGGGCGTCGTCAGCGGGCAGGAGTCGAGAAGCGATCGCAATGCGCCATCTCCTTACGGGCACGAGGATCGGGGACGTCGAACCGCCGGGGTTTTCGGCCAGGAGGAGATGCCGCTTGAGTCCGGACCTGCTTCTCAGGCATGGTGACGGGCCGCCGGGTGCGCCGAGACCTCGAGTCGCTGCGCGTTCGCCCGCCGCAACTCCTTGCGCCCGAGAGTCGAGGCGCAGCTGATGCGCCCGTCTCACGGCGCACACATTTCTTTCTCATTGGAGAATCGATGCCTTTCGCCTCGCTCGGCCTACCCTCCGCGCTCCTGCGCGGCGTGCGTGCGGCCGGCTATCAGACGCCCACGCCCGTGCAGCAGCGCACCATCCCGCTCGTCCTCGAAGGTGTGGACGTGGTGGCTGCCGCCATGACCGGCAGCGGCAAAACCGCCGCATTCGTGCTGCCCATCCTCGCCAAGTTGCTCGACCGACCGCGTGCACTACGTTGTCTGGTGCTGGCGCCCACGCGCGAGCTGGCCGCCCAGATCGAGACGGCCGCGCGCGACCTGGCGCGCTTCACCAAGCTCAAGGTCGGTGTGGTGCACGGCGGCGTGAACATTGGGCCGCAAGAGCGCATGCTGCGCGGCGAGGGCGTGGATATGTTGGTCGCCACGCCGGGCCGGCTGCTGGACCTGCAAGGCCGCCAGAGCGTGGCACTCGACGACGTCGAGATCCTGGTGCTGGACGAGGCCGATCGCATGGTGGACATGGGTTTCGCGCCGGACTTGAAACGCATCCTGCGACTGCTTCCCAAGGACCGGCAGACGCTGATGTTCTCCGCCACCATGCCGCCCGCCCTCAACGACGTCGCCAAGGAGGCGCTCTTCGATCCGGTGCGCGTGGACCTGTCAACCTCCACGCGCACGGTGGCCGGCATCACGCAGGCCGTGTACCCCGTACCGCGCGCGCTCAAGACCGAGCTCCTGGACGACTTGCTGCGCCGCACCGACATCGGCGGCGTCATCGTGTTTGCGCGAACCAAGCGTGGAGCCGACCGACTGGCACGGCAGCTGGAGAAGCGCGGGCACAACGTGGCCGCACTGCACGGCGATCGCACGCAATCGCAGCGCGAGCGTGCGCTTCGCGACCTGAAGCGCGGGCGCGTGCAGCTGCTGGTGGCCACCGATATCGCCTCGCGCGGCATCGACGTGGAAGACTTGACGCACGTCATCAACTACGACGTACCCATGGCGCCCGAGGACTACGTGCACCGCATCGGGCGCACGGGCCGCGCCGACGCCACCGGCGACGCGTTCACGCTGATGTGCCCCGAGGAAGAGCGCGACTTGAAGGCCATCGAGCGCTTCATGGGGCGTTCGATCCTGCGCGTGACCATTCCCGATTTCGACTACAAGAAGAAGCCGCCACCGGGTGAGGAGCGTGGGCACGGGCGGGGTCATGGCCGCGAATCGGGCCGCGACCACGGACGCTCCGAGCGGCCGCGCGCGGCGTCTGCGCGCCCCGCGCCGACGGCTCCCTCCGAGCCCGAGCACGGGCGCCGGCCGCGTCGGCAGGCGCCGGGGGGCAGGCGCAAGCGAATGTAACGAGCGCCTGGGGCTAGTCCCGTCCGCCGGGGTAGCGCATGCCGCGCAGTTCGCGGTAGGTCTTGACCGCGTAGTTGTCGGTCATCCCGGCGACGTGGTCGGTGATGCGCACGAGTTGCTCGTAGCGGCTGCCGTGGTCGGCGATCACCGAAGGCAGCAGCTGTCGGAGGTGCCCGGCGCGGAGCGAGTCGGGCTCCACCAGCGCACGCACGAAGTAGTCGAGCAGACCCTGGATCGCCTCGGTGCCGGTCAACTCCATCTTGAGCACGTCGCGGGCGCGGTAGCAGCGCGCATCGCAGATCTTGTGTATGGCGTCGAGCGCCGAGGCGTGCGCGATGTCCTTGCGCAGCGCGTCGTCGAACGTGCCGTCCAGGATGCCGTCGCGCCGCGCAAGAAACGCGTCCGCCAACTCATGCACCAGCGTGTCGATGGCGCGCGCGCGCAGCCATCCGGCGCGGTCCAGCTGGTCATTGCGACTGGCGAGTGGAGTGCTCAGCACCGGGTCGTCGGCATCGGGTCCGCCCAGCGGGCGGACCAATTCCACATACTCCTCCTCGCGAACGTGCTTCAAGCGGAAGCCGTCCTCGAGGTCCAGCAGCAGGTAGGCGACGTCGTCGGCGGCCTCGGTGAGGAATGCCAGCGGGTGCCGCGGCCAGTGGTCCACGCCGGGCTCGCGACGCGCCAGGCCCAGCGTCGGTGCCACCGCTTCCCACGCGGCCACCTCGCCGGACATGAGCCCGTGCTTCCTGGCGCTGCGACCTCGCTGTGTGCCGCCGGCCACGTCGGAGGCACACGGATACTTCATGAACGCGCCGAGGGTGGCGTGCGTGAGCGCCAGGCCGCCGCCGCGCCACGGGCGCTCGAGCGTGGTGAGGATGCGGAACGCCTGCGCGTTCCCCTCGAAGCGCAGCAGGTCGCGACGCTGGCGATCGGTGAGTGGATCCAGCAGCCCGGCGGGGGCGTGGCGCTGGAAGTATTCTTGAATCGCCTGCTCGCCGACATGGCCGAACGGTGGATTGCCGAGGTCGTGCGCCAGGCACGCCGCCGCAACGCAATCGCCCACATCGCGCGCGTCGCGCCCTTCGGGGAGCGCCACCCCCGACTCCAGCAAACGCCGCCCGACGAGATTGCCGAGCGAGCGTCCGAGGGTCGCCACCTCGAGGCTGTGCGTGAGCCGCGAGTGCACGTGGTCGTCCACGGGAAGCGGGAACACCTGCGTCTTGTCGGCCAGCCGCCGAAATGGACCGCTGAAGAGAATCCGGTCGTGATCGCGCTGGAATGGCGAGCGCGCCGCCGAAACGGGATCGGTGGCGGTGCCGCCTCGGGCGTCGGGAAGCAGATGCTGCCAGTCCAGCGTACGCGGCACGTGGCACTCCCGAGAATAGGATGAATGGCATTTCGACCGCGCCGTTTGCGGGTCCGCAACCCGAGGACTAGACTGATTTCCTTCGTGTCGCAAACCGTTCCCGGCGAGTCTCCTGTGACCGCCGCTCACAATAAAGAAGACCGACCGGAGATGCCATGAGCACGAATCCCAGGTTGCAGGCGTGGGTCGAGGAGATGCGGGCGATGTGCAAGCCCGAACGCGTCGTGTGGTGTGACGGCTCCGCCGCCGAGTACCAGGAGATGCTGCGCCTCATGGTGCATGCCGGCACCGCGCTGTGGCTGGACGAGAAGACTCGTCCCGGAAGCGTGTTCGTGCGCTCGGACCCCGCTGACGTGGCGCGCGTCGAGGAGTTCACGTTCATCTGTTCCAGGTCCAAGGACGACGCCGGCCCCACGAATCATTGGCGCGACCCGGACGAGACCCGCAGCCTGCTGCGCGGCCTGTTCGACGGCGCCATGCAGGGCCGCACGATGTACGTGATCCCCTACAGCATGGGCCCGATCGGCTCGACCATCTCGCGCATCGGAGTCGAGCTCACCGACTCGCCCTACGTGGTGGTCAGCATGCACGTCATGGCGCGCGTCGGGAGCAAGGTGCTCGAGGCGCTGGGAGCGAGCGACGACTTCGTGCGCGGGCTCCACTCCGTGGGTGCGCCGCTCCGCACGCCGACCACGCCGGACTCGCCGTGGCCGTGCAACGCCGACACCAAGTACATCACGCACTTCCCCGAGGCGCGCGAGATCTGGTCGTTCGGCTCGGGCTATGGCGGCAACGCGCTGTTGGGCAAGAAATGCCACGCGCTGCGCATCGCCTCGGTGCAGGCGCGCGACGAGGGCTGGCTCGCGGAGCACATGCTCATCTTGAAGCTCACCGACCCCAAGGGGCAGAGCGCTTACGTGGCGGCCGCGTTCCCCTCGGCCTGCGGCAAGACCAACCTCGCCATGCTCAACCCGACGCTGCCGGGATGGAAAGTGCAGACGATCGGCGACGACATCGCCTGGATGAAGTTCGGCGCCGATGGCCGCTTGTATGCCATCAACCCCGAGGCCGGCTTCTTCGGGGTGGCACCGGGCACAAGCATGAAGAGCAACCCGAACGCGATGCTCACGATCCAGAAGAACTCGATCTTCACCAATTGCGCGCTCACCCCCGAGGGCGACATCTGGTGGGAGGAGATGGGTGACCCGCCGGCGCAGTTGACGGAT
>CAYQNV010000181.1:0-12757 GCA_964418975.1 uncultured bacterium | reverse complement strand
GATCGAGGTGCTGCTCGCGCAACGCTTTCCGAGGCCGGACGTGCCGAGCCGGGTGGAGGCCGTGGCCTCGGTTCCGCCGGGCGACCAACTGGCCGTACGGCCAGTTGAGGCGCTCCCCGACCTACAGTCACCGGGGCAAGTTGCCGCCCCTGTTCGCGGAGCGAAGCTCGCCCCGCTGTCGTCCGAGCGTTTCGCACTTCAGGTCACCATCGGGCAGGAGACGCGCGACAAGCTCCGCCGTGTGCAGGAGTTGCTCGGTCACGCGGTCCCATCCGGAGACCTGGCCCAGGTTCTCGACCGAACGCTGGACGTGATGCTCGCCCATCTGGAGAAGCGGAAGTTCGCGGCCACCTCCCGCCCGGGAAGCGGGCGCCGGTCCACGAACGAGCGCCATGTCCCCGCCGACGTCCGGCGCAAGGTCTGGATGCGCGATGGCGGGCAGTGCACGTTCGAGAGCAACCGCGGCCAACGCTGCGATGCGCGCACGCGCTTGGAGTTCGATCACGTGGAGCCGGTGGCGCGAGGAGGTACTGCGACGGTCAGCGGCATCCGCCTTCGCTGCCGCGCTCACAACCAGTACACCGCCGAGCAGACGTTTGGCACCGAGTTCATGCGCCACAAGCGGCTGGAAGCGCAGCGTAAGACCGAGCAGTCGCGCGCGCGGAAGACGGCCGTGACCGAATGGTCGGAGGACAAGGATGTCGCGCCGTGGCTGCGCGCGCTGGGCCTCCGTGCGGACGATGCTCGCCGTTCAAACGCGATCTGTGACGAGGCGATTCCCGACGCTTCGCTCGAGGAACGGGTCAAGTTCGCGTGCTCGAGCTTCGGTCCGAGAGGCGTGCGCCGGGAGTCGTACGCATCGCGGCCACCCGCATGACGCACCCGGCCAGCCGATGTCGCGTCACAAACTCCTGCGTTCGCTCCCCTGCCAGCCGAGCTTAGCCTGGAGCATGCGCAGGAACGGCCGCTCGGGGTTCTCGAACACGCGTACGCGATCGCGGGCCAGTTGCAGTTCGACCTCGTCGTCCTTGCCAAGGTCCTCGGTCTCCTGACCGTCCATCACCAGCAGCGCGGGCCCCGGGCTCATGACGTGCACGGTCACCACCGAGCCCGGCGCCAGCACCAGCGAGCGGCTGCCGAGCGCGTGCGCGCACGCCGGCGTCACGACGAGCGAGTCCAAGTTGGGCGCCACGAGTGGGCCGCCGGCCGAGAGCGAGTAGGCGGTCGAGCCACTCGAGCTGGCGGCGATCAGCCCATCGGCCACCAAGTGGCCCAAGTCGTGCCCCAGCGCCGAGACGCGCATGTGCATGGCCGAGTAGCTGGTGGCGCTGCGGATGACGGCATCGTTCAGGGCGAACCCCACGTGTCGCGCGCGGCCGCCGCGCGCTCGCTTGATCCGCGTCTCGACACCGGTGCGCGTGGCGATGGCCCAGTTGCCGGCCAATGCGGCCGCGACGGCGGCGTCCAGGTCGCGGCCCTCGGCGGCGGCCAGGAACCCGAGCCCGCCCATGTTCACGGCGAGCAGCACGCCCTTCCGACCGGCGAGCGAGCGGCCGGCCGTGAGCACGGTGCCGTCGCCGCCCAACGACACCATCACCTGGCACCAGCGCGCCAGCACCGCCAGCGACTCGCCCGACTCGGCCACCGTTCCGGCCAGTTCGCGCTCGAGCCGCACCACGGCGCCCTTGCGAGTCAGTTGGTCGCGCAGGCGCACGGCCTCGCGTCGCACCTGCGCCCGGCTCAGGTGGCCGAGGATGGCGATGCGGCGGCCGCGGACGCTCACGTGTACTGGTGGCGGCTCTGGCGCACCAACTCGAGCGTGCGGCGCGCGATGCCTTCGGCGTCGAGCCCGATCTGCTTCAGCAACTGGTCGCGCTTGCCGTGCAGCACGAACTCGTTCGGCACGCCGAGGCGCAGGTGCGGGACCGTGATGCCCTGCTCGTCCAGCATCTCGCTCACGGCGCTGCCAAAGCCGCCGGCGATGACGTTCTCCTCCACCGTCACGATGCGGCCAGTCGAGCGCGCGAGCCCGCCGATCATGACGTGGTCCACGGGTGCCGCGAAGCGCGCGTTCACCACGGTCGCCGACACGCCCTGCACTGCCAGCAGCTCTGCCGCGGCCAGGCTCGGTCCCACCATGGTCCCGAGCGCCACGATCGCGACGTCTCCCCCGGCGCGCAGTTGCTCGGCCTTGCCGATCTCCAACAGGCGGGGCTCGCCCTCGGGCGGCGCTTCGTCGGGGATGGGCGAGCGCGGGTAGCGCACGGCGATCGGACGCTTGCCGGGCCAGTGCGCGGCGGTCCATAGCATGTCGCGGAGTTCCGCTCCGCTGCTGGGCTGCATCACGACGGTGCCGGGGATCATGCGCAGGTAGCCCACGTCGAACACGCCATGTTGCGGTGCGCCGTCGTCGCCCACGATCCCGGCGCGATCCAGGCACAGCACGATCTTCAAGTCCTGCACCGCGACGTCGTGGATGATCTGGTCAAAGGCGCGTTGTAGGAACGTGCTGTAGATGGTGGTGAGCGGAAGCAGTCCCTCGCACGCCAGGCCGGCCGAGAACGTGACCGCGTGTTCCTCCGCCATGCCCACGTCGAAGAAGCGCTCGGGGAACGCCTTGGAGAACTTGGTGAGCCCGGTGTTGTCGGTCATGGCTGCCGTGATCGCCACCGCCTTGGGGATGCGCTCGCCGATCAGCACCGCGGTCTCACCGAACACATGCGAGTAGGTCTTTTTCGCACCCTTGCTCGCCGTGCCCGTGTCGGGGTCGAACACGCCCACCCCGTGGAACGTGGTGGCGTCGCCCTCGGCCGGGCCGTAGCCGCGGCCCTTCCGGGTCACCACGTGCAGCAGCACGGGCTCCTCGAAGCGGCGCAGGTCGGACAGTGTTTCCTCCAGCACCGGAAGGTTGTGGCCGTCGATGGGGCCGAAGTACTTGAGGCCCAGTTCCTCGAACAGCACACCCGGCGCGACCATGTTCTGCAGGCCCTCCTTCAACCGGTGCGCCGCGATCTGCGCGCGCTTGCCGCCGCGCGGCAGCTTGCCCAGCAACTCCCACACGTCGCGTTCGAACGCGCGGTAGAGCCGGCTGGTAGTGAGCTTGGTGAGGTAGCGGCTGATGGCGCCGATGTTCGGCGAGATGCTCATCTCGTTGTCGTTCAGGATGACGATGAGCCGCTTCTTGAGTTCGCCGGCGTTGTTCAAGCCCTCGAACGCCATGCCACCGGTGAGCGCGCCGTCGCCGATGACCGCCACGACGTGATGCTTCTCGCCCTTCAAGTCGCGCGCCGTGGCGAAGCCCAATGCCGCCGAGATGCTGGTGCTGCCGTGGCTCGTGCCGAACGGGTCGTGCGGGCTCTCGGCGCGGCGCGGGTAGCCCGCGAGGCCGTCCAGTTGGCGCAGCGTCGGGAACTGTTCGTAGCGACCGGTCAGCAGCTTGTGTGGGTAGGACTGGTGGCCCACGTCCCAGATAATCTTGTCGCGCGGCGAGTCGAACACGCGGTGCAGCGCCAGCGTCAGTTCGACCACGCCCAGGTTCGGGGCCAGGTGGCCGGCATTGCGGGCCACGGTCTGGATGATGACGTGGCGCATCTCGGCCGCGAGCTTGGCCAGCGCGGCACGGTCGAGCGTCTTGATGTCCGCCGGGGAGTGGATCTTCTCGAGCATGCTCATGAGGGATGGAGGACCCGGTACGTCAGAATGGCGCTGCTCACGCCGAGAGAGGCGCCGATGAACACCTCGAACGGGGTGTGGCCCAGCAGTTCCATGAGCCGCTGCGTCTCCTGTTCGGGGTGCTGGAAATGGCGATCGATCAAGCGGTTGAGCACCATGGCCTGACGCCCGGCGGCGCGTCTCAGGCCGGCGGCATCGTACATGACGATGAGGCTGAAGTAGAGCGTCACCGAGAACAGCGCGGTATCGAAGCCGTGCCACAGCCCCACGGCGGTGGACAGGGCCGCCACCGAGGCCGAGTGGGAGCTCGGCATGCCGCCTGTCTCGACGAAGCGCCGCAGGTTCCAGCGCCGGGTGCGGAGGAACGAGTTGAACCCTTTGTAGCCCTGCACGATGAAGCCGACCGACAGGGCGATCCAGAACGGTTCCGTGACGTCCTCCTTGGCAGCTTCCGTGCGGCCTCCCGGGGCGGCCTTCGAGGCTGAACCGGGTGGATGGCCGACGATGGTGAGGAGAGACGCGCGGAGTGTCAAGAGGGCGTGCCCTGTGGCAGCTCGTGAAACTCAGCCGAAGTGGTCAGCGAGCCCGCGGGAACCCGCGCGCGAGCGTGTTGGCACTCCCTGACGCACGCTCGTCTCGCGGCAGGATCACCATCGCGAGTGGGACGGGTCGGAGGTTCGGCCAGCGCGTGATCACGCCGTCACGACCGCGCACCGCCATCTGGCTCGACACGCCGCCGTCCAGCAGCATGGCGCGGCGGCAACCCTGCGCGCGCATCCACGCCGCCATCTCGCCCACCGTGGGCCCCCACGGCAATTGCTCGCCGGCCGGCCCGAGCCCGGTGAAGCGCGTGAGCACGACCAGCAGCTTGCCGTCCGCCAGCACGCCGAGCGCAAGCCGCGAGTCGCGGTGATCCAGGTTGGCGCCGCGGCGCGGGGCGCGCAGCTCCCACGGCAACTCGCCCTTCCCCACCAGCACCGCGGGATAGGATTGGAACGCGAGTCGCGCGCGCTGGCGATGTTCGGCGATCTCCTGCGCAGCCACGAGCGACGCACGACCCTGGTGGTCCACCACGAATGCCATCCCCAGTGTTCCCGTGCCCACCGGTTGCTCCTCGTGCCCGTCACGCACGAGCCAGCCCCACACCTCGGGGCCCGTGAACTGGCCGGCGTTGAACGCGGCGAGGCCCTCGGGAGGCAGACTGTCCACCGTCCATGCGCCACGCATGCCGTGATCGCGCGTGGCGCTACGAAGTTCGAAACGCACGCGGGCCGGGTCCAGCTTGAGCATCGTGGCGCGCACCGGCGCCAACGGCCCGCGCCCGGCCATGGGAGCGCTCGCCTGCCACACGCCCGGCGCCACGGCCTGCCACAGCAGGCTCGATGCCGCCGCGAGTGGCAGCCAACCGATCACTAGAACGTGGCCTCGATGAGCGGCTTGAGCTTCCCACACGAGTCGATCAACAGCTTGGCTTCGGTGGCGGTGTAGACGAAGAAGATCCCCTTTCCCTGGCCCGGGATGCGCAGCCCTTCGTCCTTGATCTTGGCGATCTGCTGGGCGGCGTCGGGCTGCTTCTGCAGCTTCTCCAAGTACTTGCAGAACTCCAGCACCCATTCCTTCCAATTCGTGTACGTGAAGTCGCCCTCGAGCCCGCTCGCATCGGAGCCTTTCGCGTACGCATCGCGGGTGAGCTGGGCCGCGCTGTACTGGTTGGGGTCCGGGCCACAGTGCCTGAGCATGTGCGCCGCGAGATCCTCGTTCATCTTGGCGACGATCTTCTGCATGTCATCCTGCGTCGCGTTCTCGGGCGTGTTGCCGATCGACATCATGATCTTCTGCACTTCCGGTGACGCCGCGGCCTTCTGCTGGCACTCCTGGTAGGCCTCTTTGGTCTTGAGCGAGGCCAGCAGTTTCTTGCCCTTCTCGATCTCGGCTTGCTCGATCTCCATCCCCTTCTGGAACAGGGCGAGACGCTCGGCGGTGACCTCGGGCGTCATGCGCGACTTGATCGGGCCGCTCTCGACGGCTGCCGGCTTGGGCTTGTCGCCCTTCACCGCCTTGATGGCCTTCTGCTTCAACATGTCGCCGAGGCCAGCGTGGGCCGGCACGCTGCACGCGGCGAGAGCCAGGAGCACGCCGAGCAGTCGAGCGAATCGGGTGAGGCGCTTCATGGATGCGGTCCTTTGGTGGGCTGTGGGTGCGGGGCGCGGCGTCGTGCTATGCGAGAGCTAGAGCTTGGTGAACTCCACGCGACGGTTCATCGCGCGGCCTTCCACCTTGGCGTTGTCGGCGAGCGACTGCGTGTCGCCTTTACCCTGCGTGGCCAGGCGGTCCGCAACGATCGAGAACTGTTCGCTGAGCACGCGCGCGACCGACGCCGCGCGCCGCTTCGAAAGGTCGAGATTGTCGGCGGCCGAGCCGACGTTGTCGGTGTGCCCGGTGATGGTGAGCTTCGCTGCAGGATTCGCCTGGAGCCATGCGGCCACCTGGCGCAGCACCGGCGCCGACTCCGCGAGCACGACGTCGGAGCCGGTCGCGAACCGGATGCCGTAGGTGACCAGCTTGCCGGTGGCGAGCAGGTCCGGGGCCGGCTTGCAGCCTTCGGCGTAGCGCACGTTTGTGATCATGGGCTTGGTGTTCGCCCACAGGCGTATTTCGAGTGCCACCGCCGGCCAGTACTTGTTCCAAACCTCCGGCATGCTGGCCAGGCGCTGCTGGTCCATGTACACCTTTATCCCGGTCTTCCTCGCCATGACCATCACGTGATGGCGCCCACCCGGGCCCGAGACACCCTCGAGCGGCGTGGTGGAGTAGTACTCGCCACTGCGGAAGAACAGGCTGTTGCCGTTGGGATAGGTCGCCTCCCAGATCGTGTAGTCGCCCTTGCCGAGCGCTCGCACGATGAGCGACGACGACAGCGGCTCGACGCCCAGGAAGTCGAACTCGAGTGTCCAGTACTCGGGGAGCGCGGGCGCATCCGGCAGCTTCAATCGCACGGTGCCGTCGGGGCTCGTGCAACGGAACCAGCGTTCGCCTGCGGACTCCGCCACCTCGAACGTGCCGAGCACGGGCTTCCAGCGAACCGGGAACTCGCCCAGGTCGTCCTGCGTGAAGTCGTCGAGCAGGATCACCTTGTCGCCCGGGACGTAGTCGAACTTGGTGGAGACTTCAGACACCTTGGCGCTCGGACCGCTCGCCTCGGCCTTGGCGTCCGCGGCCGCCGCGGCGTCCTTCGGCTCGCCTTCCTTCGTCGCCGCGGGCTTCTCCGCCGCCTTGTCCACGGCTTCCGCGGCCTTTTTGGCGGCCTTCTCCTTCATCTTCTGCTTGAGCGCGTCGCCGAAGCCGGCATGAGTCGGGTTGGCGCTTGCGAGCAGCCCGGCGACGATCGCACCGAGCAAGATACCGAGCAACCGGTCGCGGTGGCGCATGAGAACCTCCTTGGGCAGAGGTTCAATCATATGCCCGCAATTCATGCGCAGGGAAGGTCCATTTCGCCTGATCGCACGCGGGGCTGCCGCGATGGGTCGGGACGCCGGCGGAATCGCTGGCTATCTGTAGACCGCCTTGATGCCACCCCAGGTCTGCTTTCGCACGCTCGTCGCGGCCGGGCAGCCCGTTACCCCCCCGACCTCGGGCAGCCCGCCACCCTGCCAGGTGACGTAGTCACTACCTGGGTGAGTGCCACCGGTGAGCGTGTGCGTGAAATTAGGACCACCAGGGTCGAGGTACGCGCAATACTCGAGTTCATCCGGATCACAGAACAATACCCTGGCGGAGTTGAAGACGATGCAGGCAGGCGTGCTGCAACCGATGCAGGCATCCGCGCCGACAGTCTTGGCGCGATTGATCTGCAGGTTGAAAATAAAATACTCGGAGCCGGCTAATATCGTCTGAAGCAACTGTGGTTGGAACCAATCCACCGCCGACTCGACGCTGATTCTTGCCGTGTTTGGCCCACGGTCGCCCACCGAGTAAACATATGCGGAGAGGGCCTGACCTGACCATAAGTCCACGCAAACCGCATCGTCGGGGGATGCCACCAAGTTCATGCTGAGCGAGCCGTATCGGCAGCCGTCGCGATCCACCCTCCACCACGCGGGCAATGCAGCACTGGCGCTCGCGAGGTCGACGTAGCATTCCACCCCGCCCACGCGCAAGATGTCGATGTCGGAAACAAACGAGCCGACGATTCGTTGGGATCCCAGATTGGTATTACAGGCGAAGGCCATGTTCTGTACGCCAGTGCCCTCCCCGTAACAGGAGTTCCAAGAAAGGTTGAGACCCGGTGCGGCCAAGACGGGTACTGCGGTGAGGAACACGAACACCGGAATCCACGCTCCGCTTCGCAGCCAGCAGGATCGATGCGACATGATTCCATCCTTTCGGGGGATGGTCTTTGGCGGGCGCTCCTACCCAAGGCCGTCGGCATGCCCGAGACGGCGGAACTGATTCACGCGGCGGCGGTCTTCGGGCTAGCGATGCCGAGGCAAGCCTACATCTCGAATTTGAGAATGCAACGACAGTTCGCAGTTGTCGCGAAGATGTATGACGCCGAGTAGTTCGTTTCAGGCTGTGGTTGGCACGCTTGCCGATCCTTAATACGCCGCGAATCGGAATCCATTGGCTGTTGTAACACTGAATGGCCAGCCAGACCGACCTCCTCGATCGCAGTGGAGGAGTGCCCCATCGTGCCGCCGGACGCCCTAGTGATCCCGCCGCGACAACGCGTCGATCAAGCGCAGCAGGCGATCGGGCTGGGCGCAGCGCCGCGTCAGCGCGCCGCGCGCCGTGCGCAGCATCGTGGCCACCTCGCGGCGTGCGCGGGCCTCGCCCACCGCCGAGGGATAGGTCGCCTTGCCGCGGGCGGCGTCGGTGCCGGGACGCTTGCCGAGTGCGCGCAGCGAGCCGCCGGCGTTCAAGAGGTCGTCCTGGATCTGGAACGCCAATCCCACCATGCGGCCCGCCTGATCAAGCGAGTCCACCGTGTGGGCGTCAGCGTCGCCGGCCAGTGCCCCCAGCGCCAGCGAGGCGCCAAACAGCGCGCCGGTCTTTCGCTCGTGGATGTCGCGCACGATCCGGGCCGTGGGCTTGCGGCCCTCGGCCGCGATGTCGAGCGTTTGGCCGCCCACCAGCTGCGCGGCGCCGGCGGCGTGTGCGAGTCGGCGCACGGCGTCCACCACGCGCGTGGCGGGCACGCCCTCGTCGGTGAGCCGCGTGAGCTCCTCGAAAGCGAATGCCAGCAGCGCATCGCCCGTCAACACGCCGATCGCCTCGCCGAACTTCTTGTGCGTGGTGAGTCGGCCGCGGCGGTAGTCGTCGTCGTCCATGGCGGGCAGGTCGTCGTGCACCAATGAGAACGCGTGCACGCATTCCACCGCCACCGCGGCCGGGAGCGCGCGCTTCCACGGGCCGCCGACCGCCTCGCAGGCGGCCAGTACGAACAGTGGTCGCACGCGCTTGCCGGGCGAGAGCGCGGCGTAGCGGAGCGCCTGGCCCAGCCGGCCGGGGCCCTCGGCGCGCTCGCGCAGTCCGCGCGCGAGACGCTGCTCGAACGTTTCGCGCAGCGGTTCGAACCCCGGGACGAACGTGGCGGAGCGAGTGGCCATCAGAGCGGCAGCTCGCCCTCGGACGGTTCACGCCCCGAGGCCAGCTCCATGGGCTCCGTCGCCGGGCCCGTTCCTTCCTTCTCCACCAGCAGTTCGATACGTTTCTCGGATTCGTCCAGCACCTGCGTCAGCCGGCGCGACAGCTTGATGCCTTCCTCGTAGCGCGCGATCGAATCCTCGAGCGTCAGCTCGCCGGCTTCGAGCTCCTCCACGATCGTCTCGAGACGTTTCATGCTCTGCTCGAAGTCGAGCGTCGAGCCCTCACCGCTAGCGGCGTCGCTCTTGGCGCGTGCCATCGTCCCCTCCCTTGCGGATGGTCGTCACGGTCGCGTCGGCCTCGCCGCGCGCGAACTCCAGGGTCACCGTGCTGCCGGTGCTCAAGTCTTGGGCGCTGCGCACGAATCGGCCGGCGGGATCGCGCACGAGTGCATAGCCGCGCTCCAGCACGAGCTTGGGCGAGAGCGCGCGTAGCCGGTCGGCGAGCGCCAGCGCGCGGCGGCGGCGGTCGTGCACCCGCACCACGATGGCATCATCCAGCGCCTTGCGCCCGCGCGCCAGCCCGGTGCGGGCCTCGGCCAGCCGCCGCGGGAGCGCCTCGCGCAGGCCCCACGCCCCGCGCGCGCGCAACAGCCGCTCGCGGGCGGCCTCGAGCCGGGCGAGCACGCCGCCGTCCAGGCGGTCGCGCAGGTCGTCGGTGCGCTGCCGCCAGTGCGTGAACAAGTCGCGCACCCGGCGAAACCCATGCTGCTTCAAGATCGCGCCCAGCTCGCGCCGCAGTCGCTCGAGCTGCGTGCGCACGCGCGAGCCGAGGCGCTGGGCGAGCGCTTCCACGCGATGGCGCGTCTCGTGGCTGTCGCGCACCGCCAGTTCGGCCGCATTGCTGGGGGTGGCGGCGCGCACGTCGGCGGCCAAGTCGGCGAGCGTGCTGTCCACCTCGTGACCTACGGCGGAGATCACCGGCGTACTCGCCGCGGCGATCGCGCGCACGACCGCCTCCTCGTTGAACGCCCACAGGTCCTCGATCGAGCCACCGCCGCGGCCCACGATCAGCAGATCGGCGCCGCCCCAGCGATCGAAGCGCTCGATCGCGGCAGCGATCTCGGCGGCCGCACCCTCACCTTGCACCTTGACCGGCGCCAGCACGATGCGGATGCCGGGCCAGCGCGCGCGCAGCACCTTCACCACGTCGCGCACGGCAGCGCCCACGGGTGAGGTCACCACGCCGATGGTGCGCGGGTAGCGGGGCAGCAGCTGTTTTCGCGCCGCGTCGAACAGCCCCTCGGCGGCGAGCCGGCGCTTGAGTTCCTCCAACTGCGCGAGCAGCGCGCCGATGCCGGCCGGCCGCATCTGCTTGATCACCAGCTGGTACTGGCCACGCGGCTCATACACGTTGATCTCGCCATACGCCTCCACCTCGAGGCCATCCTTGGGCGCGAACGTGAGCTTCATGGCGGCGCTGCGGAACATGGCGCAGTCGAGCGTGGCGGCGGCGTCCTTGAGCTTGAAATAGAGGTGGCCGCTCGCGTGCGCGCCCTTGAAGCCCGTGATCTCGCCCTTGACCCACACGCCCGGGAACGCGCCCGCCAGCAGGTCCTTGATCGAGCGCGTCAGCTCGCCGACGGAGAGGACGCGGTCTTCGGGCGCGGGCAGGGAGGCCAAAGGATCAGACCCTGACAGTGGCGCTCTGGCGCTCGGCGGCGATGACGGTGGAGAGCACCACCATGGCCACGGTCATGGGGCCCACGCCACCCGGTACGGGCGTGATCGCACTGGCCACGTGGCGGACGGACTCGAAGTCCACATCGCCCGTGAGGCTCGACTTCCCCCCGCCGGAGGCAGGGATCTCCCGATGTATGCCCACGTCCACCACCACCGCCCCGGGCTTCACCCAGTCGGCGGTGACCATGTGGCGCTTGCCCACCGCGGCCACCAGCAGGTCGGCCTCGCGCGCCAGTGGCTGTAGCGCCGGCCCGCTCGCCGAATGGCCGATCGTGACAGTCATGTCGTGCGGCTTGGAAGACAGCAGCGTGGCCATGGGGCGGCCCACGATGTGGCTCCGGCCCAGCACCACCGCGTGCTTGCCCTTGAGCGGAATGTCGTAGTGCTGGAGCAGGCGCAGTACGCCGAACGGCGTCGCCGGGATGAAGCACGGCAGACCCAGCGCCAGCCGGCCGGCGTTCTCGGGATGGAAGCCGTCGACATCCTTGGCGGGTGGAATGGCTTCGAGCACGGCGTTGCCGTCGGCGGGTGCCGCGAGTGGCAACTGGACCAGGATGCCGTGCACACTTGCGTCCGCACCCAACTGGCGCACGCGTCGCACCACGTCGTCGGTGGCGGTGCCACTCGGGAACGTCACGCGTTCCACGCTGATGCCGGCCTCGGCGCACGCCTCGTGCTTCTTCTTCAAGTAGACCTGCGAGGCGGGATCCTCGCCCACCGACACCAGCGCCAGCCGCGGCTTGACGCCGGCATCGAGCAGCACCTGCGCGCGGATCTTCGCCTCGATGCGCACCGTCGAGGCCGGCTCCTCGCCGGTCAAGAGCCGCGCGCTCTCGGAGCCGCTCACGGGTGCGCCCTTCACCCACGGGATCTGCAAGCGCTGGATGCGCGTGGCCTTGCCCGTGGCGTCGTCAACGTTCACCAGCACCGCGTTCAGGCGCAGGTCGCCCCCCGCGGGCTGCAGCCGCTCGGGCATGAGCGTGAGAAAACGCCGCAGCGCGGCGGCGCGGTCCATGCCGATCACGCTGTCGAACCCGCCGGTCATGCCGGCGTCCGAGACAAACGCCGTGCCGCGCGGCAGCACGCGGTCGTCGGCGGTCTGAACATGCGTGTGCGTGCCCACCACGGCCGAGACGCGGCCGTCCAGGTGCCAACCCATGGCGACCTTCTCGGCCGTGGTCTCGGCGTGGAAGTCCACGAAGATCACCTGCGCCTGTCGCGCGAGTTGCTCCAGAGCGGCGTCGGCGGTGCGAAACGGGCAGTCGGCCTCTTTCATGAATACGCGGCCGATCAGGTTCATCACGCCCACGTGCACGCCGTTCGCGGCCTTCACCACGCGCCAGCCGCGGCCGGGCGTGCCCTCGGGCAGGTTCGCGGGTCGCACCAGGCGCGGTTCGTCGGCGATGTACTCGACCGAATCCTTCTTGTCCCACAGGTGGTTGCCGCCGGTCAGCACGTCGCAGCCGGAATCGAACAGGTCGCGCGCCACTTCCTTGGTCACGCCGAAGCCGGCGGCGGAGTTCTCGCAATTGCAGATGACCAGGTGCAGGTCATGGCGGCGCTTCAGGTCCGGCAACAGCGCGCGCAGCACTTCGCGCCCCGGCGAGCCGATCACGTCGGCCACGAACAGCAGATTCGTCACGTCGGCTGCCTCCTACTGGGCGTAGTCCACGGCGCGCGTCTCGCGGATGACGGTGACCCGGATCTGCCCGGGGTACTGGAGTTCCTTCTCGATGCGGCGCGCGATGTCGGCCGCGAGC
>CAYQNV010000180.1:0-68187 GCA_964418975.1 uncultured bacterium | reverse complement strand
TGCAGGTCGCTGAACCATCGAACCGCCGGATGCGGACCCGCATGTCCGGTGGTGTGGGAGGGGAGTAGCGGGACGAACCCGCTACCCCCTATCCCGATTCCCGGCTGGTGACGAGCTAGACACTATGGAAGTGACCGGCTCCCGGTCGTAGCGTCGCCACCTGGTGGGTGCGTGATGGCGGCCGGGTGGGTCGAGCCCACTCGCAGTCGCGGGTTAGGGCCTTGCGGTCCCAGAGCCGCATACGAAGAAGGGAGCCGGTCCATGCAGGAAGCTAGCACGTTCGTCGGCCTCGATGTCCACAAGAACACGATCGCGATCGCCCTGCTCCGCCCCGGGCAGATCTCGCCGCTCGAGTGGAGCATCGTCAACGAGACGGGTGCCATTTGTCGGATGATCCGCCGACTCGGGCGCGAAGCCGAGGGCGGGCTGCGCTGCTGCTACGAGGCCGGTCCGACCGGCTACGTGCTGCAGCGCCAACTGACGCGAGCGGGCATCGACTGCCGGGTGATCGCACCGTCGCTGATCCCGGTGAAACCCGGCTGCGCCATCAAGACCGATCGCCGCGACGCTCGCAAGCTGGCCGAGCTACTGCGCGCGGGCCTGCTGACGGAGGTGAAGCCTCCCAGTGAAGAGGAGGAGGCGGTGCGCGACCTGACCCGCTCGCGCGATGATGCGCAGCGGGACCTGACCCGGGCACGGAACCGGTTGAGCAAGTTCCTGCTGCGGCGCGGCTGCGTGTACGCCGTCGGGCACAAGCCGACCTGGTCAGCCAAGTATCGGGCCTGGTTGCGGGCGCTCACGTTCGAGCGGCCGGCCGACCAGGTGATCTTCGAGGACTATCTGCTCGCGGTAGAGCAGACGGAAGGCCGCCTGGAGGCGCTCACCGATCGGATCGAAGGCTTCGCCCAGCAGGCGCCGTGGGCGGCGCCGGTCCAGGCGCTGCGCTGCTTCCACGGGATCGACACCGTGACGGCGCTGGCGCTGGTCGCCGAGATCCACGACCCGCGGCGCTTCCCTCACCCGCGTCAGCTCATGTCCTACCTGGGGCTGGTCCCGCGCGAGCACAGCAGCGGCATGCGGGAGCGGCGCGGCGGCATCACCGGGGCGGGGAACCGCCACGTGCGCCGCCTGCTGGTCGAAGCCGCCTGGCACTACCGCCACAAACCGATCGTCGGGCGCGCCCTGCGGCTCCGGCGCAGAGAGCAGCCGCCCAAGCTGATCGCGCTCGCCGACCGCGCGCTGCGGCGGCTCACGCTTCGCCAGCGCCGCATGCTGCATCAGGGCAAGCATCCCAACCTGGTCACCATCGCCATCGCCCGGGAACTCGTCGGGTTCGTGTGGCAGGTGCTCCACCCGGGCCGGCTGGCCCAGGCGTAATCGAGAACGGACGGAGCGAAGTGCGGCCCCCGAGGACAGGCACGATCCGGAGCCCCCGCGATATCGATATGCCACCTCACGGACTCACGGTGAATGGCGTTCCTAGAGTGCGGACTCTCCCGACGGAACACGGTCATGCGGCTCTGCCCGAAGGCATCCGGGTAATCCGCGCATATCAGCGTGACTCGTCGTCGAAGCGCCCTGCCTCGGTGGCCGTCCTTCGCTTCGATCAACAAACACAACGACCACCCCCGCGAACGAAGGTGGTCGTTGTTGACAGACGGTCACTCCATATCATCGATAGATCGACTTGAGATCGCCCCACGAGGACTTCTTCACCTTGGTCGCGCACGCCACGACACCCGGGATGATGCCGTTATTGTAGTTGTCCATCTGATTGGTGAGCGAGCTGGTGGTGCCTGGAGCCAGGAACCCACCGCCCACGGGCGGGATGACGAGTCCGCCGATCAGCGCGTCGGCCGCGTTCACGTCGGACTGGATGTTGGTGAGGTCCGAGCCGTTGCACGCGTTGAGTTTGACGGTGATGAGCTGGTGCGCCATGGAGATGAGGCCATTCCCCATGGCGGGCGTGTTGTAGATGGCGAGCAGCTGGGCGGCCTGTAGGAGACCGTGCCGAGCGTCATGGGCGTGCAGCCCACCGGCCACACCTCGGTGTGGTTCTTCCAGAAGCCCTGCGTGCACTCGGGATCGCCGGTCGTGCTGGCGAAGGCTGTCGCGGACGGGAGGCTGCCGGTGCCGGGGGTCACGCCATCGCCCTTGGCCCAGATGCGGGCCGCGTATTCCCCGGGCGCGATGCCGTCGAGATAGCTGCCGGAGACACCCGTCTCGTCGAACAGGTCTCCCATCTGCACCTCGATGGCGCCGTTTGGGCCCAGCCGGAACGAGCTGCTGCGCGCGTCGGGGTTCAGCGTGGGGTCGCCTGTGAACTCGCAGTAGGCCGCGTTCGGATCGTATTCGGCGGTGGGCCAGCCGTATGATTCATAGTCAGCGCGCGACATCCACTGGATGACGAAGCCGTGCGGCGCGCCCGAGGTGCCAGCCGTGACATCGAGGTCGATGCGGAAGAAGCCACCGCCATTGAGGCTCAGCGTGGGCGTGTCGAGCTGCTGCGCCTGGGCCACGGGGGCCAGGGTGGCGAGCAGCAGCGTGGCGAGGAAACCGCGGAGTACTCGGGTGGTCGGAGCGAAGTCGCGCAGGTGCATGGGCGTACTCCTCGAGGACGGGGGAAAGTCGCGGAGATGCGGAAACAAAATCCGAATCTACCCAGCGCAGGAGCGAGTCTCAACAACAATCGAGAACCCAGCGTCGCCGGAATTCACACAGGACCCAACCGGTCCCTCGGATCCGGCCTGTGGACGGTACCGCTCGGTCAGCGAAAGGTGTACGTGAGTACAGCCTGGACGAACCTGCCGAGCGTGCGGTCGCGCGAGTCCTGGACGTAGGTCTCGGTGAAGCTCCGGCCCACGCTCCGATCCTGCTGCAGGACGTCGGTCGCCGTGACGCGGATCTCGCCCTTGTCTCCCTTCAGGAACTTCTTCCCGAGCGTGGTGTTCCACAGCACCACGTTCTGGCCGTACTGGTCCGACACGCCGCCCTGCAGGTTGTGGTTCAACTCCTGCCGCAGCACGATGCCATGCTTGGCAACGGCGTTGAAGCGCAGGCCGAGCGTGTGCGCGTAGTAGTCGCCGCGCGAGGTGGTGCTGAGCGTATTGCGGGTGATGTTGTAGTTGCCCTGGTAGCTCAGGGTGAAGTCGAGATTGGGACTGATATTGCTGGACAGCACCGAGCCGTAGCGCACCGACCAGGTGCGGCTGGCGTTGTCGCCGGCGTTGATGCGCGTCGGCGTCTGGTTGAACGAGCCGCCGCCGTTCACGCTGACGATGCTCTTCAAGAAGGTCACCGGCCGGCTGTACGCCGCGAACGCGTTCGCTACCCACGACACGTCCAGGTTGACGGGTCGGGTGAGCTGCGTGCCACGCGCGAGCGCGATGCCGTCGAGCACCGTGTCGGTGAGCGCCGTGAACGTGCCGTTCGAGATGGGGCGCCTGACCCGGATCAGGTTCGCGAACAGGAACCGGCTCTTCGAGCGCGTGGGATCGGCTTCGGACATGCGGATCGAGAAGTTGTTGTTGTAGGTGTGGCGCAGGTTCGGATTGCCGGCCGACAGCGCCAGCGGATTGGAGTTGTCCACCACGTTCTGCAGCTGGCTGATGCTGGGCGCCTGCGTGGACGTGCTCCACGCCAGTCGCACGTTGCGGCGGTTGGCGAACGTGCCGGACAGCGTCATGGACGGCAGCACGTCGCGGAACGACTGGTCCACCGTGCGCGTGTCGGGGAACGTCTGCTCGCTCTCGAGCCGTGTCTGCTGCCACGCCGCCTGCGACAGCCAGCGCCACGGCCCCGCCGTGCGCAGCACCGCGAGCCCGGCATTCTGGGTGGTATTGCGGTTCCGGAACGTGTTCGACTGCACCCGATCGAGCAACGAGTACTCGCCGGAGAGCGTGTCCAGACCCAGCGTGCGCGCGTCCGACGTGCTGCGGGACAGCGACGGGTTGTAGGTCGCCTGCATCTGCCAGCGTTTGGAGAGCGGCTCGGTGTAGGCGATGCGCGTGCTACCCGAACGCGTGATGCTGCGCGAATCGGTGCGCTGGTCCGACGTCGCCACGCTGTCCGGCATGGTGAATGCGTTCAGCGAGTACTGATCGCGGTCGCCGTCGCGCCGGTTGTAGGCCATTTGGACGTCGGCCGAGATGTTGCGGCCGCGCTTGGCGAAGCGGTGCCGGAGCGTGAGGCGATTGGACAGGTTGTTGCCCACGGTCTCGTTGTAGGTGTCGCTGTTGCTGGAGCTCAGCTCGGAGCCGAACGCCGTGGTGTTGCTGGCCAGTCCGAGCGTGCGCGAGCGATTCCGCTGGAAATACAGGCGCGGCTGCATGATCACCGAGTTCAACGAATCGAGCGTCCACTCGAAACGGGCGTCCACGCGCTGGTTGCCGTTGCGGCTGTCGCTGGTCACGTTCTGGCCGTAGAACGCCAGGGAATCCTGCGGCGGCAAGTACTCGCGCGTGAGCGACTGGAGATTCTCGTTGTCGGTCTGGTTCAGGAACACGCTCGAAGTGACGGCCAGCTTGGGCCCCCATTGGCCGGAGTAGTTGAGGCCGCCCGAGTGCGTGGTGCTGATGCCGCCCTGCTGGCTGACGAAGAAACTGCTGGGGTCGAAGCCCGAGCCGCCGCCGCCCATGCGGAACTGCGGGCCGCCGCCGCCGCCACCGCGGTGCATGCCGCCGCCGCCCATCATCATGCGCGGCTGCCCGCCCCCTCCCGGATTGCCCGACATGGCACCGAACAGGTCCATGGGCGAGAAGTTGCGTTGGTTGATGTTGTTGGAGAGCCCGATGGCGGTGAGGCGAGAGGTTCCGCGCAGGATCGTGGCATTGCCGCCGGCCTGGTAGCGGTCGCGGTCACCGTAGCCCAGGTAGCCCTTGCCGAACTGGGCCTTCTGGTCGCGCAGGATGAAGTTCATGGTGCGCTGTTGCGTACCGTCCTCGAAGCCGCTGAACTCAGCCTGGTCGCTGGAACGGTCGTACACCTGGATGCGGTCCACGACCTCGGCCGGGAGGTTGCGCATCGCCGCCGCCGGGTCGCTGCCGAAGAACGGCCGGCCGTTCACCAGCACCTGCTGCACGTTCTCGCCCTGCGCCTTCACCTGTCCGCTCTCCACCGTGACACCGGGCATCTTCTGCACCAGATCCTCGGCGGTAGCGTCCTTGCTGATCTTGACAGCGCTGGCGCGGAACTCAGTGGTATCCGCCTTCTGCGCGGCCGGCGCGGGGGACTCGGTCACGGTGATGCCGGCGATGTCCACGGCCTCGGGCACCAACTGCAGCACACCCGCGTCCTGTCCCGCCTGTGTCACTCGGATCACCTGCCGCAGCGTGGCGTAGCCGAGCCGCGACGCTTCGAGGCGGTAACTGTGGACGCCGAGGCCGGTCACCTCGAACGTGCCGTCGTCCTTGCCCGTCACCTTCCTCACGTCGGCGGTGTCCGCGAAGCTCGTGAGCTTGACCTGAACGCCTGCCACGGCGGCGCTGTTCGTGGGGTCCACGAATCGGCCCCTGAGGCTGGTGACCTGGGCGTGCGCGAGCGTGGGCAGCAGGAGAAGTACGGCGAACAGCGTGGTGCCAAAACGCATGAGGGGATCCTCAGGGTGACCGGTGGCGATCGAGGGACGAACGAATGTACCCGCAGGTTCCCGAACTGGCGACAGGCCACACCCCGACCGGTGGGCGAGGTTGCCGCGTTCGTCGGTCGGATGGGGGGAACGCCCGGAAGGTTGGCACTGACATGTCGTGGCGCGACTCGCGCGCGGTGCACGCCCGGGGGCCGGGGCGTCGCGGTGGGCGCGAGGCAATCGGGAACTTCAGGCGCGATTCGGCATAGAATGGTCACGCCCTTCTGCGCTCAATGGGCTTCACAAGGCCCCTCCGGAGAGCCCCGATGACACGCTTCCTGGCCTTGCTCCTGATCGCCGCCGCCGCGGCCACCTCGTGGATCGCATGCGGCAAGTCCACGCGCGGGTGGCGCCGATCGATGTGGCCCCCGCGTTCAACACGCCGGCCAACACGGTCCGGCGCTTGGAGTGGGCCGTCAATCAACGCGACCTCGAAACGGTTGCGGGTCTCTTGGCCGCCGATCTTATCTGCGAGGCGCAGGCGCTGGATTCCGCGGGCAACGTGGTCCGACAGCCACGCGACCGCGCGTGGGTGCTGGAGGCGCTCCGCTCGCTATTCGAAGGCGTGCCGGGGCGATACGAGCCCGCGCAGGTCACGCTCGATCTTGATCGCGACCTGATCGCCTTCCCCGACACGCGCGCCGGATCGAGCCCAGTGCACCGCCGCACGGTGCGAACCTCCATGGGCCTGCGCGTGCGGGACCCGAGCACCAGTTCCACGTTCGAGGTGAGGGGCTACCTGCTCTTCTATGCGGTGAGAGGAGACTCAGCTGCCATCCCCTCCGATCAGGTTGCAGAGTCGGGCGTGAGCGACTCCACGCGCTGGTGGATCGATCGCGTCGAGGACGAGACGCTGACCGCCGAGCCGAGTCCGCCAAGAACGTCGGCGCACCCGGCAAGGAGCTGGTCGCTGTCGAGCCTGCTCGAGTACTACCGCGTCCGCGCCATCCCCTGAGGCGCATCCGTCGCCGACCTCTGCGCCTGCTCTCGCTGCCGCGGCGTCAGCCACTCGAGCCCGTCTCGGCCCGCGGCGAGCGCGGTGTTGACCCGCATCGCCTGCATGGGCGTGAGCGAGAGCTTGCGGAGCGGCGAGAACGACAGCGCGTGCAGGTGGTCGCTGCCGCCGGCTTCGAACGCCACGACGGCGGTGTCGCGCTCGAGTGAGCACTTCTGCTCCGTCGCCGCGCGTTCGAGCGCGGCGCGCGACAGGCGCGACTCGTCATAGACGACGCGCACGCCCTCGCCCCGGGCGGTGTGAACGGCCGTCACGCCCAGCACCCCGGGGAGCGAGCCGAGGCGCGCCTCGCCCTCCCAGAAGCACGACATGCCGAACGTGGCCTGGCGGCGATGCGCCTGCTGCGTCTCTTCTTCGGCGAGCGCCAGGTAGCCGGGCACCGGCCGTTTCGCCGCGCGTAGCGCCGCGATCATCCGCTCCGAGATCTCGTGAGGCGAGAAAAGCCCATCGCGGCGGGCGAGCACGTCACGGCCGCGCGCATCGAGGAAGCGCATGACTGGATTGTTCCACGCGGGCTCGGCGAAGCGTGCGAGCAGCGCGGCGTCGCGGCCGGCGCGATTGTTCGCCACGAACACCGGCACGAACTCGGACTCGATCGCCTCCACCAGCAGGGGATGCGACAGCACCTCGCGCCCGAATCCCACGCACGTGGCGCAGCCCGGCACCTCGTCGAACAGCACGAGCACGGGGCGGCCGCTCGCGCGCGAGCTCGCGAGCGCCGTGTCCAGGTCGCGGCCCCATTGCACGAGCCCGAGTTCGGGCTCGGGATTCGGCGATGGGGCCGCGGCCAGGACGGCCGCCAGCAGCGCGACCGCAAGCGACAAGTGGTGTTCGGACACGAACGAACCTCCGCGGGCTCCGGGTCGAGTGAAGTGAACGTCCTCTCTACGACCCGCGGAACGCGCTGTGACGCGGCCCACGCCGCCGCGGACCTACCAGATGGTCACGCGCACGTCGTCGGCGCGGTACATGGCGTCGCCGGGCTTGATCCCGAACGCTTCATAGAACTCCGGCACGTTCGCGAGCGGGCCGTTTACGCGCAGGAACGCTGGCGCGTGCACGTCGGTCATGAGTTGCTGCTGGAGCGCCTGCGGGCGCCGGTGCCCGAGCCACGACAGCGCGTAGGCGAGGAAGAAGCGCTGGTCGGGCGTCAAGCCGTTGATCTTCTCGCCCTGCTTCCACTGCTCGGTGCGCTTGAACGCCTCGTAGCCCAGCACGACTCCGCCCAAGTCGGCGATGTTCTCGCCCAGCGTCGCCAGGCCGCGCACGTGCTTGTCGCCCACGACGTAGCCGTTGAACTGCTCGACCAGCTTGTGCGCCCGGGCGGCGAACCGGGCCGAGTCCTCGGCGCTCCACCACGGGTTCAAGTTGCCGTTCTCGTCGAACTGCCGGCCCTCGTCGTCGAACCCGTGCGTGATCTCGTGCCCGATGGTGGAACCCCCGGCGTAGGCATAGAGGATGGCGTCGTCCACGAGCGAGTCGGGGATGCCGGGCAACATGAACGCCGCCGCCGGCAGCACCATCTCGACTTTCGAGCCGTCGTAGTAGGCGTTGTAGGTCTGCGGCGTCATGTCCCACAGCGTGCGGTCCACTGGCTTGCCGAGCTTGCTCGCCTCGTGTCGGAACCACCACTCGTTCACGCGCACGCGGTTGGCGGCATACGAACCACGGTCCAGCTCGAGCGCCGAGTAGTCCCGCCATCGGTCGGGGTACGCTACCTTGTGGCCCACCCGGGCAAGCTTGGAGAGCGCTCGGGTCTTGGTGTCGTCGCTCATCCACGGGAGCGCGCGGATGCGGTCGCGGTAGGCGCTGACGACATTCTCGGTGAGCCGTTCGTAGCGCGCCTTGGTGGCGGGCGAGCAGTACTTCTGCACCCACACCTGGCCCACCAGTTCGCCGATGGCCGCCTCGGCGTCGTCGAGTGTGCGCTTCCAGCGCGGACGTTGTGACTTGGTGCCCGAGAGCACCGTGCCGTAGAAGCGGAAGTTCTCCTGGTCGAACGGCCTGCTCAGGTTGGGGGCGAGCGCCGTGACCACGTTCCACCGCAACAACGCCTGCCACTCGGAGAGCCGCGCCACGCTCAGGCACGAGTCGAGCTGCCGGAAGAACTCGGGCTGGCCCACGATGACGGTGTCCTGCACCGGCACCCCCATGGCCACGAATTGCGCCTTCCAGTCGATCGTGGGGGAGAGTTTGCCGAGCTGCGCGAGCGACAGCTTGTGATAATTCGCCCACGGGTCCCGCCGCTCTTCCAGCGTGCGCGAGCGCGTGGCCAGCGCCGTCTCCAGCTTGAGCACGGCGGCGCTCGACGTGGCGGCGGTGGCGGAGTCCTCGCCCAACAGCTTGAACATGGTGTTGACGTGCTTGCCGTACTCCGCGCGCACCTGGCGCGTGGTGGCGTCCTTGCCGAAGTAATAGTCGCGGTCCGGCATGCGGATGCCACCCTGTATGAGATGCGCGAGGTAACGGCTGCTGTTGCGCTCGTCCTGCCACATCGCCAGCGAGTAGAACGGCGCGAAGCCGAGCGACTGGAAGCTGCCGACCAGCTTCAAGAGCTCCGTGCGCGTGTGGATGTTCGCGATCTGGGCCAGGTAGGGCCGCAGCGGCTCCGCGCCCTGCCGGTCGATGGCCACCGAGTCCATGCCCGAGGCCCAGAAGTCACCCACCTTCTGCTCGTTCGAACCGCGCTTCGCGCCGGAGCTGGCTGCGTCCCGGCAGATCTCGAGACGCTGCCGGTAGGTCTCCTCGTTCACCAGGTTCGCGATGCCCCAACCACGCTCGGAAGCCGGGATGGGGTTCTCCGCGACCCAGCGCCCGCACGCGAACTTGAAGAAGTCCGCTCCGGGTTTCGCCGCCGGGTCCATGTGCCGCACGAGCGGATCCAGCTCCGGCGGCAGCGTCGGGCCAGCCAGCGATGGCCGCGCTCCGAGCGCGCACGTGAACATCGCCGCAATTGAGACGGAAACCGTGAGCATCCGCCGGAACAGCATCCCTGCGTATCGGGTCATGCTCGTGCCTTTCGTGAGCGGGGGAGAGTGCGAGCCACGACCTACCACCCAGCAGGCCCGGGGCCGCGGGGGGTGCGACGCAGACGGGCGAGAGCGTAGCGACGGGCCCCGCGTCGAGGATAGTACCCCCCGCGGTCCCGGGCCGTCTCGGAGGCTCATGTGATCGCAGAGCCCCCAGCGAGCCTCAGTCCATGAGCACCACGTTCAACGAACGCTCCACGCCTCCCGCCCTGAGCCGCGCGCGATAGATCCCCGGCGCCACGCGCGCGCCGCGCTCGTCGGTGGCCGTCCAACGCACCGCGTGCTCGCCGCTCGCCAGCGGCCCGTCCACGAGTTGCGCGATACGCCGACCCGTTACGTCGAACAGCGACAGTTCGACTCGCTGTGCGGCCGGCAGCCGGAATCGCAGCGTGCCGCCGTCGTGTGACGGATTGGGGCCGTGCGCGAACGCGAGTGAAGCGGTCGTCGCGCCCGGCACTCCCACCAGCTGCGGGAACCAGCCGATGTCGAAGAAGTTGTGGAACGCGAGGTCGATCGACTGGGTGAGGTCGGGATTGATGGACGGCTCCATCAACAGGTTCGGAAACGCCGACACGTCCCAGTGCGACACGCTCGAGCCCGGTGCACCGGGGTTCGGTGCGTACATGAGCACGCGGCCGGAGTTGTCCACGCCCGCGAGCTTCACCGGGTCGAGCGAAAGCGTCGCATTTACGACGCCCGAGCCGAGCGCGGTCTTGAGTGCGTTGCCGTCGCCGAGCGACAGGCTCGCCATCGGTATCGTCACCGTGGGCGACCCGCCGCGCAGCGGCGGCTCGGGGCCCGCGACATTGTTGATGATGATGGCGCCGATCGCGCCATTGGCCTGGGCGTTCGCCGCTTGCTGCGGCATGGTGCAACTGGCGCTCCGGTCCAGCAGCGCGATCTTTCCCACGATCGCACCGGCGTTGGTGAACGGTGTGCTGCAGCCATCCGTCACCGTGCCAACGCCGTCGTCCACCAGCACCACTTGCCCAGTCATGCCGCCGGGGGTGAGCGGTGTGTAGAACACACCCTGGCCGCTGGTGAAGTCACCCACCAGCGCACCGGTCGTGACCACGCGCGCGCGCTTTCCGAGACGCGTGGGCGCCGCCGCCGTCACCGCCGGGCCGTCCCATACCAGGTGCGAGGTGTTGAGCGCGCTCGCCACACGCTCGGCCGGGGTCATCTCGTTCCAGTGCTTGCCCGAGACATTGTCCATGAGATAGCGGTCGAAGATGTAAGGCTGGCCGGAGAAGTAGTCGCCGGTCACCTCGTCGGTGATGGTCAAGAAGCCGAGCCCGTGCCCGAGCTCGTGCAGCAGCACCGGTAGCAGGTCGATGCCGGTCGCGCCCTCTTTTCCGTCGAAACCGTAGTACCAGGACCGGGTGGTGAGGCAGCCCGGAGTGCCCACGTTCACGTTGAACGCCGTGCCGATGTCGTCGTCCAGGGGATCCAGGTCGCTGCTCGAGAGTCGATTCGCCTGCGCGCCCGTGTACCACGTGGCCGCCCAGTCGGCGCCGGTGAAGTCGGAGTCCACCACGTTGGGGCCGGCGCCGCCCAGCACGCCGCTCGTGGCGCTGCAACTCATCGGGTCGAACGAGGCCTGCACGCGGATCGTGATGGGGCTCTGGAGCGTGGCGTCCCAGATCTCGCCGGCTTTCACGAACACGTTGAGCCGCTGCTCGCCCACCGTCATGCCCGGGTTGCCGCCCACCGGCGTGGCCGGCGTGGGGTCGTTGAAGCCCTCGTTCAGGCCGTCCAGGTTGACGATGACGAACCCGGCCCGGGCCGCGGAGGCGCTACCGAGCACCGCCGCCAGCAACAGCGCGCCGACGCGCGCGACGCAGCTCATCGCCGCACCTGCTTCCGCGCCGCGGCCTCGACGCGACGCCGGGCTTCGGCCTCGTCGTGGACGCAGTCGTGGAGCAGCCGGCCCTGTTCGTCGATCGTGACCACGCTGAACGAACGGAACGCGGCGCCGACGACCGCGTGACGCGAACCGTCCGCGTGCGTGCGCACGCTGGCCTCGGCGGCGCGACGAAGCGCGTTTTCCTCACGTGTCACTGATGCGGCCGGGGCTTCCGCGGTCTCGCCGGCCTCGGGCTCGAAGCGGAGCGCCGCTCGGGCCGGCATCACGGGCAACCGCCAGGGCGCAGGGCGATAGCGGAGCAGGTTGGCAGCGGACGCAGGCGGTGTGGCGGCCCGATCGGCCGCGATCGCGCCCGCAGGGAGCATCAGCAGGAGGAGCAGGAGCAAGGGACGCATGGCGTATACCTCGGGTGGGAGGTGATGTCCTGAACGCGGATGAGTCTAGCCCACATGCATGCGAAAAAGGGAGGCCCTTTCGGGCCCCCCTTCCCGGTGGCATCCCACTGGACGCTACGCGAGCCGGCGCCTACGCCGCCTTGGCGATGTCGTCATCCTCGTCGTCGACTTCGGCCGCGGCGGGCTTGAGGGCTGCCTGCTGCGGGAATTCGATGATCCCCGAGTTGGAACGCATGCGGACGCTCGTCTGGCTCGCCTCGCGCAAGTCCCCGATGGCCGCATCGGCCTGGCGCAGGAGCGACTGCAACGAGCCGGCCTTCTCGACCGCCTGGTCCACCAGCACCTTCTGGCCCTCCAGCACCTCGAGGCTCGACTGCACCTCCACGAGCAGTGCATCGGCGCGCGACAGGCGCTCTTCAGCCTTGCTCATTTGGCGCTTGCGCTCGTCGAGCGTGCCCTTGGTCTCGCGCAGTTGCTTGAGCTGGCCCAGTACATCCTTCAGAATGACGCGGCCCTCGTCGAGCTCCTGGTGCGCCGAAGTGATCTCGCGCACGTGAGCGGAGGTCTTCTCGGCCATCGCGAACATGCGGTCCAGATCGCTCTGCAGCGCCTCGATCGTGCCCTGCCGAGCGGCGATCTGCTCCAGCGACCGCGCGATCTCATGCTCCGTGACGTCCCACTTGGACATACGCCCGTCGAAGTCCGCGAGGCGCTTCTCCACGGTGCGCAGCCCCTGCGCGCGGTCTTCCAGCTGGCTCGCCAGCTCGTCCACCGCGAACGCACGTTCGTCGGCGGTGCCGAGCGACGTGGTGAGGCGCTTGGTGAGCTCGTCCAGCTGGTTTGCGGCGTTCGCGGCTTCCTCGCGCAGGCTCGATGCCCGCGCCAGCTCCTTCGCCGCCTGCTGCACGGCGTGGTGGCGCTGCTCCAACTCCTTCCGCAGCACGCGCGTTTCCTCGGCGATCGATTCCACCGACTCGCAGCGCTCCAGCGCCCCGGCCACGGTCTTCTCCAGACTGCGGGTCTGCTGCCCGGTGGCCGCGACACTCGCGGTCACGCTGGCGATGGCCTTGGCCACCTCGTCGGCGGCTCCCGCCTGCTCGCCAAGGCTCACGAAACGCTCCTCCGCGGCCTCCATGCGCTGCGCCAGTTGCTGGCCGCGCTCGTCCATGCGGGCGGTGAGCGAGCCCAACTCGGCCACGCGCCGCTGCATGTCGTCCACGAACTCTCGCCGCGTTTCGAGCGACGCGGTGGAGTCGCTGATGCGCTGCGCCTGCTTCATCACGGCCCCGAGCTCGGGTTCGAGCTGCCGCAACTCGGTGAACTGTTGCCGGAGGTCGGCTACGCTCTCCACGACTTCGCCCAGCCAGGTGCGCGTATCACCCTGGCCCTGGCGCACGCGGGTCATCTCTTCCCGCGCCAGCCCCATCTGCTCGAGCGAGTCCTTCACGAGCTCGTGCGCACCCGCCAGCTGCGACAGGTCGCGGAGTCCCTGCTCCACGGCGTCGCGTGACGACTCGATGCGGCCGACCTGTTCGCTCACCGAGCGCGCCGTGGTCGCGGTGGCGTCCAGTTCGCGACGCATGGCCTGCAGCTTCGCCATCTCGCGATCCACCTGACCCACCTCCTGCGACAGCGACAGCAGCTGCGCGGCGACGCCCTGCACCTGGTGCTTGAGCTCGCCCATCGCGAGGCTTGATTCGGTGATGCTCTTGAACCGGTTCTCGGAGTTGGTCAGCTCGCCGCGCAGGTCCGCGACGCGCTGGCTCACCGACTCCAGACCGCGCGACTCGAAGTCGAAGCGCTCGACCGTGTTCTTCATCTCGTCGGACACCGACGCCAGGTCCTGGCGCGTGGCCATCGCCTGGTCGTTCGCCTGGCGCTGCAGCGTCGCCATCTCGTTGGAACGATCGATCACCGCTTCGTGCAGCGAGCGCAACGCCGCCACCTGCTCGGCCAGCACCCCAAGCGACTTCTCGTTTTCCTTCTGCTGCCGCACGCCGGCGTCGATGTTGCGCATGGCGCGGTCGAGGTGCTCGGTCTGCGCCAGCGCGCGGTCGAGCGCCTCGCGGTGGGCCTCGAGGGCGGCAGTCTTTTGCGCCACCGAGTCGCCCAGCGCCTTGAGCGTGACCATCTCACGCTTCACGTCGTTGATATGCTGGTGCACGCCGTCCATGCCCTTCACGGCATGCTCCACGCCCTCGACACGGCGCTCCTTGTCCTGGAGCGAACGGCCGAGCTCATCGCGACGGCGGTCCATCGCGTCGAGTTTGGTGAGCGCCAGCTTGTGGGCGTCGAGCACGCGATCGTGTTGTTCACGCAGGCGCGCCATGCGCTCGACTGCGCCCTCGAGCTGACCGCGCAGCGACTCGGCGTCACCGCGCAGCAGCTGGAACGGCTTCTCCACCTCGAGGAATCCGCTCAGGCGCTCCTTCAAGTCCGCGGCGAGGTCCACCTTGCTCACGAGCTCCGCCATCGAGGACTCGATCTTCTGCGACCCCTCGAGCGCGCTCGCCAGGCGGGACTCCGCCCACTGCGTGCTCTTGGTGAGTCCCTCGGCGCGCTCGTCCAGGTTCTGGAACAGCTCGGAGAGTTTCACGAGCCCCTGGAACCGCTCCTCCATCTGCACCAGGCGCGCGTACAGCGCCTCGATCTCGTCGTTTGTCTTCGCCAGCGGTTCGCCCAACTGCTTCAGGCGCTCGGCGCCGGCCTTGGATCCCTCGACCAACGTCTCGTAGCGCTCGCGCTCGCGCGTGAACTCTTGAAGTACCGCGCGCATCGTCGCGAGGGTCTCCTGATCCTTGGACCCGTTCCCCATGAGACTCTTGAGCAAGGGCTTCATGACGTCGCTCCTTCGGAAAGGCTTACGCTCGCTCGGCAGCCTGGGACCCGCCGGTCGAGCTGCGGATGGGTGGGCAGCTCGTCGCACGCGGGTTATCGGCGGGGGGGCCGCAGCCCTTCACCCACGAAACCCGGTGGGGGATCGCCCGGGTGGAGCCCGGAGCCCACGCCCTGCGACGGCTCCCGACGCGCCCGGTCGACGCGGCGTGGAGGCGTCAGGGCTGGATGGCCTCTGGGAGGGCGGCACCCGGGGGCGCGGCCCGAGACTTCGCCACCGGCCGCATGAACGGCAGGCAGGCGAGACACACCAGCCCGAACAGCGCATCGGCGGTGAGCGTGAGCGGATAGCCCCAGTGCTCGATGGCCCAGCCCTGCCACAGGGCAGAATACGCGATGGCGAGGTTCATGAGCGCCATGTAGCCGGTGAACTGGGTCGCCGCCACCTTGGGCGTCGTGACATCCATGAACAGGGCCGTGCGGATGCCGTAGTAGAGGCCCTGGAACACGTTGTAGACCAGCACCGAGAGCCAGAACATCTGCACCAGCGTGGCGGGCGGCGTGGGCCGGTCGGGGATGCCCGTCGGCACGGCCTGGATCCAGCCGTGCTCGCGCATGCTCCACGCCAGCATGAGCGTGGGAATCGCCGTGGCGGCCATGGTCCACGCCAGCGTGCCGCGGCGGCCGAAGCGGTCCGAGAGCCACCCGCCCACGATGCAGCATGACGCCGAGATGAGCGAGGACCACAGGTTTAACGCACCCACCTGCCCGTCGTCCATACCGAGTTCCACGGCGAGGTTCGACTGGAGTGCCAAGCCCAGGGCGTAGGCGCCGCCGGGCAGTACCGCGAACAACACACCCACCAGCGCGGGGCGCGAGCCGACGAACGCCTTCAGCGCGTCGCGTGCGAACGCGCCGAGCTCGCGTGAGATGCGAGCGAGCGCCGAGCCGGCGGCCGACACCTGCGGCATCGCCGCTTCACGCAGCGGCAGCGTCACGAACAGCATCACGGCGGCGATCCACGCGCACACCACCAGAAAGGTGTTCGGGAAGCCCATCATCGGCGTGAGGAACAGCACACCGCCGCCGCCGACGGCCTGCCCGAAATACGCGCCGCTGAACATGAAGCCGTTCGCGGTGCCGCGCTCGGATTCGGGCAAAACGTTCACCGCAAGCGCGTCGATGGCCACGTCCTGGGTGGCGCCGAAGATGTTGTGCGCCAGGATGATCGCCGTAAACAGCGGCAGCTGCTTCGCGTAATCCACCTGCATGGCCACGAGCAGCGACGCGATCATGAGCAGCTGCATGCTGAGGATCCAGAACCGGCGTCGGCCCAGTCGCGACACGGTGAGCGTGTCCACCACCGGCCCCGCGATCCACTTGAACGCCCACGGCAGGTAGAGCGAGCCCACGAACGCGCCGATCTCGGCCGGGCCCAATCCCTGCCGCCGCATCTGCGTGGCGATGGCGGTGGCGGTGAACCCGAGCGGGATGCCCTCGGTCATGTAAAGGAGGAAGAACGCGGCCAAGCGGCCGGGCTTGCTGGCGAGCAGATCGGGTGCGCGCATCCGCGGCACGTTGCGCCCTGTCGGCGAGTGCGTCAACCCACTGGCGCTCGTGCGACGCGTCAGCGCTCGAGGAGCTCGCGCGTGAACGTGGCGAGCGCGGCCAACAGTTTCTGGAACTGCTCGCGCGTGCGCGGCTCCCGGAGCGAACCATCGGGGGCGAACGCCTCGCCGGCATTCGACAGGTAGAACTCCGGCCGGCGCATGAACCGTGCGCCCAGGATCGTGAGCGTCGGCAGCCAAGCGACCTGCGAGCGCGCGCCGCCGAACCCGCCGTTCGAGGCGCTCACGAGCGCGATGGGCTTGCCGGGGAACGGCTGGTCCTTGCCGCGCGACGCCCAGTCCACGGCGTTCTTGAGCACTCCGGGCATGCCGTGGTTGTACTCGGGAGTGGAGATCAGCACGCCGTCCGCCGAGCGGATGGCCTCGCGGAACGCCACAACGCTCTCGGGCAGTCCCTGCGCCTCCACGTCGCCGTCGTAGAGCGGGATGCCATGCAGGTCGCGGAGCGTCAGCGTGACGTCCTCGGGCAGCAGTGCCGGGGCGGCACGCAGGAGGGACGTGTTGTACGAGCCACGGCGCAGGCTGCCGGTGATACCCAGCAGTCGAACGGGAGTGCTCAAGCGGGCCTCCTCGAGGCGGTCGTGAGTAGGGGGAACCCAGCGCGGCAGGGTCGAGAAACATACGACAGCGTCCGCTCGTGCGTGACGGGTTGCGCGCGACCAGCACCGATGGCTGGCGGCGGAGCGTGCGCCGCGGCTACATTAGCCGCCCGGCCGAGCGGCTGGGCGCTTGACGGCGGCGCTGCAAAGCCGTTCAGGAGGTCCGATGGACAAGGTGGATCTCGCCGCGAGTTTCGAGCGGTTCTCCGACCACTGGAAGCCTCGCATCGCGGGGGAGTTGAACGGTCAAATGGTCAAGCTCGTCAAGTTCCAGGGCGAGTTCCTGTGGCATCGCCACGAGCACGAGGATGAGATGTTCCTGGTCGTCGCGGGCTCGTTCCGCATGGAACTCCGTGACCGCAACGTGGACTTGGCGGCGGGGCAGTTCCTCATCGTTCCGCGAGGCGTGGAGCACCGGCCGGTGGCGGAGCACGAGGCGCACGTGCTGCTGTTCGAACCTGCCAGCACGCTCAACACGGGCGACGTACGCAATGAACGCACGCTCGATCGACTCGAACGGTTGTAGGCCAGACGCGCCTGCACGGGCACCTTCAGCGAACCGGGAGCCACGGATGACCAAGAGTCGCCTCGAGGCGTTCAGTGACGGCGTGATCGCCATCATCATCACCATCATGGTGCTCGAACTGCACGTTCCGAACGGCGCGGACCTCGCCGCGCTCTTCTCGGTGCGCGAGAAGTTCCTGAGCTACCTCTTGAGCTTCGTGTTCCTCGGCATCTACTGGAACAACCACCACCATATGCTGCAGGCGGTGCGCCACGTGGACGGACGCATCCTGTGGGCGAACATGCACCTGTTGTTCTGGCTTTCGCTCATCCCGTTCGCGACGGCGTGGATGGGAAGGACGCAGTTCGCGCCCGCGCCGGTGGCGGTGTACGGCGTCGTGCTGCTGCTCGCCGCATGCGCTTACTACCTGCTCTCGCAACTGCTCGTGGCGCGCCACGGGGCGGAGTCCCCGCTGGCGCGCGCGCTCGGCAGCGACCTGAAGGGCAAGCTGTCGGTGCTGTTCTACGTGCTGGGGATCGCGGTGGCGTTTCCCGTTCCGTTGCTGGCGTGCGCCATTTACGTCGTGGTGGCGGTGATGTGGCTGGTGCCGGACCGGCGCATCGAGAGGGTGCTGTCGGAGTAGGCCGCGAGCCTGCCCCGCCCGATGTCGCACATGGCCCGCTCCACCCGCCCGCCCCAGGTCGCGCCGGCCCCGTCGGCGCGCGGCCGGCCCGACGCCGGCCCGCCGCCGCTGCTGCTGCTCGATCCCTGGGCGTGGGCGGCGCTCTGCGTAGTGGCGCTGCTCGTCGTGCGCGCCTGGGGCGCACCGTTCGGCGAGCCCGTGGCGGACGACTTCGACCACCTGCACCACGCGCTGTTCGCGCGCGACCAACCCTGGTGGGGCAGCGGCGGCTCGGGGTCGTTCTGGCGACCACTCGCCTATCAGGGTTACTACGGGCTCCTGTCGGGGGTGATCCTAAAACAGCCCGCGTGGATCGCTCTGCTGCACGTGGGCCTGGTTGCCGCGGCGGTCCTGCTCGTGCACGACGTGGCGCGCCGTCACTTGTCGCGTCCCGTGGCGGCGACGGCGGCCGTGTTCCCGTGGCTCATCGAGTCGGCGCGCGCGCTGGTGATCGTGCCGGTGCACTTCGTAGACCTCGGGCTGATCTTCTTCTCGGTGGTGGCGTGGCGCGCGGCAGCGGGGGGACGTCTCGCGCTCTCGCTCGTGGCACTGCTCGCCGCGCTCCTCTGCAAGGAGACCGCGGTCGCCACCGCCGCGGTGCTCCCGTGGCTGGCCCGTCCAGCCGCCAGAGCTTCGCGGCGGCCGTGGGTGGTGGGCGCCGTGGCGGTTAGCGTGCTGTGGGCCGTGGCCTACGCGGCCGTGCGATCCCGCCTCGCGATGTCGCTGCCGCACGGCCTCGAGGCCGGGCTCGGGCCGCGACTGCTGCTCGAGGGTGAGCGCTATGGCTGGGCCGTGGCAGGCACGTTTCGTGCGCTCATGAGCCTGCCCATGCGCAACGGCACGCACGAGGGGCTCGCCCTGATCGCCTCGCTGTTGGTGCTGGGCGCGGCCGGCACGGTGCTCGCCACGAGCCGCGCGGCGCGCGCGCGCTTGTCCGCGACGCGCGGCCTGGTGCTGACGGGGTTCGCATGGAGCGCGCTCGCGACCGCAACGCTGCTCTCGGTCTACCCGATCTGGTCCCCCGAGCGCGTGGTGTATGCGGCGCTCGGGCTGGGGGTGGCGCTCGCGGCGCTGCTCGCCGCCGCACATCCGTTGCTGCCCTGGGCGCTCGTGGTGGTTCGCCTCGCGCTGTTCGCGCTCGCGCCCGCAGCACCCGCGCGTGTCACGCTGTCGCCGCCCGAGAACGGCGCGTTCGTGGACTTCGAACGGCTGGCGCGGCTCCAACGCCTGATGGTGGAGGCGCGCACCACGCTTCGCCGCGAGTTCCCCACGCTGCCAGCCGGCGCGGGCGTGGCCATGCTGCACCCGCCACTCATGGCCGACTACGCGGCGGGCGACAAGGCACTGCAAGTCTGGTACCGAGACAGCACGTTGCGCTGGCTGCGTTGGGAGCGCATGGCGGCCTCGGGGGCAGCGACGCTGCACGGCGCCCTCGAGTTCCAGGAGCGCTCCACGCCGCCGTTCCGCCGCATCGAGCCCGAGGCGCTGCGACTCCTGTTCGTGGCGGGCGGGCTCGAGCGCACCGACCGCTACCAGGCGGCGGTGGACACGCTGGCGCGCGCCGATTCCCTGCAGCGCGACCGTGAGGCGCACCACCTGCTCGGCCGCGTGTACGGGATGCGCGCCTGGTGCCTGGGCGCGCTGGGCCGGCTGCTCGAGGCGGAATCGCTCGCGCGCCACAGCCTTGCCATCGCCCCCGAAAACGCGGACGGCCACCTCACGCTCTCGGCGATCCACAACGGCCGTGGCGAATGGACGCCTTCGTTGGCGCATCTCGACACGCTCGAGGCGTGGTACCCGGGCTATCCCCCAGCGGTGATGATGCGTCGCGGCATCCTCGAGCGCATACGCGCCCAAGGCGTCGCCGGGCCACCCGCGCCGCCACGACCCTGATTCAGCGCTTCACTGCCAGAATCTCGAGCACCATGGGCGTGAGCTGGAAAGCGCCGGGCTCGGCCTGGGATTCGCGGAACGCCTTGCGCACGCCCTCGGCCCGCTCGGCGTTCACGCGCCCGAGTTCCACGAGCCGTTGGAGCCCCACCTCGACGAATGCGTTGGGCCATTGCCAGACGAAGTCTGCGGGGCGCGCGGCATCGAGCAATGGGCGCAACTCTCGCACCTCGAATCCCGACTGCTCGAGCCAGCGCGGCAGCTCCAGTCCGATGTCGGGTTCGCCGCCGCGCTCGCGCCACGACGCCATCACCTCGTTCACGAACCACACGAATTCCTCGCGTTCGGGCGAGAGCCGCCAGCCGCGATAGTCGGCGTACTCGTGCAGCACCATGACACCGCCCGGCCGGAGCACCCACGCCACCTTGTCGAGCAGTACGCGCGGTCGCCGGACGAACGCGTACACCCAGCGCGACCACGCGCCATCGGCCTCGAGCACCGGCAGATCGTGTTCGTCCAGGTCCAGTTCGTGCAGCTCCACGTGGGTGATGCCACGCGCTCGCGCTGCGGCGGCCGCGGCGTCAAGGAAGCGGCGCGAGCGGTCCACGCCCACGACACGGCCGCGCGGGCCGGTGATGCCGGCCAAGTCGAGCGTGGCCCAGCCCGGGCCGCAACCCACGTCGAGCAACGTCTGGCCGGCGGTGAAACCCGCTCGCCGCCACGCATCCGTCGCCCGCGGCCGCCACACGTGATGCTGGAGCCCGAGCCGCTCGATCTCCTCGTCGTGCGTGCCGAGGACGTAGTCTTGTTCCTTCGCCATGGGTCCTCCCGAGAATGCGCGCACTATGCCGCAACTCGCGCGAGCATGCCGGACGGGGTCGGAGGCGGTATCCGGGCGCCGCGTGACGCCCGCGACGAGGCGCGGCATGATGCGCGGCACTCTGGACTGTCGTCCCATCCCGCCGGAGGAAGCCGTCGTGGCGACACCTTCGCTGCCGCCGTCGTTTGCGCTGGATGCCGACGCCCGTGTGCTGTCGCTCGACCCGCGCGATCCGGTGTTCGTGCAGGATCCCTACCCGGCCTACCGGGCCCTGTTGGAACAGGCGCCCGTATTCCGCTGGCGACAGTACGGGCACTGGTGTTTCGCCCGGCACGAGGACGTGACCGCCCTGCTGCGTGATGCTCGCTTCGGGCGGCAGGTGTTGCACGTGGCGAGCCGCGCCGAACTGGGTTGGCCGGAGCCACGCGAGCATCTGGAGCCGTTCGCGGCCTACGAACGCCATGCCCTGCTCGAACTGGAACCGCCCGAACACACGCGGCTTCGCACGCTCGTCAACCGCCCGTTCCTCACGCGTGTCGGCGAGCGACTACGCCCGCGGCTCGAGTCGCTCGCGCATCGGCTCGTGGACCGGTTCGAGTCGCGACGCGAGGTGGACCTGCTCCAGGCGTTCGCCACGCCGCTGCCATTGCTCGCCATCTGCGAGGTGCTCGGCGTGCCCGAGACGCTGTCCGAACCACTGCTTCGCTGGTCGGACGACATCGTCGCCATGTACCAGGCGCGGCGCGACGAGGCGGTGGAGCGACGTGCGGCGCGGGCGTGCGAGGAGTTCTCGGCCTGCGTGCGCGGCCTGCTCGCCGAACGCCGCGCGCGACCGGGCGAAGACCTGCTCTCGGCCCTCGCGGAAAGCGAGGCGGCCGGAGGCCGCCTCTCGGAAAACGAGCTGATCTCCACCGCCATGCTGTTCCTGATCGCCGGCCACGAGGCCACCGTGCATGGCATCGGGAACGGGGTGAAGGCGTTGCTCGAGCACGGTCTCGATCCGCGGCCGGCGCTCGCCCATGCCGAGGGCGCGGTACCACTCGCGGAGGAGCTGGTGCGCTTCGACACGCCGCTCCATCTCTTCACCCGTTGGGTGCTGAAGGATGCCGACTATGCCGGCATGCCATTGCGACGGGGCGAGAAACTGGGGTTGCTGCTGGGCGCGGCCAACCACGATCCCGCTCGATTCGAGGCGCCCGACGAATTACGCCCCGACCGCGCACCGAATCCGCACGTGAGCTTCGGCGGTGGCATTCACTTCTGCGTCGGCGCTCCGCTCGCGCGCATGGAACTCCAGGTCGGCCTGCGCGTGTTGTTCGAGCGCCTGCCGGGACTGTCGCTCGCGGCGCCGCCGCGTTATCGCGACACGTATCACTTCCGCGCGCTCGAGTCGCTGCCACTCCGTTGGTGAAACCTCCGCAATCGCGGACAGGTCACCGCTCAGCGCGTGGAGTCGGCTGCGAGCGTGTCGAACGGGCTGCCGGCGTGCAGGCTGTCGGCGAGCAGGTGCGCGAACAGGCTGTCGGGCGTGTGCGCCGAGCTGTCGGGCGCGCGCGCGCGCGCGCGTGCGCTGTCCGGCCGGCCGCTCGCCGCGGCTTGCGCGGGCAGACGCGACAGGCGAAGCCCGGGGGAGTCCGCCGTCGTCGCATCCGGTTCGGTCGGCCGGCCCGCGCGGGCGAGCGCCGCGAGCCGAAGCGTCACGCGGCGCAGCGACTTGGCCACTTGCAGGAACTCGGCGCCGGGTGGGTGCACCCAGCGTACGGCGAACAGGTTGCGTACGCTCTCGGTGGCTCCGGGCTGGAGCCACGGTCGCCATGCGGCCGGGCAGCCGAGCAGCGTGGCGGGGATCTCGTCCGAGACGTAGCCGTCGTCGCCGTCCACCGTGACCAGTGCGCGCGGTCCGACCCACACCTGCCGTGCGTGACGGCCGCTCGAGCGGGGTCCCTCCGGGGGAGCCAGGTTGTAGTGCGCGAGCGCGCCGAGGTAGCGAAAGCGCGCATCCGCCGTGGTGTCGGCCACGTACTTCGCCCAGTGGCCGCGGCTGAACAGCATGCCGGCCCACGTCTCGATGGCACGGAAGTCGCGCGACGTGAGCGGCTCCTGCGAGGCCCGCGCGCGGCGCACGGCCGAGGCGAACGCCACCATGGCGCGCGCGTACTCGTGCTGTCCCGCGCCGTACAGTCGCGCGGCTTCCTGTGCCACGAACCCGCTCGTATCCTCGAGCGCCAGCAGGTAGAAGCGGTTGTAGAGCCGCTGCTGTTCGAGTGTGGTCGCGAACGTGCCGGCGTCGGGCTGCGAACTCATGAACGCCGGCTCCAGCAGCACGCGTCGCCACGCCTCACGTGTGAGCTTCTCGGCGATGCCGGGCGAGTCCAGCAGCAGCTTCTGCACGCGCGGGTTCGCGAGCGAGGCTTCCCACAGGCCGAGCCGATAGCCGATCGAGTAGCCCGAGAGCAGTCCCACCACGTTCGTGACCACGCCCACCGGACGCACGTAGTCGAGCGTCTTGCGCGTGAGTTCGTCGAACTGGCCCTTGGTCATGATCGTGGAGGACGAATCCGGCAAGGCGATCCAACTGCCCTCTCCCGAGTGGCCGCGCAGCTTGAGCCGCGTGTAGTGCGCACCACTGAATGCGCGATCGTAGCGCCGGCCGAAGCCCGAGGTGACGAAGCGCCGCTGGTCCACGTCGTACTCCGCGAACGGCTTGCCGAAAGCGGTCATCTCGACGACATAGTGGTAGTTCGTGTCGGAGGGCGTATCGCGGTACGAATAGACTTGGAGGTTGTCGAAGATCTGGTCGGTCGGCACCGGCACGGGGCGGGGAACCTGTTCGCGACCCACGAGGAAGCCCACAAGGCACAGCCCGAGAAACGCGAGCAACACGGTGCTCATCAAGGCCTTGCGCGCCACCTTCCAGGTGAAGCGCGCGGCCTTTTTCATGTGCAAGGGGCGGATGCGGAGGCGGTGGCGTCCCACGATGTACGGGTATCGGCAGGTAACGCCCGTGGGTTCAGTATCTTGCGAGCGAGAGCTTGGGCGGGCGCTAGAAGTGGTCTAGGCTCCGCTGTTCGCCCCGCCCCGGGGCGTGCCTGGGACACGGTCGGAGGCATGCTTCATGGTTCGAATCAGGTGGTCCTCGCTGTTCGTCCTCGTCGCCTGTCTCGCGCTGCCGGCGCGCGCAGCGACTTGGAGCATCGGTCCCAGCGTCGGCTTCGACCTCGACCTGACCTGACGCTCGCTGGCCCGCACCCGGGCCGACCGGTCCACAGGAGGTAGCACATGATCCGCAAGATCGCGCTCTCGCTGTTCGTGGTCATCACCGTGGCGGTCGTCGCCATCCTCGGAATTGCCATGACGAAGCCGGCCACCTATCACGTGGAACGCAGCGCCACCACGGCAGCCTCGCCACGGACTGTGTACGCGGTGCTGAACGACCTGCACCGATTCCCGGACTGGTCCCCGTGGCAGAAGCTCGACCCGGCCATGAAGATCACGCACGACGGTCCCGCGAGCGGCGTGGGCGCCAAGTACCACTGGGTGGGCAACAACGACGTCGGCGAAGGGCGCATCACCATCACCGAGAGCACGCCCCACGAGTCGGTGGTGCAGAAGCTCGAATTCCTCAAGCCATGGGAATCCACCAGCGACGTGCGCTTCACGATCGCGTCCGAGGCCGCGGGCAGCAAGGTCACCTGGGCCATGGACGGCAAGAACGACTTCATGGCCAAGATGATGACGGTATTCATGAACATGGACACGATGATCGGCAAGGACTTCGACGCGGGGCTCGCCAACCTGAAGCGCGTCACCGAGGTCGAGTCGGCGCCCGCCGCCGACTCGACCGCCACCACCCCGTCCTGAGTCAGCGGGCGCGGGCGGCACCCCCCGCGAACCGCGACCCCGGCAGTTCCACGTCCGCCCGCGACCACACGCGCGCGAGTCGCGCGAGCGTCTCGGCTGCTTCGGCGGTGCGGCCCTGCGCTTCGAGCGCGTCGGCCAGGCCGCGCAGGGCCCAGCCGTTCTCGGGATGGCGGCGCAGGTCCTCCCAGTACACCGTCTCCGCCTCGCGCGCCCGGCCCGCGGCCAGCAGCACCGCTCCGAGCGCGTGCCGCGGCGGGTAATGCCACTCCTCGGGCTCGGTATAGACGAGCGCGTCCTCGAACCGTGCCGCACGCTCGAGGTGGCGGACGGCCGCGTCGTGATCTCCGCGCGCCGCCGCCAGCTCGCCGGCCAGCACCTCCGGCGCCACCGACAGGATGTTCTGCGCCGTGTTGGGGGAGAACAGCGAGAACTCGAGACTCTTCTCGGCCACGATCGCGCGCAGCGTGTCGAGCGCGCGCGCGGCCTCGTCGCGCCGCCCCTTGGCGATCAGCGCGAGTCCCCGCGCGTAGTGCCACGTGCCGAGCAGGTAGCGGTCGGAGGCGCGCGGCCGGAGCTCGGCGAGCATCTCATCCCAATGGCCGAAGCGCGTGAGCGCGTACCACGGCACCACGCGAAAGCCGCCCAACAGCGGCAACGTGGTGAGCACCGAGTCGCTCACTTGCGAGGCCACCTTGCGCGCGGACGCGATCGCCAGCGCCGAGCGTCCCTCCATCGTGGCCGCCGCCCACAGGAAGTGCACGTTATGGGGGTAGTAGGCCATGGGGTAGAGCCCCTGCGCGCGACAATGCGTGATGTAGTCCTCGTCGGCGACCACCGCCCGCTCGTTGGCCGTGACGGCGTCGGCATAACGGCCCACGCGCATGTAGATGTGCGAGGGCATGTGGACGATGTGCCCCGCTCCGGGCATCAATGGCAGCAGCCGGTCGGCGGCTGGCTCCGCCAGGCCGGCGTCGGCGGTGGCCTCGAGCAGGTGGATGTAGAGATGCAGCGCGCCGGGATGCTCTGGCGCTTTCGCCAGCACCGCCTCGAGCCGCTCGCGAATCGCGGGCGTGCCCGGCTGCGGCGTGCCGTCCCGCCGCCAGTAGTTCCAGGGACGCAGGTCCATCGCGGCCTCGGCCCAAAGGACCTGCGCGTCGAGATCCATCGGGAAGCGGCGCGCCACGCCGGCCATGGCCTCGGCGTAGGCCGAGTCGCCGGCGACTCGCTTGGCGGCGTCGCCCGCGTAGCGCTTGGCGAGCGCCTCGATCCAGGCCTGCTCGCGAACAGAGGCGCCGCGCCGGCGTTCCAAGGCCTGTGCGACCAGTGCGTGCGCCTTGCGCTCGTCCGACGTGTCCATGGGGGCATTGATGTTCGGTCCCAGCACGATCGCCTGGCCCCAGTACGCCATGGCACAGGCCGGGTCGAGTCGCGCTGCCTCGCGAAACGATCGCCCGGCTTCGGCGTGATTGAACGCGTAGGCCAGGTTCATGCCCTGGTCGATGAAGCGCTGCGCCTGCGCCGACCGTGTGGTGACCGCGAAGCGATGGCGTCCCAGGTTCTGGAGTCGCGGGGCGGTCGAGCCGTCGGGTGCCGGGACATCGGCACGGGCGTCGTGGGCGTAATGCTGGTGGACGGTGGTCTGGGCGTTGGCCGCGGCCGCCGCGAGCATGCTCACGAGGACCAGCGCGCGAATCGGGTTTCGCATGGAGACCTCCAGGAGGGGTGGGGCGCAGACTTGATACAACGCCCCACCGCCTCCGGACAAGGGCGAAACGCAGGCCGATTGAACGGCCGTCAGCGGGCGACTATCCTGTCCAGTCGCCCACCGCTCCACGGGCCCAGATCCTGTCCGACCGCCACCTTTTCCCGGAATCCGCCATGGGACGCATCTTCGAGACTCGCAAGGCCACGATGTTCGCGCGCTGGGACCGCATGTCCAAGCTGTTCGCGCGCATCGGCAAGGAGATCACCATCGCGGTCAAAAAGGGCGGGCCGAACCCGGACTCCAACCCCGCCCTGCGGCGCGTCGTCCAGAACGCGCGCGCCGCGAACATGCCGAAGGACAAGGTCGAGAGCGCCATCAAGAAGGCTTCGGGGCAGGACACGGCAGGCTATGAGGAAGTGCTGTACGAGGGCTACGGCCCGCATGGCAGCGCCATCCTCGTGGAGTGCGCCACCGACAACATCGTGCGCACGGTGGCGAATATCCGCCATCACTTCACGAAAGGCGGCGGCCACATGGGCAACTCGAACAGTGTCTCGTTCCAGTTCAGGCGCATGGGCGTGTTCCGGCTGAACCCCGCGGGCGTGGACGCTGAGGTGCTGGAGCTGGACCTGATCGACGCGGGACTCGAGGAGCTGGGCGAGACCGTGGGGGAGAAGGGCGAGCCACAGCTGATGTTGCGCTGCGGGCTCGCCGATTTCGGTCACCTGGCCAAGGCGCTCGAGGATCGGAAGATCACGCCGCTCTCCACGGAGCTGGAGTACATCCCGCAGACCCCCGTGCAACTGCCCGAGGACCACGCGAACTCCGTGCTCAAACTGGTGGACCTGCTGGAACAGGACGACGACGTCCAGAAGGTGTTCCACAATCTCGGCTGAACCACGCTCGTCCTCGCCGCTCGCGCACCGCGCCGCGACTCACGGCAGCTGGACGAAGCGCTCGGTTCGGGACTCGCGACCCGCGCGCAACCGCACGAAGTAGAGCCCGGCTGGGGCGAGATGCCCGCGCTCGTCGCGCCCGTTCCACGCGCGCTCGTGCGAGCCCGCGGCCAGCGGGCCCGCCGCCAGCGTGCGCACCCGCCGCCCGCTCGGATCGTAGAGCTCGAGCCGGACGGCACCCGAGGTCGCCAGCGTGAACCGCAGCACCCTCGCCCCGTGCGAGGGATTGGGCCGAACGGGCGCCAGCGACAGTTCCGCCACGGGCGGCCCGCCCACGGACACTCCGTTCAAGGGCTCGAGGAAATACTCCGCGAGGAGCTTCGACACGTTGAAGCGGAGCTGTGTGTGGTTCCAGCGGTAGGGCCGGCCCGAGAGGAATGCGAATCGGCCGCCCGTGGGCCGGAGCCCTGCACCGCCCGCCGGCATGCGCACCACACCCAGCCCACGATGCGGCGTGAAGCCCGTGGTGGTCTTGAACAGCAGTTCGCTGTCGGCGTGCGCGCGCACGGTGTCGAACGCGACACAAGCACTCTGGGCGCCAGTGCGCGTCATGTTCACGAAGCCTGCCCGCGTTGCGATGCAATCGTCCAGCGTGGCGCCGGTGTGCGTGAGCGTGATCCCGAGCCAGGCGAGCAGCGAGTCGCTCAGAAACGCCTCGGCCTGCCGCGTCATGAGCAGCACGTTGCCGCCCGCGCGCAGGTAGTTGAGCATCGGCGTCTGCACCCACGAGTCGGCGTCGCCATTGAAGTTGTTGCCGACCCACACAATGTTTCGGTAGCGGCCAAGTACGTCGGGCGGCACCGAGCCCTGGCCGAGCGGCGCGGGCAGCGTGGCGGGATAGCCTCCCACGGGTGCTGAGAAGTGGTCCCAGAAGTCGATGGCGTAGTCGCCGAAGAACGCCTTGTCCGTGTAGGCACTGGTGAGCTCCGTGCCGTAATTGGCCCAGTCCACGCCGTTCACCACCAGCACGGCGCGGTCGAACGGCGGCTGCACAACGTCCTGCTCGAGCTGGTCCAGGATCCAGTCTTCGGGATCCAGCACCACCGCGAGTGGTTCGGCGTCCACGTGCAGCACGAGCGTCTGAGAGGCGAGCGAGTCGGGCACCACGAAGTCGCGCGGACCCGCCGTGGTCTGCACCCGCACGTCCACCGGCATCGTGAACAGTTGCCAGTCCTGGCGCTGCTCCAGCGTGAACGTCACGTCGAAGCCACCGGCCGCGGCCGCCGCGCTCCACGCCATGCGGTAGATGGGATGTCGCTCACCGTACACCCACTGCTGGAAGAACTTGTCGAGGTCACGGCCCGAGACCGCCTCGCACGCGGCCTGGAAGTCCGCGGTGACCGCGGTGTCGTACTCGTGCGCCTGCCGGTACTGGAGCAGCGACGCGAAGAACGCCGCGTCGCCCAGCACGCGGCGCAGCATGTGCAGCACCCACGAACCCTTGTTGTAGGACAGGTTCGAGTTGAAGATGCGCGAGGAGTTCTGGTCGTCCGGCACCCACACGCTGCCGGGGCCGTAGTACTTGTTGAGCGCGAGATCGGCGTGATAGGCGGCGGGCCCACCCTGGGACTCCGCCCACAGCGCCTCGCCGTAGGTGGCGAAGCCCTCGTTCAGCCAGATGTGGTGGAAGTCGCGGCAGGTGACCATGTCGCCCCACCATTGGTGTGCCAGCTCGTGCGCCACGATGAACTCGGAGAACGCGCCAAGACTGGTGCAGGTCTGGTGCTCCATGCCACCGCCGAAGTTGAACTGCGCGTGGCCGTATTTCTCGAGGAAGAACGGGTAGGGGCCGAAGCGCGCGTCGAACGCACCGAGCATGTCTTTCACACGCGCCTGGACGGCCGCGACGAGCGGGGCGGTCTCGGGATAGTTGAAGAAGTCGATGCGCATGGAGTCGCTGGCCGTGGGCTTATACCAGTCCACCGTGTGTGTGTAGGGATAGCTGGCGATGCTCACGAGGTAGGAGGCGATCGGGTAGCTCTCGCGCCAGCGCGTTACCGCGGTGATGCCGTTGTCCGTGGCCGAGAGTCGCGTGCCGTTCGAGGCCGTGATCATGCCGGTGGGCACGCTGAAGCGGATGGTGACCGAGTCGGCCTTGTCCTCGGGCACGTCCTTGCACGGCCACCAGCTGCGCGCGCCATAGGGTTCGGACAGGCTCCAGATGAGCGGACGACCGTTCGCAGTGGTGAATCCGAACGCGCCGACCACTGGGCTGCCGTGATAAACGACACGCACGTCCACGAGTTCCCCCGCGGCGTACGCGCGGTCCAGATTCACGGTGAGCACATCGGCCACGCGTGAATAGGTGACCGCCACGCCGCCGGCGGTGACCGCATCCACCACCATGTTGGCGAGCAGGTCCAGGTCGAGCGTGGTGAGCGGTGCCACGAGCACCGTGGCCTGCGTGCGCACGGTCCCGGCGACCTGCGTGGTGACCGGCGTGAACGCGAGGTCCAGGTCGTACCAACGCACGTCGAATGCCTGCTGGTTCGGTGTGGCGGCGGTACGCTGGCTGCGCGTGCGCTCCAGTCCAGCAGCCTTCCACGCGGCGAGGTAGGGCGCGACCGCTCGCTCGTCACGCCATTCGGCGGGGCCGTCGGGCGTGGACGGGAACAGCATGGGTGCCGCGTGGAGCGGTGCGGCCAGGAGCGTGAGCGCGGCGAGGAGTGCCAGAGCGAGGTGCATGCGTGGCGAGCGTATCATCGCCGCTCGTGACTCCCCAACCACCACCCGATCAACGCCTCCCCGACTTGTCCGGGTAACGCGGCGCGACGGGCTTCGCGCGCGGGGTGCGGGCGATGTCCTCGAGCAGCAGCTTGACCGCGGCGTCCAGCTGCGCGTCGCCGCCCTCGGCGGTGGCGCGCGGCAGGTTGTCGACCACCAGGTCGGGCGCTACACCATGGCCCTCGATCATCCAATCGCCCTCGGGGCCGTACACACCGGTCTCGGCCGCCGTGGCGATGCCGCGGTCCACGAGGAAGTTGTCCTGCGACAGCCAGATCTCGCCGCCCCACGTTCGTGTGCCCACCACCTTGCCGAGCCCCAGCCGCCGCACGCCTTCGGCGAACGCCTCGCCGTCGGAGATCGTGGTCTCGTTCACCAGCGCCACGATGCGGCCCTGGAACGCGAACGGCATGTTCGCGAACGCGCGGCCGGCCCGCGGCTGCCACCACATCCACGCGCGCCGGAGCAGCTTGCCGAGGATCCACGCGTCGATGTTGCCGCCACGGTTCCCGCGCAGGTCGATTACCAATCCGTCTCGGTTGAAGACAGGGAAGTAATCGCGGTGCCATTGCGCCATGTCCGGCGCGCCCATGGCGCGCAGGTGCACGTAGCCCACGCGGCCGGCCGAGAGCGAGTCCACGCGCAGCCGTCGCGTGTACTCCCACTCGGTGTAGCGCAGGTCGGTCTCCCGGGCCGGAGGCACGGGCATGACGACCAACTCGCGCGGCGCGCTGCCGGGGCGCTGCACGCGCAGCAGCACCTGCTTGCCCGCCTGGCCGCGCAGCAACGCGCCCGGGTCGGCGACCGACAGCGTCGCCACGCCGTTCACCGCCAACAGCAGGTCGCCGGCGCGTACATCGGCTTCAGGGCGCGCCAGTGGCCCGAGCCTTGCCGGTTCGTGGGGATCGGTGAGGAACACGTGCTGGATGCGCCAGCCGCCGGCATTCTCGTCACGCGCCAGCCGAGCGCCAAGCCCCGCCGGTTCGCTCTGGTCCGCACCGCGGCGGTGCTCGCCGCCATACACGTACATGTGCAATGCCGACAACTCGCCCACCATCTGCTGGAAGACGTCGGCGAGTTCCCCGCGCGTGGTGACGCGCTCGGCGAGCGGGCGGAACTTCTCGAGCTGCGCCCTCCAGTCGACACCATGCATGCCGCGATCGTAGAAATAGTCGCGCTCGAGCCGCCACGCTTCGGTGAACATCTGGCGCCACTCGATGCGCGGATCGAACGAGAACGTCCACCCCGTGAGCGGCAGCTTCGACTTGTCCAGCTTCTCCGGAGCCTTTGCCCCCGCATCGAACACGTACCAGGCATCGCCCTTCTTCACGAGCAGCTTCTTCGCGTCGCCGGAGAGTTCGTAGGAATCGACTCCGGCCAACACGGTGCTCACGCCGTCCTGCTTACGCGCGATCTCCAGCGATTGGAGGTCGGGCTTGGCGTTCACGTCCGATTCGCTGGCGAGCCAATAGAGGCGCTTGCCGTCGGTCGCGAGCGAACGCAGGTTGCCCGCGTCGGCCGGCGCTTCCACGAGCCGCTCCTGAATCCCAGCGAACTCGATCTCCACCGCGATGGGAGTGCTGCCGCCGGACTTCTCGGGCTTGCCGCTCTTCGAGCCATCCTTCGCGTCGCCCGCTGGCTTCGCCTCACCGGCTTCCGCCGGGTGCAACTCGTCGAGCTTGGCCCAAGGCGAGCGGAACGACTTGCCGAGCGACACGCCGAACACCTGCGTCGGGCGGTCGAAGAACGGGTCCGGCTGGCGCGAGCCCCAGATGCTGCGCACCACGGTCTCGAACCGCCGGTCCGACAGGAACCACAACCACTTTCCGTCCGGGCTCCACGCCGGGCTCCAACTGTCCCAGCGTTCGCTCGTCACCGCGGTGGTGCCGCCGCCGCGCGTGTCGTACACCATGACCTGGGCGAGCAGGGTGGAGGCCGCCCGCACGTACGCGATCCAGCGCGAGTCCGGGGACCACGCGACGTCGCGGATGTCGTCCCATTCCTCGCTCACCGCGATGCGTTTGTTCGCCCCGCTCGAAACTTCGAGCAGCCACAACTCCTGATCCTTGTTCCAGTGGGCGATCCGCTTGCCGTCGGGCGAGGGCACGCCGTCGAAGCGCAGCGTCTTCGCATCGCGCGACAGCGGTACCGGCTCGCCAACTCCATTGGCGGGAACCTTCCACCACTCCACCTCGCCGCTCGCGTCGGCGAGTGCCGCGAGGTTTCCGCTACCCGGCAGGAAGCGCGCCTGCCGCCAGCGCACGCCGGGCTGGCGGGTCGCGCTCACCAGCCGCCCGTCCTCGACCGGCACCACGAACACCTGTCCGCGCGCGGTGAGCACCACGCGATCGCCGTTCGGCGACAGGTGGGCACTCGTCACCCACTCGGCCGGGTTCTGCACCCAGCGCTCGCGAGTCTGGTCCAGGTCCGAGGCGATGCGCACGGACAGCGCGCGGTCGTCGTTCCGGGCGATGTCGTAGACGCGCAGGTCGGCGCCGAGCTGGTAGACGATGCGCCCGTCCGCGAGCGACGCGCCGAGCACGTCCCAACCCTTGTGGAACGTGTGCTGGCGGGCGTCGCCGCCGTCGGCCTGGACCGACCACAGGTTCATGTCCAGGCTCCGGTCGCCCACGAAGTACAGGCGCCCCTGCCACGGCATGGGCGTGCGGCTCGCGGCCGAATCGCCGACGAGGAGTGGGCGCGCTTCGTCGCGGCCGCCGTCCCAGCGCCACAGCTGCTGGATCGTGCCGCCGCGGTAGCGGCGCGTGAAGCTGATGTTGGGCTCCTGCCGCGTGAACACCAGCGTCGTGCCGTCCCAGGCGCCTTCGGACGCCTGCGCCAGCGGCAGCGCGCGGCGCGCGCCCGAGACAGGGTCCACGGCGGACAACCGGCCCGCGGGAAAGCCCGAGTCGCGCCGTGACGTGAACATCACCTCGCCGGCCGGCGTCCAACCCACGACGAGCGCCCGCAGTCCGTCCCACGTGAGCCGGCGGGGGATACCGCCCTCGATCGCCATGACGTACACCTCGGTCGGGCCGTCATACGTGGCGGAGAACGCCAGCCACTGTCCGTCGGGCGAGAGCGCGGCGCGCGTCTCCTCGCCGAGATGCGACGTGAGCCGCTGCGCGAGCCCGCCCTCGAGCGGGACCTTCCACAGATCGCCCTCAGCCGTGAACACGACGGTGTTGCCGCGCACGCTCGGGAATCGGTAGTAGCCGAGCGTGCCCGGTTCCGCACCGCGAGTCGGGGCGGGGGCGAGCAGCAGGACGAGCACCCCGAGGGTGCTCCACAGGCAGCGGGGCAGCGGCAGGGCTCGCATCGTGGGGCCTCCGGGGACGTGGGTGGGGTCGGGGGCGCGAATCTCGCACCGGCGCGCCCGGGAGGCAACGCCGCGGCCACCATCGCGCCGGGCTCATCTCCGGGCGCGGTTCGGCCGATGCCCATGGCGGCCCCGAGAATCGGAGCCGTCCCCCAGAGGACTGAAAGCGAGGGTGCCATGCTCGGAACCCAATCCATCCGGGAACAGGAATACGCCGCGCTGATGAGCCGCGCGCGCGACATCGCCCGGACCTCGATGTTGTGCTGGACCGCTTCTGCGGTGACGTCCGCCGTGTTGATCGCGGGTGCGCTTTCGGCGCGGAGCCCCGGGCTCATGCTCCCGGCCGTGCTGTGCGCGGCGTTCGGTTTTTACCTGACGCTACGCGCGAGGCGCGAGGCGCGGCTGATCGAAGGCTACGTACAGGAGACCTACGAGCAGGACCGTGATGGCGCGCAGTGGTTCACGCGACTCTCGCAGCTGCAAGCCATGCAAGCTCCGGGGCTGGGCCACGACTGGCTGCCGCTGGCGCAGGCCAACGCCGTCACGCTGGTGGCCGTGGTGTTCGCCTGGGTGTTCGCGAACGACGCCGCGCGCGGCGAGCTGATGGCATCGTTCACGACCATGGTCGGCGTGGCGTTCGCCGTGCATTCGCTGCTGGAACAGCTGCGCGTGGACCAGACTTCGAGCGCGGCGTTCGCAAGCCAGGCGAGCGGTGGACTGCGCGAGGTGCCGCCGGCGGCCAGGCGCGTGGCCTGAGCCCGCCGCGCTAGTGCGCGCCGCGGGTCCGCGTGCGGAACGCGTCCCGCTCCTTGCGTGCCAGCGCCAGCACGTCGGGCGGAATGCGGATGCCCGCCATGGACGTGGCGAAGTCCTCGGCCACCGCGCGGAACTGAACGGCGTTCGCAGGTGTGACCGGGTTCACTTTGAGCCCGCGCTTCTGCATCTCGCCCACGGCGGTGGTGTCCTGGTGCGGCACCTCCACTTCGAGCCGCTTCTCCATGCGATCGCATGCCGCCTGCACCTTGGCACGGTCCGCCAGGGGCAGCTTCGTCCATGCCGCCTTGGTCATGACCAGGCCGCCCACAAGCGGCGCCATGCCCATGCCCACCATGTTGGGCGTCTGCCGGTACCACTGCAGCGTGAGCCCGAGCAGCGGCGTGGTGGGGTAGGAGTCGATCATCCCGGTCTGAAGCCCCGTCATGATGTCGATGGCGGCGAGCGGCACGGGGTTGAAGCCCTTGCCCTTCCACACGCTCACCATCTGGTCGTCGCCGGCCCAGATGAACATCTTTGACTTGCGCAGCGCATCCACCGTCGCGACCGGCGTCTTGGTGAAGAAGTACACCCAACCGCCGTGGCCCCAGGACAGCAGCATGAAGCCCTTGGCCTCGAGCCGCTGGCGCAGCACAGGTTCGAGCTTGTCGAGCGTGGCGTAGAGCTCGGGGTAGGACGTGAAGAACATCGGCACGTTGAACACGTTGAATGCCGGGTCGATGGAAGCCAGGCCCGCCGTGGTGATGGCGGCCGCCTGCAGCTGTCCGATGCGCATCTTGCGCACCACGTCGGGTTCGTCACCCGCAACGCCGCCGGGATAGACGCGCAGCGTCACACGCCCCTGCGTGGTGCTCGACCACTCGGCACCCATGTCGCGGAGCGCCTTGTCCCACACCGAGCCCTCGGGAACGAGCGTGGCGAGCTTCACCACCAACGCTTGGGCGTGTGCGTGACCGGGCCCGAGGGCAGGCGCCGCGGTGAGCATCAGGGCGGCGAGCAGCGGGAGCGCGAGCAACGAACGGTACGGCAGGCGGGTCATCGTTTCTCCTGGGTCGTGGGGGGCTCGGGGATGCCGGCGTCATCGAGGAAGAACTCGTCCTGGCGCTCGAGCAGCGCGCGGGCCTTGCGCTGGAGCACGATGGTGGCGAGTCGCTGCGAGGGATCGCGGTTCACGTCGAACGCCAGCGCCCGTTCGAGCAGGCGCCGGAACTCCGCGCGATCCTGTTTCATCACGGATACGCTCTGGGCGAGCGTCAGGTAGGGTGACGCGCGGCTGTCGCCGGACAACTCCACGGCGCGCGCGAAGTGTCGCCGAGCCGATACCGCCGAGCCGCCCATCACCTCGGGCAGGGCGTCCAGCAGGATCGCCGCTTCATGAAACGCGCCGGCTTCGTAGCGCTCGTCCAGGACGAGCCCACGCTCGACCAACGCCCGAATCGCCGGCAGGTCAGCGAGCATCTCGGGCCGGTCTTTTCCAAGCGAGATGGCCGAGCCCCAGCTGGCCGCCGTCCAATAGAGCGGCGCCAGGTCGCGCCGCGACAGGCCGGCCGCGGCGCGATCCGGCGCCAGCGCGAGTGAGTCGGAGATGCCGCGGTGACGCAAGGCGAGCGCTCGCAGGCCGAACCCCCGCGCACGCAGGTACAGGCGGTACGCGCGCTCGTGCAGCGCGGTGGCCCGCGGGTAGTCGGCGTTCACCAGCAGATCGCCCTCGGACTGCACATAGGCGTAGGCATACTGCGTGTAGCCCTTGCACAGCGTGACCAGCAGGCCCTCGTGTTCGGGGAGTGCCGCGAGCAGCGACTCCATGGTCTTCAATCCGAATGGCAGCGCATCACGCACCAGTTCGGGATCGTCGTCGGTGCCGAACACGTCGGTGCCGCTGGTGAGCGAGTTCGCCACGCTCTTCAATGCATAGCGCTTGATCGAGCAGCCGGGCAGCACGAGCAACGCGAACACCGCAAGCAGGCCCAGGCGCGGCAGCGCGGCGAGCGCGCGGGCACGTCGAAGTCGAAACTGAGCGGGTGGGGCGGGGCAGGGGGGCATTACCGGATTCTCCGGGCCGCGGGCGGGGAGCGCGGACGGCGGCCCTGCCATGGGCGGCGAAGCCCTCAAGCTAGCGTGGCGCGCTCCACCTTTCAAGCCGGAGCGCTCAGCGGGCGATGAGCCCGAGGTAGGCATTCGCCAAGCGATCGCCCCACAGGTAAACGGCCATCGAGGCCGGCGCCAGGAACGTGCCGAACGGCAACTCGGTGCGCATGCCGCCCTTGCCGCGCGCCATGAGCAGCGCTCCGGCCAACGCGCCGCCGAACGCGGCGAGCGTGATGGTGAGGAAGGCTCCCACTGGCCCGAGCAACGCGCCGAACATCGCGGCCAGCTTGATGTCGCCGCCGCCCATTCCCTCGCGTTTCAGGAACGTGCGCCAGCCCCACGCGAACAGCCACAGGTAGCCGCTGCCCACCACCATGCCGAACAGCGCATGGCGCGAGCCGGGGCCCAGCAGCGCGGCGGCGACGGCGAGCAGCGTTCCGGGAAACGTGAGCGCATCCGGCAACAACTGGAAATCGAGATCGATCACCGTGAGCGCCACGAGCACCCATCCCCACAGCAACACGGGAGCCAGCGCCAGGACCAGACCGAGCTTGAGCCAGGCGAGCACGGCCCACGTCGCGCACGAGAGCTCGATCAGCGGGTAGCGCACCGCGATGCGAGCTTTGCACGAGCGGCACCGCCCGCGGGCGAACAACCAGCTTGCGAGGGGGACCAGTTCGAGCGGCCCCAACTCATGGCCGCAAGCCGGGCAGCGAGAACGGCCCTGCGCCCACGACTCCCCTCGCGGCAGGCGCCACGACAGGGCGGTCACGGCGCTCCCGAACACCGCCCCAAGTAAAAAGCAGAAAGTGCCGATGGAGTAATCCATGCTCGTCACGAACAAGTTCCCTCTCGTTTTGCTTGAGCGAGCGACCCGGCGTCGTCAGAATGCGACCATTCTCGAGTTCTTCTCCCGCCGGGGCCCTTCCGAGATGCGTCTCATCCTGTTCATGGCCGTGCTGGCCAACAGCCTCGACCTGTTCGCCACCGCGGTGGGCATCCACTGGTTCGGAAACCGCGAGGGTAATCCATTCCTCGCGCCGGTCGCGCACCAGTCCTGGCTGGCGTTCGTGCTGCTCAAGGGCGTGCTCGTCCCGCTCCTGATCGTGCAACTCGACCGCTATCGGCGGGACACCCCGTTGCTCGCCGCTGCCGGCATGGGCTTGGTCACGGTCGCGCTCACCGCCGCGCTCGGCGCGTGGGTGGGCTGGATGGCCGGCGTGATGACCGTGGGTCGCCACGTGGGGTTTTGAGCCACTGACCTCACTTGACCGGCTCCGGCAGCAGGCGTGGTGTCACCTCGATCACCAGGTCGCGCTTGCTCATCGTGACGTTCTCGTGGCGGAACAGCGCCCCGAGCCAGGGGATGTCGCCCAGCAGCGGCACCTTTGTGCGCGAGGTCGTCTTCTCCTCGCTCAGGAGGCCGCCGATCACCACCGAGCTGCCGTCCTTCAGCCGAACCGTGGTCTCGGCCTGGCGCGTGGAGACCACCGGCAGGTCATTCTGGCTGCCGCGAAAGCCCGTGACCGAGCTGACCTCGGGGCGGATGCGCACGGTGATGTAGCCGTCGGCATTGATGAGCGGCGTGATGGACAGCTTGATGCCCACCTCCTCGCGTTGAACCGACTGGGTCGGCGCGGCCGCACCGCCCGCGAACACCGTCTGGCTCACGAGGTAAGGGATGCGCTGCCCGGCCAGCATGCTGGCCTCTTTACCATTGAGCGTGACCAGCTTGGGGCTCGCCAGCACGCGTGCGTTGCCGTCACGGATCAACAGGTCGAGGAATGCGCGGAACACCTTGGGGAGGCGGTTGAAGTTGCGCAACTTCCACACGTCGTACGTACCGGGCGTGCCCTCGATGCCCTGGGCGTCGGTGAGCGGGCCCGGTTCCTCGAGATTGCCGTCGAACGTGCCGGAGTTGTTCGCCTCCACGAACGTGAAGCCCTGTCGGCTCAACAGATCCCAGTCGATGCCCAGTTTCTTGAGCCCGTCCGTGCTCACCTCGATCACGCGCGCCTCGAGCATGACCTGGCGCGCAGGCTTGTCCATCTCGGCCACGATGGCCTGGATCTCGGCGATCACGCGCGGCGAGGTCACGATGATGAGCCGGTTGCCGCCGCGGTCCACCTGGATCTTGTCCGACACTCCGCTCAGCGCGACCTGCACCTCGGTGGCATCGGCGTACTGGAGCGCGATGGTGTAGGAGGAGAGCCCCGTCTCGTCCTGTAGCGACTTCAAGTCCGCGACGAGGATCGAATTGCCGATGCGCTCGTAGGCGAGTCCCGCGGCGCGCACCACCAGGTTCACCGCCTGTTCCACCGGAACATCTTTGAGATGGATGGTGATCTTGCCCGCGGTCACGCCGGGACCGGTGACGATGTTCAAGTCGCCCTTCTCGGCGAGGATCTTGAGCACGGCCGGCAGGTAGGCATCGTCGGCGTCCAGGCTGATGCGCCGCCCGAGGTCAGCTGCGGCGTGCAGGGGTTGAGTGGGTACGAACGACAGCGCCGCGAGCGCGGCGAACAGGACCAATCGGGGCGCCAAAGGGTTCACGTCAGTCTCCGAGGTTGCTGCGTTGCAGCACGATGGTGACAGCGCCCCGCGACAGGCGTACCTGGTCGCGGGTGATGCTCACCACCTGGAACTCGTCGAACAACCCGCCTTCGCGGATGGTCCAGGTGCGGTCCTTCCAGCGCACGAGGGCGCGCGGGTCATTGTCCCACACGATGGCCGTGAGGACGGGGTCGGCGATCACCACTGGCCGGACGCGGCGCGGCGGGGGCGAAGGCGGCAGGGAATCGGGCGGAGCGTGCCGGAACTCGAACGGGTCGCGCACTTGGGCCAGCGAGAACGCGGGGTCGCGCCGATCGATCGCGCGGTCCAGGGCCTGGTAGGCATGCGGAACGGCCACGCGCACCGTGGCCACGCGCCAGCCGAACGCGCCGGTCACCCCCAGCGCGGCCAGCGTCTGCGCCACCACGCCCGCCATGACGGCGACCGCCACCACACGCGTCACCCACGCGACCGGGTCGTGGTTCATCGCAGCGACGTTCCGCGCTTGAGCAACATGCGGGCGAGCTGCAGGTCCGCCTGCACGAGGCCCGCCGGCAGCGGCACCACGGACAGTTCCTCGACGCGATAGAACGTGCCCTCGCTCGCGAGGTCGTCCAGGAGTCGCACGACCTGCTCGTAACGCCCGTGCAGCCGGAGCTCGGCGCGCACTTCCAGCGTGGTGGCGGTCTGCGAGGCGGTGCCGGGCTGGGAGGCGGCCACATCGATGCCGCACACCACCGCCTTTTCGGACACGCGGCGCACGAGATCGGTGGCGAGGAAGCCCGATTGGATCAGGCGGCTCGCGTCGGCGGCCGCGACCGAGTTGGCGCGCAGCCGATCGGTCACGCGCGGCGGGAGCGGAGCTGCCGCGAGGCGTGGATCGAGCGATGCGCCGATCTCGCCGGCATGGGTGAGCTGGGTGCGATACTGCGACGCCAGCGGAGCGAACGTGAACGTGTCCACCGACCACAGCGCGCCCGCCACGAACAGGGCCAGCACCGCGGCCCAGAATCGGCGCATCAGCGAGGGGGGACTCATCGGCACTCCAGCTGGAACTCGGCGTCCGGGCTGCCCTCGCGCGAGCGCGTGGACACGAGACGGACGCTCTTGAACTGCGCGGAGAACAGCGAGTCGCGCGACACCAGCGTGACGAAGTCGGTCACGCCCGCCATGCGGTCGTGCCGCGCGTCCACCCGCAACACGCCGGTGAGCAGCAGCTTGCGCTCGCCGCCGGAGACGCCCTCGGGATTGAACTGGAGGCTCGTGAGCCGCGCGCCTTGGGGCAGCAGTCGCGGCAGGCGCGCAAGCAGATCGCGCCAGCGCACCATGTCGGACACCCACGGCTCGGCGACCGCGGCTTCGGCCGGCGGAGGCGTCCAATCCGCGCCGCCCACCTGCATCGCGCGCTGGCGCGCGAGCTGGCGCTCCAGGTGTCGAGTGCGCGTGTCCAGCTCGGAGCAGTTGAGGCCATAGAGTCCGATGATCACGCCGAGCGCGCCGAAGTAGGCGAGCCGCACGCCCAGTCCAACGGCGCGGCGGCGCGCTTCGGCGCGCTCGCGTCGAAACGCCTCGCGCCGGAAGTTCACCTGGAACAGGATATTGTTCACGCCGCCCTCAGCGCGAGACCGTACGCCTGCGCGTACTGCGGGCCGCCGGTCGGGGCGCGCACCCCGCGGTCGAGGGCGTCGAGCGGCGAGAACGGCGTCGCCGGCACGCCGAGCGCCTCGCTCAGCCGTGCGGTGAGTCCGGAGAGCCGGCTGGTGCCGCCGCACACGCGCAGCGACAAACGTTCGGGAAGCTGGGCGAGCGTGCCGTAGAACGCGAGCGAACGCCGCACCTCCTCGGCCAGCCGGTCCACGGCATGGCGCGCGGCAATCGCCTCGAGGCCAGACTGGTTGAGCGAGGCGCCGGCGTCCAGCTTCCACGCATCGGCGCGATCCAACGCACCACCGAACGACACCGCGATCGCCCGCGACAGCTCGGCGCCACCCCATTCGAGCCGTCGCGAGAAGAACGGTTGCGACGCCTGTCGCAGCGTGAGCCACGAACCTTGATGCCCGAGGTCGAGCAGCAAGCGGGGCTCGTTCTCGGATGAGGCGTCGCGTGTGGCCGCATGGTGGAGCGCGTTCGCGAGCGCCAACGGCGTGGCGTCCACGATGTCGGCCTCGAGCCCCAGCTCACGGAGCGGTGCGAGCGCCCGGTCGAGGCGCTGCTGCGAGACGGCCGCGAGCAGCACGTCGATGCGGCGCTCGGTGAAGTTCCGGCCGAGCACCTGGTGATCGAGCACCATGGTCTGCACATCGAACGGCAGGTGCTTGCGGGCTTCGAAGCGCAGCGCGCTCGCCACCTCGATCTCTTCCATGAGCGGGAGCGAGACCTGTTTCACGATGACGTCGGGGCCAGAGACGCCCACCGCGATACCGCGGAACGCGCGCGCGGACAGCTCGATGCGTGACATGCAGTCGCCGATGAGCCCGGCCAGGATCGCGGCGGGCACCTCGTCCTCGCTGGCGAGCGCGCTCGGGATGACGGCCTCGGCGAAGCGACAGCGGCCGCCACCGGGCGGCAGGGCCACGAGCTTGACGCTGTATGACCCGATGTCGAGCCCCGCCCACACGCGCGCGCCCATTCGCAGCTTCATCGGGCGAGTATCACCGAGGCGTGGTCTCGAGCCAACTCTTGCGCGCGAGCGCGAATGTGGTGCCGGTGCCGCCGGCCACGCGCGGCAGCGCACCCTGGGCGAGCAACAGCTCGCCGAGCGCGTCCATCGTGTCGGCATGGTAGAAGAGCCGGTCCCGATGATCCGGATTGGGCCCGCCGATCGCCACGTCGCCGCCGGCCACGATCGAGACGGCGCGGGACTCCCGGCCTGCGTTCGAATCATGGCCATGCGTGACGCCGATGTCGCCCTGGCTCACGAGGTACACACGCGCATTGCTATCGGTGACCTCAAGGCCACCCTGGAACCAGATGCCGTGGTTCTCGTGGCCGGGGTCCCGGCCGTTCGCCTTGGCCACGATCACGAGCGTGCCCGGTGCGCCCCCCTCCGTCACAACGGTCACGTGGTTCCGGAAGCAGATGCCCTCGGGCACCACCCACACCACCGTGCCACGAATGGTGATCTCCAATGGGTGGTGCGTATAGAACGTGTAGTCCTGATACTCCGGGTCGTCCTGCGTGTCCGGGTCCGTGGGCGAGTCGGGACTCCTGAAGTACTTCGGACCCCATCCGAAGTTCAGGAACTCGAGCTGGAACGCGTAGATATGCTCGAACTCGACCTGGGTCGGGTCCGAGGCCGTGGGCAGGTTCGCGTCCACGAACGCGTCGGCCATCGGTTGCGCGGTCGGGGAAGGCTCGATGGGCCGCCCGGAGGTCCACGTCACGTAGTCGGTCCAGGCGGTGTCCGAGGCCGTCTGCACGTGCTGCCACACCCTGCCGTGAAGGTGGAACGCGGAGGGGTCCGAGGTCTCCTCCGTGTCGTAGTGGATCCCCAGCCCCGCGGTGATGAGCCGCTGGTAGGGGTTTTCGCCTGAAGTGGGGATGAATCGCGCCTGGAGCGTGCGCTCTTCGGCGCGGTGTCGCGCCGAGACCACGATGACCACCGTGCTGTCCCAGTTCACGGGACCTTGCGAAACCGTGTCGGCGGGCAAGTCGCTGCGCCACTGGTAGGCCATCGCGCTGGTGACGCCGAACTGACCTACGGCGAGTTGGGCGTTCTCCAGCCGCGGCGGGTCCATCGCGAGCAGCGCCTTCACAACCTCCATGCCGCTCTCGGAGCTCTGCAGGGATTGTTCGCGCGCGGCGGAGGCGTTGAAGAACTGCGCCTCGTAGCTGGACAGCGCGAACAGCGACAGGCCGAGGATGGTGAGCGCCAGCATGAACATGACCACTCCGACGAGCAGGAATCCACGCTCGCTCGCGGCCGGTTCGGGCTGGTGCGGGCACATCAGTTCTTGAACACCGCGTAGGCGCTCATGTCCACGCCGTCGCCGTTTGCGGTGAGCAGCCGCAGGTCCATGCGCACGGTGCTCTCGGTCTTGATGAACTGGAATCGCTCGGCGTGCGAGACCACCATGGGGCCCGAGCCCGCGCCGCCTACCGTCGTGCCCGCGTAGATGAGCGAGTCCGCGGCATTCCACCAGAAGTAGTAGTGGGGCACTGACTCGTCCGCGTGGAATAGCGCCAACTGCTGGTGCTGCGCGTCCGGGACCGACGCCACCTCCGCCCTTCCCGACCTGCGCACGCTGTCGCGTATGGCCGACGCCACCAGCGACGCTTCGCGCTGCGTGATGACCTGGGTCGAGCTGTCCAGCCAGACGCCCTGACTGGCAAGGTAGAACCCCACGATGCCGACCATGATGAGCGTGCCGAGGATCATGACCACGGCCACCTCGGTGAGCGTGAGGCCGCCCTCGCCACGCGCCGGACCGTTCAGGGCAGCCACAGGCGCTCCAACGTCAGCGAGTCCTGCCGCGCGTCCAGTTGCCAGCGAACGGTCATGAGTACGCGTTTGAGATTCGCGGTGCCGGGTAAGTTGGGCTCATCGTAGGCGACCACCCGCCAGTTCTGGCTGCCGCGCGTGACGCCCTCGTAGCGGAATGGCGTGAGCGGAGCTACGTAGCCAAGCGCGAGCACCGGGTCGTTCGAAGCCACCAGCGTAAGCGCCTCGAGTTGCGACTGCGCTTCGCCCAAGGCGGCGCGCGCCAGCTCGTAGCGGTCCACGAGCCCGCGTCCCACACCGAAGGAATAGGCCAGCCCGAGCACGGCGATCACGGCGACGGTCGCGGCGGTCAGGGCCTCCATGAGGGAGAAGCCTCGTTCGTTCAGCATGCGGACACCATCACTTCATCAGGGTGCGAGTCCCTTGGCCGCGAACTGGCAGTCCTGGACGTAGGAATTCACGCAACCTGCTACTGCTCGTCCCATTGGGGTTGCGCGGTTCGTGAGTAGATCAACTCGACTCGACGACCAGCGGTGGACCCCTTGCCTGTGGCGGTCACCGTGAATCCAGTCGTGCTGGCACCAGTCACTTGGATGTCCCAATTCGTGAGAGCGTCGGTGAGATCGGCGTTCAGCTTCTGCGGTCCCCCGGCCACCGGGTTCGTGACGAACGTGTCATCGGTGTACATGCCGTTCACCTGGAAGAAGGTCTGCTCGGCCGTGATGACCGCGCCGATCGCGCCCTTCGCTTCCGTGCGCTGCGCGTCCTTCACGTAGTTCACGTACAGCGGGACCGCCACCGCGGCCAGGATCGCCACGATCACGATCACCACCATGAGCTCCATCAGCGTGAAGCCCTTCGCGTTCCTGTTCATGTCTGCCACCCCCCTCGATTTCGGTCCAATTGTTCGGCGGCGCCGCTCGTTCACGACGGGCTCAGGATCCCCGATCGCATCGCGTGACCGAGGTTGAAGATCGGCAGGTAGAGCGCCACCAGCATCAGCGCGATCACCAGGCCGAGCAGCACGATGGCCACCGGTTCCACCAGCGACGACAGACCCTCCACTTTCGCGGTCACCCGTTGCTCGTAGAAGTCCGCCGTGCGCGACAGCATCTCGTCCAACCGCCCGGTCTCCTCTCCCGTGGCCGTCATCTGCACCAACATGTCGGGGAAGACCCCGGTCTGGACCATCGCGCGCGACAGGGACGAGCCGCCCTCGACCTGAGTGCGCACACTCTCGATGGCCCGCCCGATCATGCGGTTTCCGGGGACCGGCTGGAGCACTCGGAGCGCATAGAGGATGTTCGTGCCGCTCCCCACGAGGATGCCGAGCGTGCGCGCGTAACGCGTCATAGCATACATGCGCACCAGACCTCCAAAGAGCGGCACCCGGAACTTCATCCCATCAAAGCGGATACGCCCCTCTTCGGTGCGCAGCCACAGCACCAGCGAGACCACGCCGGTGACGGCGGCCAGGAGCACGACCAGCGCGTTCGCCGTGAGCGCGTGGCTGATCGCGAGCAGCAGGCGAGTCGGGGCGGGCAGTTCCACGCCGAAGCGGGCGTAGATGTCGGAGAACATGGGGACGATCTTGAAGAACATCGCCGCGAGCACGGCGCCGGCGAACGACAGGATGAACGTCGGGTAACGCAGCGCCGCCTCGACCTTGAGCCGCAACAACTCGGCGCGCTCGAGGTAGCCGGCGGTCTGCATCATCACCTCATCGAGCGATCCGCTCACCTCGCCAGTTTGCACCAGGCTCACGAACACCTCGCCGAACGCATAGGGATGTCGTCCGAGCGCGGTGGCCAGCGACTCGCCCTTCTGCACGTCGTCGCTCACCTGCTCCAGGATGCCACTCAGGCGCCGGTCGGTGTGGTCGCGGGCGATCGAGCGCAGCGCGCGCACCAACGGCAGGCCCGCCGACATCATGGTGGCAAGCTGGCGCGCGAACAGCGCCACCGAACCATGCTGCACCGGGCGGCGTAACAGGTGGCGGAGTCGGGGCGCGTGCCCGCCTTCGACGGACGTGGCACCGGGCAGGCCCACGGCGACGGCCGCCGCACCGTTCATGCCGCGCGCCTCGATCAGCACGGGCGTCAGCTGCATCTGCGACAGAGCGCGCAACACCTCGTCCTCGGACGCGGCCACCTCGACGCCCTCGTGGGCGCGGCCGAACGTGTCACGGGCGCGGTAGAAGTAGCTCGGCATCAGTCCGTGTCTCCCAGCGTGGCCGAGCGCACCTCGTCGAGCGTGGTGATGCCCTCGATGACCTTGCGAATACCCGCCTTGCGCAGCGTCACGAACCCGTCCGCGAGCGCACGCTTCTTGATCTCGTCCTCGTTCGCGCCGTCCAGTACCAGCCGGCGGATGGCGCGCGACAGCTCGAGCACCTCGAACAACGCGACGCGACCGGTGTAGCCGGTCTGCTTGCACGCCATGCAGCCGCGGCCGCGCGGCACCGGGTGCCCGCGCAGCAACTCGGCGTCGGCAGCGAACGCGGCGAGCTGTTCCGGCTCGGGCAGGATCAACTCCTTGCAGCGTTCGCACACGCGGCGCACGAGGCGCTGCGCCATCACCAACGCCATGGCCGATCCCACGAGGTAGCGCGGCACTCCCATGTCGGCGAGGCGCGTGAGCGTGCCGGGAGCGTCGTTCGCGTGCACCGTGGAGAACACGAGGTGGCCGGTGAGCGCGCTCTTGACCGCGATGTCGGCCGTTTCGCCGTCGCGGATCTCGCCCACCATGATGACGTCCGGGTCCTGGCGCAGGATCGAGCGCAGCGCGCGCGCAAACGTCATGCCGACCTTCTGGTTCGCGTGCACCTGCGCGACGCCTTCGATGTGGTACTCGATCGGGTCCTCGACCGTGACCAGGTTGCGGTGCACGGTCTTGATGTCTTGAAGTGCTGAATAGAGCGTGGTGGTCTTGCCCGATCCGGTCGGGCCCGAGATCAGGATCATGCCGTAGGGCTGCCGGATGGCGAGTCGGAATGCCTCGAGCGTGGCGCCTTCGAGGCCCAGGTTCTCCACCCGGCGCTCGAATGCGCTCTTGTCGAACAGGCGCATCACCACTTTCTCGCCATGCGAGGTGGGCAGCGTGGACACGCGCAAGTCCACTTCGCGATCGGGCAGGTGCACGCTCAATCGGCCGTCCTGCGGCAGCAGGCGCACGGCGATGTCGAGGTCGGCGAGCACCTTGATGCGCGAGGTGATGGCCATCTGGAGATTCTTGGGCGGCTTCATGACCTCGTGCAGCACGCCGTCGATGCGGAAGCGCACGGTGACCCGGTCGCGCGAGGGTTCCACGTGGATGTCGCTGGCGCGCGCGTCGATGGCCTCGGCGATCATGAGGTTCACGAGCCTCACGACCGGCGCGTCCTCGACCTGCTGGCGCAGCGCGGCGAGGTCCACTTCCTGGTCCACGGACGCGGTGGAGGTGAGGTCGATCTTGTCGAGGATCCGCCCGAGGTGCTCGGTGGCCCGCAACTCGGAATAGAACTGGTCGATGGCCTCGGACAGCTCGGTGGGCCTGGCCACGTAAACTTGAAGTGTGCAGCCGGTGAGCGCGCGCAGGTGATCCAGCGACAGCACGTCGAGTGGATCGCTCACCGCCACCTCGAGCACGCTGCCATGGCGCGCGAGTGCCAACACCTGCGATTCGCGAGCGAGGTGTTCGGGCACGAGCTGCACCGCTTCGCGACTGGCGGTGGTGAGCTTCTCCGTGTCCGCCACCCCCAGCGAGAATTGGCGAGCGAGCGCGTCCACGATATCGCTCTCGGAAAAGTATCCGAGCCGCACGAGTGCTTGCCCGAGTCGCTCGCGACGGTCGAGACGCGCGCCGAGCGCATGATCGAGCTGGGCATTGGTGGCGCCGGCGTGCTCGATGAGCAGCTCTCCCAACCGACGCGCAGCGAAGCGCTCCGCGAGGCTCATCGTGCGATCCGGCGAGCGGCTTGCGTGACCGGCGCGCGGCACGCGAACGCTGCCGCGGCGCGCTGTCGCGACGCGGGAACACGACGAAGCAGGGAGAGGAGGGAGGCGGTCATGTAAGTGGGCCGAGGGAAGAAGAAGCTTCCCGCTGGGAAGCTTCGGTGGCTCGACCGGCAAACGCGTGCGTACGCGCGAGCCGTTCGGATTGAGGTCCGCCGAGCGGTTCCATCCGAAGCGAGCGGCCTGGGAAGGCGCAGTTGCACGGCACGGCCGTGAAGGGAAAGAAGGTCGCGAACATCAAGGATACGGAGCGGGTTGGGCCGGCGTCAACGACCGGTCACGCGGGATCCGAGAATCTCGTGCCGGGAGTCCGTCCTGACGGCCGGGAGAGGGATTCGCGTCGCGGGCGTTTACTTGGAATTGACGACGTTTAGTCTTGCCACTCGCTCAGACGCTGTGCCACATTGCCCTCCGCTGTCGTGCAGGACGCACGGCTGTCCGGCGAGCCGGCCTCGGAGGCGGGTGTCCCAACCGGACGCTACAGCCTGCGTCGCGCCGGTGTCCATGGGTCCCTGCACGGCGGGACCGAGTTCTCGTTCCGCAGCCCGCATTGCGGGCATGCATGTTGCTGTCGCCTGACCGCCCCGGTTGCTCGGCCCGGCCGTCGCCGGAGCCCCCGTAACCGATTCACGCGATCCCTCATCCAGCCATGCACCCTCACGAACGCGTCGCGGAGGAGCCAGCGAACCGGATGTCGCCCCGTGCTCTGCATTTCGCCATTGGAGCCGCCCTCCTGCTCGTCGCGGGTGGGCCCGTTCCTGCGCTCGCCCAGGTCACCGAGACCAGCATCACGCTGGCGTGGACCGCGCCGGGTGACGACGACCTCACGGGCCAGGCCACGCGTTACGACGTGCGCCGCTCGCTCTCGCCCATCGCCACGCTGGCCGACTTCCTCCAGGCCACGCCGGTGACGGGCGTGGCTTCGCCCGCGATCGCCGGCAGCACCGAATCCGCGCTGGCCTCGGGGCTCATGCCGGGGACGACTTACTGGTTTGCGCTGCGCACGGCGGATGAGGTCGGCAATCTCTCCGGTCTCTCGAACATCATCTCTGCGGCCACGCTTCCCTCGACCGATCTCGAGCGCCCCGCGCCGGTAGCACTCGTACTCGTGGGCACGGGCAACACGTCGGTGACGGTGTCCTGGACGGATGTGGGCGACGACAGCCTCACGGGCAACGCGACCGGCATGGAGATCCGCTGGGCGACCGCGGCGATCACCGAGGCGAACTGGGCCAGCGCGACCGCGGTCGCGGGCGTGCCCGCGCCGGGTGCCCCCGGCACCGCGCACCAGATGACCATCGGGGGGCTCGACCGCTCGCGCGACCTGTGGTTCGCCGCGCGTGCGCGTGACGACGTGAATCGCCAGTCGGCGATCAACGGCTCGCTGTTCGTGGCGCGCATGCTCGACACGGCGCCACCCGCCACGCCGACGGGCATGTCCGCCACGGTCGAGCCGGTGCGCGACGTGCGCCTGCGCTGGTCCGCGAATGCGGAGCCCGACCTGGCCGGCTATCACGTGTATCGCGCGCTCACCTCCGGCGGCACGATGGTGCGGCTCACCTCGTCGGCGGCCACCACGAACGAATTCCTGGACAGCACCACGCCCGACTCGCTCTCGCTCTGGTACGCCGTCTCGGCTGTGGACGGCACGGGCAACGAGAGCGCGCGCACCGCCCCATTCCGCGTCTACCTCACCGCCGGCGGGATCAGCGAGTGGAATGTCGAAGCACCGTTCCCCAACCCGAGTCCCGTGGGCGGCAGCGTGAGCATTCCCCTCGAGGTGCCCGCGGCCGGGCCCTACGACGCCACCGTCGAGATCCAGGACGGCGCGGGCCAGCATGTGCACACCTTCTATGTTCGAAATGCCGCCCCCGGCCCGTACGTGATCGTGTGGGACGGCCGCAACGAGTCAGGCCGTGCCACCGCGCCCGGCGTCTACCGCGCATGGTTGCGCGTGGGCGACGTGCGCCGCCTCGTGCGCATCTTGAGGACGCCGTGATTCCTCGCATGTTGGCGCGAACGACGACTTCCATGAGGACCCGCATGATGCGAACCCTCACGCACTCGCGTTGCCTGACGCTGTTCGTGTGCGCGGCGGCATTCGCCTGCGCGCGACCCGCCTTCGCGGCGGGCGAAGCCGCCGGCACCGCTGCCGGCAGCTTCCTCTCGGTCGGCAGCGGCGCCTCGGTGCTGTCCATGGGCGGTGCGACGCTCGCCGGCGGGCGCGACCTCGCCTCGGCGTCGTGGAATCCCGCTTCGCTCGCTCGCCTCGACGCCCTGCAGTTCTCGATCACGCACGCCCCGCTGCCGGGCGGCGCAACGCAGGACTGGTTCGCGGCCGGCGGTCGCATCGCCGGCGGCGACACGCGCTGGGCGCTGCAGACGCTGTTCCAGCGCGAGGGCGGCATCGATGGCCGCGACGCGTCGAACAATCCCACCGGCACGCTGTCGGCGACGGACCTGGCGCTCGGCGCGCGAGTCGCGCGCCGGCTCGGCAGCCGCGTGGACGTGGGCGTGGGCGCCGAATGGGTGCACGAATCGCTCGCCAGCGCGTCGGGCTCGGGCTTCGCGTTCGACGCGGGCCTGCGCAGCGACGCCGGCCCGTTCGGTTTCGCGCTCGCCGCGCGCCACCTGGGCGGCGGCATGAGCTATGGCGGCGTCACCTACGACCTGCCCGCGGTGGTCGCGGCCGGCGTGTCGTGGGCCGACGCCGGGCGCGGCCTGCGCCTGAACGCCGACCTCGAGTCCCCGACCCACTACTACAACGCCGTGCGCATCGGCGGCGAGTGGATGTGGAAGGAGCAGGTGGCGCTGCGCGCCGGCTATCGCAGCGAGCTCGGCGGCACGGCGAGCGAGCGGCTCTCGGGCGCGTCGTTCGGCCTGGGCACCGGTGTGGGTGGTATGTGGTTGGACTACGCGTTCGCGCCTGAGGGCGCCGACGGCACGGGGCAGCATCGCATGGGGCTCACGTTCCGCCCAGGTTCCGCGGATCGCGATCGCGCCGTGCCGCAGACCACCACGGTCACGCCGCGCGCGCCGAAGGCTCCTCGCGCCTCAACGTCGGCGCCGGTCCCGGCTCCGCGCGCAACCGTGTCCGCGCCCAAGCCGGCCGCCACGACTCCTGCGCCGCCTGCGCCCAAGCCGACGCCCGTTCCCGCAGTCGCAGCACCCGTGCCAGCTCCGGTTCCCACGGCACCCGTGCCCACGCCGCCTACCCCCCAGGTCTCGACGCCGGCGCCTTCGGTGTCGGCTCCGACGCCGACTGCCCCACATGCGCGGCCCACGTCGGTCGTGCTCGCGGACGGCGAGACGCTCGCGCAGCTCGCGCGGCGCTGGAAGACGAGCGTGCCCGCGATCATGATGCTCAACAACCTGGTCTCCGAGCGCGTCCAGCCGGGCACCCGGTTGAAGTTGCCGCCCGCTAACCGCTAGTAAGCCCTGGGCTCGAGTGCCCCGGGCAGTACCTCGATCACAGCGGGAACGCGCCCTCGAACCGCGTCCCGAGCCCCAGCGCCTGCGCGTATTTCAGCTGCTCCGCCAGATGCGGCGGCAGCGTGGCGTAGACGTCGGTGAACAGCGTGTCGATGGCGGGGGCGGGCATGGCCTCGGCCGCGGTGATCGCCGCCGAGATCTCGTCCTGGATCTCGCGGGTCCATTGCTCGACATCGGCGTCGGACAGCAGGCCCTTGTCCCGCAGCCACGTGCCGAATCGCGCCACGGGGTCGCGCTTCTCCCACTCCTCCACGAGCCCGGCGTCGCGATAGCGCGTGGGATCGTCGCTCGAGGAGTGCCCGCCGATGCGGAACGTGACCGACTCGATCAACGTGGGCCCGCCGCCCGAGCGCGCGCGCTCCACGGCCTCGCGTTGCGCCGCGATCACCGCGAGCAGGTCGTTGCCGTCCACGCGCAGCCCCGGCATGCCGTAGGCCACGGCCTTCACCGCGATGCTCGTCGACACGGTCTGGGCGGACAGCGGCACCGAGATGGCCCACTGGTTGTTCTGGCAGAAGAACACCGCCGGCACCTTCCACACCGCCGCGAAGTTCAGTGCCGCGTGGAAATCACCGATGGACGTGCCGCCGTCGCCGATATAGCCCACGCACACGGTGTCGTGCTTCAATAGTTTCGCGGCGTACGCCGCGCCCATGGCGTGCGGCAACTGCGTGCCGATCACGCTCGACCACGCCACCGAGTTCACCTTGCGGTCGCTGAAGTGCATGGGCATCTGGCGCCCGAGCAACACGTCGCCCGAGTTGCCTATCAGCTGGCAGACGAGCTCCTGCACGCTCGTGCCGCGCCACAGGCACACGCCCGTCTCGCGCAGCGCGTGGAACACCCAGTCGCCCTTCCGCAGCGGATAGGCCGAGCCGGTGACCGACGCTTCCTGCCCGGTGGCCATGCCGTAGAAGCCGATGCGCCCCTGGCGTTGGAGCGAGAGCATGCGCTGGTCGAGCAGGCGCATCTTGAGCATGTGGCGGTGCATGGCGCGCAGGTCGGCGTCGGGCACGGCCGGCGGCGCCGCGATCTCGCGGCCCTCGTCGTCGAGCACGCGACGGAGCGTCTCGTCCACGGTCATGCGACGTCTCCATCGGTGAGCCAGGTTGCCGGGCTCTGGAGCCGCTCGATCAAGGCGTACAGGAAGTCGGCGCCGACCGCCCCGTCCACGACGCGATGGTCGAGCGACAGCGACAGGTTGCCGAGGTCGCGCGCCACGATCTGGCCCTTCACCACCGCCGGCTTGGGCGTGATCGAGTGCACGCCGAGAATGGCCACTTGCGGGTGGTGCAGGATCGGCGTGGCAAGCACTCCGCCCTTGGCGCCCGTGCTGGTCACGGTGAATGTGCCCCCCTGCAGCTCCTCGAGCTTCAACTTGTGCTCGCGCGCTGCGGTGGCGAGCCGGTCGATCTCGCGCGCCAGCGCGAACAGGCCGAGCCGGTCGGCGTGATGCACGATGGGAACGGTTAGCCCCTCGTCGGTGTTGGTGGCGAGTCCCAGGTGGATCGCGCTCTTGAGCACGATCTCGTGGCGCTCATCGTCGAGCGAGCTGTTCAAGAGCGGGTAGTCGCGCAGCACGGCCGGCAGCGCGCGGAAAATGTAGGCGAGGAACGTGAGTTTTACGCCCGCGGCTTGCGCGCTTGGTGCCACCTGCGCGCGATGCGCGACCAGTACGGTGAAGTCGCACTCCGCCACGAACGTGAACTGGGCCGCGGTCGAGAGCGAGCGCCGCATGTGATCGGCGATGCGCCGGCGAAGTCCGCGGAGCGGGATGCGGGAGGTGGTGGTGTCTGGATCCGCAGGGGCCGGCGCCTCCGGCGACTTGGGAGCTTTTGGCGCCTCCGGCGCCACCGCGCCGGAAGCCGCGAGCCGCCGCACATCCTCCGCCGAGATGCGCCCGCCGGGCCCGGTGCCCGTGACCTTCTCCAGCGCGACGCCGAGTTCCTTGGCGAGGGCGCGCACCGCGGGCGTCGCCTCGACGCGCGCCACTTCGACGCCGGGGGCTGAGGGGGAGGGCGTGGTCGCGGCGGCGCTCGCGGCGACGGCAGGGTGAGCCGCGGGAGCGGCCGCGGCCACCCTGGCGCCGCCCGCCACCTCGATGGTGATGATCGTGGTGCCGACCGGCACCAGCGCGCCTTCCTCGACGTGCAACTTGGCGATCGTGCCGGTGCGCGGCGAGGGGATCTCCACGCTCGCCTTATCGGTCATTACCTCGACCAGCGGCTGGTCTTCTTTGACCGTGTCGCCGGGTTTCACCAGCCAGCGCACGATCTCGCCCTCGGCCACGCCTTCGCCGATGTCGGGGAGCTTCAGCTCGTAAGTGCTGGGGGTCATGCTGTCCTCGTTCACTCCACGAAATCGAAACGGCCGATCAGGTGCTCGGCTCGGTGCATACGCTCGCCGCGTTCGGAGAGCGCCTGGTACTCGGCCGCGAACTCGCGCTTGAAAGCCTCGTGGGACTCCTCGCTCATCCAGCGGTCGGCGATCACGAAGCGGTGCGGGTCGCGGATGTCGCGCATGAGCGTCGTGCTCACGAAGCCGGGGCTCTGCTTGAACAGTTCCACCCACGGACCGTCGGGCCGGTAGAGTGATTCGAACTCGTCCAGCCGGTCGGGCCGCGCCATGTATTCCCAGACGATCACGAGCATGATCAGTAACTCATCACGTGCTCGAGCGCGGCGAACACGCGCCGGGCATCGGGCAGGTAGGTGTGTTCCAGCGTGTAGGGGAACGGCGTGTCGTAACCGGTCACGCGCAGCACCGGCGCCTGCAGCGAGGTGAGTGCCTGCTCCGCGGCGAGCGCCGACAGCTCCGCACCGTAGCCGCACGTGCGCGGGGCCTCGTGCACGATGACCAAGCGACCGGTGCGCCGCACACTCGCCAGCACGGCTTCGGTGTCGAGCGGCAGCAGCGTGCGCAGGTCCAGCACTTCCACGCTCCAGCCGCGGCCGGCCGCCTGGTCGGCGGCCTCGAGCGACACCGGCACCATGGCGCCGTAGGCGAGCACGGTGACGTGCTCTCCGGCGCGCGCGATGCGCGCCTTGCCGATCGGTACGGTGTAGCCACCTTCCACCACGTCCTCCTTGGTGCTGCGATAGAGCCGCTTGGGCTCGAGGAAGATCACCGGATCCTCGCCCTGGATGGCCGAGAGCAACAGGCCCTTGGCGTCCGAGGGCGTGGACGGGATCACCACCTGGAGCCCGGTCGTGTGACAGAAATACGCCTCGGGGCTTTGCGAATGGTAAAGCCCGCCGCGGATGCCGCCGCCGTAGGGCGCGCGCACCACCACGGGGCACGAGTACTGTCCGGCGGACCTCCAGCGGAACTTGGCCAACTCCGACACGATCTGGTCGAACGCCGGGTAGATGAAATCCACGAACTGGATCTCGGCCACCGGCTTCAACCCATAGAGTGCCATGCCGATGGCGCCGCCGACGATGCCGTTCTCGGCCAGCGGCGTGTCCAGGACGCGCTCGGCGCCGAATTCGGCCTGGAGTCCCTCGGTCACGCGGAACACGCCGCCGTTCCGGCCCACATCCTCGCCCAGGAGCACAACGCGCGGATCCTCGCGCAGCGACAGGCGCAGTGCGTCGGTGATGGCCTGCACCATGGTCATCTGCGGCATCGAGAATCTCCGGTGGGGAAAGGACGCGGCAGGTTAGCCGAGGGCAGGGGGGCCGGCAAACGCTGGCTTGGCTCTGGCGGGGCTCACTGGCGGGCCCCGTGACTCGGCGCTCAAGTCGGCGTTTCCTCCCGCCGATCATTAGCCTTGACTAATCCCAAAGTTAGGCGTAACTAATACGCGTCGATTCACGAACGGCGGAGGCACAGGGTGCAACGGCGGGAACTTGAGAGGACGAGCGGTCGAGTCGCGGCCACGTGGCGGACGCGCCAGCGTTTCGCGGGCATGCTCGCCGCGGTGCTGCTCGGACTGGGCCTGGTCGCATGCGGCAAGCTGCTCACCACGGCGCCCGACGCCGGCGACCTCTTCGACGCCCCGATCGACGGACTGTCCGCTGCGGAGTTGGCCGCGTTCGCCGAGGGCGACGCCCAGTTCGGGCGGCCGTTCGCGGTGACTGAAGGTCTCGGGCCCATCTTCAACAACGTCTCGTGCGCGTCGTGTCACAGCGGCGACGGCCGCGGTCGTCCCGAGAACGCGCTCACGCGCTTCAGCCGCGGCCTCGACGATCTCGCCACCGACGTGGGCGGCCCGCAGCTTCAAGACAAGGCCATCCCCGGCGCCGAGGCCGAAACCGTTCCCGCGGGCGTGGATCGTTCGCTGCGACTGCCGCCGCCCGTGTTCGGCGTGGGGCTGATCGAGGCGATCCCCGAGGCGGACATCCTGTCGCACGCCGACGCCAGCGACGCCGACGGCGACAGCATCTCGGGCCGGCCGAACTTCGTGCTGCCTCCCGAGTTCATGGCCGCGCACCTTCCGACAGGTGTTCGTGTCCTCGGGCGGTTCAGCCGCAAGGCGCAAGTCTCCTCGATTCTCGAGCAGACGGTCGCGGCCTATCACCAGGACATCGGCATCACCACGGACCTGCTTCCGGACGAGAATATCAATCCGCTCGCGAGCGTGGCGACCCAGGCGTCGGACCGCGTGGCGGATCCCGAACTGTCCGCCGCCGCGGTGCGCTCGGTCGTGGCCTACTTGCGAATGTTGGCGCCTCCGGCGCCGGGGCCCATGACGTCGACGCGCGCTCGCGGCCGCGACGTGTTCGGCGCGATCGCCTGCGCCAGCTGCCACGTGCCCGCGTTCCGCACCGGCCCGGCGGCCATCCCGGCGCTCGCGAACCGCGAGGTGACGCTCTACTCCGACCTGCTGTTGCACGACATGGGCGACGGGCTCGCCGACTACCGGCCGGACGGCCAGGCCGACGGTCGCGAGTGGCGCACACCACCGCTCTGGGGCCTGCGCGTGATGCGCGAGTTCCTGAACGGCCAGGCGTTCCTGCTGCACGACGGCCGCGCGCGTTCGGTGGCCGACGCGATCGCCGCGCACGGCGGCGAGGCGGCCGCCGCGCGTGACGCCTTCCTGGCGTTGCCCGAGGCGGACCGCGCGGCGTTGCTCGACTTCGTGGAGTCGCGATGACACGCGTGGCGATGGGGCCCGCTCGCCCGGTGTCGGTGCTCGCGCTCGTCCTGTCGCTGATCGCGGCGTGTGGCGGCGTGACGAGCGCGCTGGCGCAGCCGGCCGACTCCGCTGCCGCTGACGCTGCCGCTGCCGTGCGCCCGTTCGTCGCCGGCGGCTACGACGACAAGCCGCACTTGACGGGCCTGTTCGGCCGCATCGCGCTCGGCGGCTACGCCGAGGCGCATGCGGTGTGGGAGCGCGCGGACGGCGTCACCGAGGAGGCCGGCTTCCTGCTCAAGCGCTGGAACCTGCTCGCCTCCTCGCGCGTGGGCGATCGCATGCAGGTGTGGGCCGAGGTCGAGTTCGAGGACGGTGGCAGCGAGATCGTGTTGGAGCTGGCCCAGATGGACCTCGAACTACATCGCGCGCTCAACCTGCGCGGCGGCATGCTGCTGGTGCCGATCGGGCGTTTCAATCTGGCGCACGACGGTCCGCGCAACGCATTCACGGACCGCCCGCTGCTCGCCACCGATCTCTTGGGAAGCGCGCTCTCCATGCCGGGTTTCGGCCTGTTCGGTCGAGTGCCTGCGGGCCGCGTGGGGCGCGCAACGTACGAGCTCTACGGCGTCAACGGCTACCACGACGCGCTGCTGCTCGGCTCGCCGGACGGTACGCGGTTGCCCATGGGCCGCCGGAACGCCGAGGACAACAACGCGTCACCGGCGCTGGTGAGCCGCGTCGCGTGGAGTCCCGGCGAGCGGCACGAGCTCGGGCTCTCGGGGTACGCCGGCGCCTACAACGTGTTTCGCGTGGACGGCCTGGACGTGGACGAACGCCGCTCCGTGCGCGTGGCAGCACTCGACGCGCGCGCGACGCTGCTGGGCGTTGAGTGGAATGGCGAGGTCGCGGCGGTCTCGGTGGACATCCCGGCCGGGCTCGTCGGCCTGTTCGCAAGCCGGCAGGCGGGATTCTTCGTCGAGGCCACGCGCGCGTTCGGCCAAGCTTGGCTCCAGGGCATGCCCGGGGCGTTCCTGTCGGTGGGCGCGCGGCTCGAGGGGATCGACCTGGATCGCGACCTGGCCGGGGACTCGCGCATCCAGCTCACCACCGGCGTGCATCTTCACCCGTCGCGCGAATCCGTGCTCAAGCTGGACTATCGCCGCAGCCGCTCGCGCGATCGCTTCCACAACCCGGTCGAGGGCGCGGCGCTCCAGCTGAGCCTGACGAGCTACTTCTGATGCGCCTGCCCGCGTTCGATCCGCCTCGGCCGGGAGCCGAGAGACTTCCAAAGCCGCGACGCGCATGACGTCGTTAACCCGTTCGCGCCAGGACTATCTTAAAGCTCTGCTCCAGCTCGTGAATGGCGCACCGGTCGCGGTCTCGAAACTGGCGCGGCATCTCGGGGTGTCGGCTCCGAGCGTCACCAACATGCTCGCGCGGCTTGCCGACGAGCGGCTGGTATCGCTGCACCACCGCGGCGCCGCCCGCTTGACGGCCGAGGGCGAGCGCGAGGCGCTGCGTGTGGTGCGACGCCATCGCATCCTCGAGACTTTCCTAGTGCGCGTGCTCGGGCTCGACTGGAGCGAGGTGCACGAGGACGCGGAAGTTCTCGAACACCACGTGAGCGATCGCGTGCTCGACGCCGTGGATCGCTTTATGGATCACCCGACCGAGGATCCGCACGGGCATCCCATCCCCGACGCCCGTGGCCGGGTCGCGCGGCGGGCGCTGGCGCCCATCGGCGCATTGCCGGCAGGCTCGCGCGCCGTCGTGCGCGAGATCCGCGACCGCGACCGCGCTCGCATGATCCGCTGGAAACAGGCGGGCCTCGTGCCCGGCGCGAAATTGGTCATGCGCGCGGCGAATCGCGAGGACGACGTGTTCGAGTTGGAGATCGCCGGGCGGCGTCTCATCATCGGGAGCGAAGGGCTGGAAGGTGTGCTCGTGCAGCGGCTGGGGAGAAAGTCGCCATGAAGGAACCGGAGCGCACGCCCTCGCTGTCGGAGGTCCACCGCAGCGTCGTGCTGCCAAAGGGCGCGAACTGGGCCCGCCGCCTGTTCGCGTTCGCCGGGCCCGCCTACCTCGTGAGCGTAGGCTACATGGACCCGGGCAACTGGGCCACCGACCTGGCGGGCGGTTCGCGGTTCGGCTACCAGCTCGTCTGGGTGTTGCTCATGAGCAACCTCATGGCGGTGCTGCTCCAGACGCTGTCCGCCCGCCTCGGCCTGATCACCGGACGTGACCTGGCCCAGGCCTGTCGCGACTTCTACCCCAAGTTCACGGTGATGCCGCTGTGGATCCTGTGCGAGATCGCGATCGTGGCCTGCGACCTGGCCGAGGTGCTGGGTGCCGCCATCGGCCTGCAGCTGCTGTTCGGCATCCCGCTGCTCGTGGGCGTCATCATCACCGCACTCGACGTGCTGCTGCTGCTGGCGCTCTCGCGCTTCGGCATCCGGCGCCTCGAGGCGTTCATCATCATGCTGGTCACCACCATCGGCGGATGCTTCGCGGTGCAGATGGCATTGTCGCATCCGGATGTGGCGGCGATCCTGCACGCGTTCATCCCGCGCGGAGCGGACGGCGGCGCGTCGCTGTTCGCCCGCACGCCCGACGGGGGTGTGTCCGTGCTCGGCTTGCACGGCCAGTCGCTGTTCATCGCCATGGGCATCCTCGGCGCCACCGTCATGCCGCACAACCTCTACCTGCACAGTTCGCTGGTGCAGAGCCGAGAGGTCGAGCCCACGGTCGCAGGCAAGCGCGAGGCCTGCCGAATGAATCTGGTGGACTCGGTCGTGGCGCTGAACGCGGCGCTGTTCGTGAACGGCGGCATCCTCGTACTCGCCGCGGCCGCGTTCCACCGCCACGGCTTGACGGAAGTGGCCAGTCTGCAAGAGGCGCACCGCCTGCTGGAACCGCTGCTCGGCAGCCAGCTCGCGCCGATCCTGTTCGCCGTCGCGCTGCTGTGCGCCGGGCAGGCGAGCACGATCACCGGCACGCTCGCCGGGCAGATCGTGATGGAGGGCTTTCTCCAGATCCGCGTACGTCCGTGGCTCCGTCGCATGCTGAGTCGCGGCCTCGCCATCATCCCGGCCGTGATCGTCATCCTGGTGCAAGGCGAGAAGGGCGTGGACGCGTTGCTCGTGCTGTCGCAGGTGGCGTTGAGCCTTCAGCTGTCGTTCGCCGTGGTGCCGCTGGTGACGTTCACGAGCGACCGGCGTCTCATGGGAGAGTTCGCGAATGCCTGGTGGGTGCGGGTGCTGGCACTGGTGACCACCGCCATCATCATGGGCTTGAACGGCAAGCTGGCATTCGAGGTGATCGGCGGATGGGTGGCGGACTCACCCGGGGCATGGTGGGTGTGGGGTGTGCTGTTGCCACTCGTGGTGGGATTGGTGCTGTTGCTGCTCTACCTGGTCGTGGCGCCGCTGCTTGGACGTGCGCGGCCGCTGGCCGCGACGGTGCCGGAATCTGCGCCGGCCGCTCCCGAACCGGCGCCGGGCGCGCCATTGCCGGTAGCCCCGGGTGCCGTCGCCCGCGAGCGGGAGCGAGTCCTCGAGCCCGAGCCGCTGCGCTGGAGCTCCGGGAGCTACCGGCGCATCGTCGTGGCCGTGGAGCTGGCCGAGGCCGACGAGAACATCCTGCAGTTCCTGCGCCGAGCCCAGCTCATGCCCGAAGCGGAGCTGGTGTTCGTGCACGTGGCGGAGAGCGCGGCCAGCCGCTGGCTCGGCGAGGAGAGCCTCGATGCCGAGAGCCGCGAGGACAAGGTTGCGCTGGAAGGAGTGGCGCAGGAGTTCGCCGAGCGCGGCACGCGCGCGCGCGTGCGCCTGGGGCACGGCGACGCTTCGCGCGAGATCGCTCGCATCGTGCGCGAGGAGAGTGCCGACCTGCTGGTGACGGGCTCGCACGGCCACAAGGGGCTCTCGGACGTGGTGTTCGGCGCCACGGTCTCGGGCGTGCGCCACCTGGTGAGTTGTCCCATCCTCACGGTTCCGCCACTGCGTCGGCATTGAGCGAGCTGGGCCGCCACGCAACCGGCCGGACCCCGATCGGGTGCGGTCGGGGTGCGGTCGGGGTGTGGTGGCGGGCGGGGATCGCCCGGCGCTACACTTCTTGCCGTTCGCCGCGCGCCCCTCGCGCCACGCCACTTCCTCTTTCGCAAGGCCGGACCCCGGTGAGTGAGCGCATGTATCACGGCCGTCTGCATGCCACGGTGTCCGACGTGGTGGATGCCATCGACCTGCTGCCGCACTACGAGCTGGCCGCGATCGCCGTGCTCGAGGGGCAGGAGCGACCCGGCGAAGAACCCGCGGTGCGGCGCCGGCTGCGCGCCGAGGGGATCCGGCCGCGCGAGCATCGCGGGGCGTTGCTGGTGGAGCCGGGCGAGATGGAACGCGTCTCGAGCGCCGGCCTCCTTCGGGGCGGCGACGAGGTGTTCTTCTCCCTCGAATGGAACGACGAGTTCGAACCCTATCCCACGCGCGTCGCCGCCGACTCGGTGGACTTCCGCGAGGTGCTCCCGCTCGGGCTCGAGGACTGGATGCGCGAGACGAGCTGCGTGCTGGCGGTGGGCGATGGCGGCGGGCTCAACTACGCCACGTCGTCGCTCGAACTGCACGAGCGACTCTCGAAGCGATTCCCGCCGGCGCGCCGGTGAGCGAGGCGCCCGACCCCGTCTCGCGACTCGTGCCGCTGGACCTCAAGGGGCCCGCGGGGAATCTCGAGGGGCTGCTCCAGGAACGAGACGACGCGGTTCCTGCCCTCGCAGCACTGGTGTGCCATCCGCACCCGCTCTACGGCGGCACGCTCCACAACAAGGTGACGCACCGCGTCGCCTCGACGCTGTTCGCGCGCGGCGCTGCCGTGCTGCGCTTCAACTTTCGCGGCGTGGGCAAGAGCGAGGGCGTGCACGACCGTGGCCGCGGCGAACTGCACGACTCGCTCGCGTTGCTCAACTGGTTGCGCCTCCGGCACCCCGCAGCCGAGGTGTGGGTGGCAGGGTTCTCGTTCGGCTCGTGGGTGGCTTCGCGCGTGGCCGCCGCCGAACCTGTCGTGCGTCAGCTCCTGCTCGTGGCGCCGCCCGTGCACACACAGACGTTCGAGGAGATGCGCACCTGCCCGGTGCGAAAGCTCGTGATCCAGGGCACGGCGGACGCGGTGTGCAAGCCGGAGAACCTGGCGCGCGTCTATCCCACGTGGGCCGAACCCAAGCACCTGGAGGAGGTGGAGGGCGCGAGCCACTTCTTCGACCGCCGGCTCGCCGAGCTCGGCGCGGCCATCGAGCTGGGTCTCAGCTGAACCGCACGGGCCCGCGCCTGACCTGCGCGGGCGCGCTGCACGGTCATCGCACCAGCGCCAGGCGCCGCACGGCGGCTGCCGCACCGTCCACTGAGACGCGCGAGAAGTAGAGCCCGCCCGCGAGCAAGCGCGAGGGCTCGCCGGCGAGTTCGTGCGTGCCGGCACCGAGCTGTCCGCGCCAGAGCGTGGCCACGCGGCGACCCGCCACGTCGAACAGCGCCCAGCCCACGAGCGCAGGCTTCGGCAGTCGCAAAGATTGTCGGAGTGGCCCGGCGCTAGGATTGGGCCACAGCGGCCCTACCTGCACGCGCGATGTGGCGTCGGCCCCGACCGCGATGGTGGCCGGCTCGGGGAAGCGCACGCGCACGTCGTCCACCCACCAGCCGCTGCGCCCCACGAACAGGTCGCTGCTCATGCGAAAGCGCACGCGTACCGGGCCGGGTGCGAACGGCGACAGGTCCACGCGCTCGGTTCGCCATGCGGGCGCCGAACCGCTCCAGCATGCGGCGCCTTGCGGAAGCCCCTGATCACTCGGGGCCAAGACGTGCGAGTAACCGCCGTCGGGCGTGACGGGCACGAACGCGCCACCGAACGCCTGCACCTCCACGCGCGCACCATCGAATGCCTGTCCGGAGCCGGCGTCCTCCAAGTCGTAGTGATGCGTGAACGTGAGCGAGCAGCCGGGGGCGATGTCGTAGACGAGTCCGCTGATGAGCGCGGCGTCCTGATAGGGCCCATATGGCAGCGAGTCGAGTCCGCAGTGCCACGCGCCCGAGCCCGCGGGTGCGGCTTCGAGCTCCACCCGGTGCCACTCGTCGCGCCGGTTGAAGCGTACGTTGGCATGCATCCAGGGCGACGGATTCCAGAACCCGTCCACGTGGTCGCGCCCAACGCGCAGCGTGTCGAACTCGATGTTCGAAAGTCCAAGGTTGCCCGCGGCCGAGGCGTCGCGCGCGACGAATCGATAGGCGATGGCCGAGCCGCGCGACACGCCGGCACCGATCGAGACCACGAATGAATCCGTGCCCGCGGACACACCGGGCGTCGCCTGTGACGTACCGCCGTCCACCGAGAACTCGCACCACACCGAGTCCACTCCCAACCCATCGCTCACCCGGGCGAGCAGCGCGTGCGGGAGCCGCGCGTCAGACTGCTCGTGAAGTGGCCAGTGCGTCACGCTCGGCGGCGTGAGGTCCGGCCCGGTGTCGAACGCGAACGGCAAGCTCCGACCGAGATCGGGCAGGTCGGTGAAGATCCCGGCCGAATCGCTGTCCGCGCGGAACCAGTACTCCATTCGTGTGCCCGACGGCTGCCCCGGCAGGACCGCGGTGAACGAGTCCGCACCCGCGGGTGTCATGGCGACCTGCGACCACGGCGCGCCGGGATCCGTGCGCCATCGCACCGAGACGCCGCCCGGCGCGACGCCGATCGGGATGCCCGCTTGCTCCACGTGCACGTGAACCCCGACCGCGCGCGGCACGCCGGGCATCTCGGTGTCGGCGAGGCGTGCGTGCTGTAGCCGCAGCCGCCCCGCGCGCGAGTCGAGCGTCGCGTCCAGCGTCATGCGCCCACCCGTGTACTCCACCACCGTGGCCGGGAACGCCGCGCGGATGGCTTCCAACTTCGCCAGGTCGGCGGGATCGGCCGCGCTGCCGCGCGGCACCACCAGGATAAACGCCACGCGCAGCGTATGAGGCGCGAGCGTGTAGGGCGGGACTCGCGGGCCGTTCGCGGCCGTGACGTCGTCGATGGCGAAGCGCCTCGCGAGCCCGCGCGCGGTGAGCGAGGTGTTCGGGTCGCTGTACGCCACGTAGGGGCCGGGCGGCGAGAACACGAGCGTGTCGGGGATCACGAAGAACGAGTCCACTTCGGCGGCCGCGCGCACGCCCATCAGGTACTGGTCGAGCACGCCGAAGCGCGCGATCGGCGGTCGCGAGTAGAACGTGTCCGGGCCCGCCGGCTCCCAGTCCGCGCCCTCCATGACCGAGCCGTCGGCATCCAGGAAGAAGCTCCAGTGCTGGAATGCGCGCCCGAGCAGCGCGGTGGTCTCGCCTGCGGGGTTCTGCACGCGCGAGTAGGCCAGCCACTGGTGGCCGAACTCGTGCGCCAGGATGTCCTGCGTGACGTAGTTGGGCAGGCCCGGGACCTCGGCCGCGGGATCGGCCGGGTAGCGATGCAGACCATTCATGGTGAGCAGCGTCTGCACGCGGGGCGGGATCCCCAGCGAGGTGTTGTTGTCGAACAGGGCGAGCCCGATCCCCGACACCTCATTGCGCGCCGGCCAGGCGGCGGCGAACGCCGTGGGCGAGCCGAGCCAGTGCGTGAGGCCGCTCGCCAACCACATCGCCAGTTGGTCGTAGTCGTCGCCGTGCGTGCGATAGAACGCGCGCGCCACCGCCGCCACGTCGAGGTTGGCGTTGCCGTCCTTGTCCACGAAGAAGAACGTGCCGTCGTCCTCGAGCACCGCGAGCTCGCCCACGTCGGTCGAGTGCGGTGTGGGCAGGATCGCGGACGACGTCGCGGCGGCGTGCGAGGCAGCGGCCTCGAGTGCTGCCGCGAGCCCGTCGAGGTCCGTGGCGCAGGCGTGTGCGATCGCCGGGCCCGACGCACTCGTCGCGAGCGGTACCAGCGGTGCGGGCGCCGGGCGCGGCGCTCGGAGCGGGGCGGCGCTTGCGCTCCAGTCGGCGCACGCCAGCGCGCCGAGGAGCGCGGCGAAGGCGCACGGGCGCGCGAGCGAGGCGCGGTGCGATTGCGCAAGCGAAGAGGTGGACATCCGCGGGGAAGTCTACCGTCCACGTCCTGCGTACCACCAGCCCCAAGCGACAGTGCGCACGGCCGGGCCGGCTGCTGCTATAGTGCGCGTCCTTCGAACACAGGGAGCCGCGCTTGAACCTCGATTGGCACCGCCTCAAGGCGGTCGTGCTCGAAAGTGACGACTGGGGGCTGTGCGCCTGGGCGCCCGACGACCGCGCGCACCGCGCGCTCGCGCTGCTCCCCGCGTTCCGCTCCGACGCCGGGCTTCGCTACGGTCGTTCCACGCTCGAGAGCGCAGAGGACGTGCGCTCGCTCGCCCAGATGCTGCTGGAGCTTCGGGGCGGCGACGGCTTCCCGCCGGTGTGGCAGGCCAACACCATCGTGGCGAACCCCGACTACGAGGCGATGTTGCCGCCGCTGTTCGAGTTCGCCGAGCTGCCGCTCGTCCGCCAGCCCGACGTGCCTTCGCGTTGGGCGAGGCCTGGCCTGTGGGACGCCATCCGCAAAGCCGAGAGCGACGGCGTGTGGTGGGCGGAATTGCACGGCCTGCACCACCTGCCCGAAGCGGCGTGGCTCACGGCGTTGCGGCGCGGGCAGGACGACGCGCGTCGAGCGCTCGAGCAGCAGAGCCCCATCGGTCAAGCGGTGGAGGGGAGCGGCGAGTACGACGCCGCCGAACCTCAAGAATTGCGCGCCCTCAACCTGCGCAAGGCGATCGAGGGTTTCCGCGTATTGTTCGGCCGCGCGCCGAGTTCGTTCTGCCCACCCGACTACCGCTTCGACGATTGGCTCGAACATGAGGCCGCCTCGCTCGGGTTGACCACGCTACAGGGCAAGGCGGAGCAGGCCGGCCACGCGCTGCCACCGCTCCGCCGCCGCTGGCTGGGCCTGCGCTTCCCGCATCTCGAGGGGAACCGCTTTCACCTGCCGCCGCGCATCGCGTTCGAGCCCGCCGGCGACGCCACGGCACCCGGCCGGCGCGGCCTCGAGGCGGCACACCGCGCGGCACGCGAGGCCTGGCAACACGGCCAGCCGGCCATCGTGAGCTCGCACCGCATGAACTATGCGCATCTCGACGCCGCCTGGAGCGAGGCGGGCCGCAATGCGCTGGCCCAACTGCTCGAACGGCTGTGCGCGGACGGCGCCGTGTTCTTGACCGACCACGAGGTGCGCCAGCTGGTCGATCGGCACTGGTCGGTGCGCGACCTGGCCGGGCGCGGCGTGCTGCTCAGGCACTATGGTGTGCCGCGCGAGCCGCTGCAGTTCGCGGCGCCCGAGGGCGTGCAGGGCGCGTTGCTGCGCGGGCCGCACGACGACCCCAAGGCCGAGATCGGCGTGAGCGACGGACAGGTGGGAGTGCGCGTGAACCTGGGGGAATACATGCTCGAGTGGACGCGCGCATGACGGCTTTGGAAGTTACGCGCCCTACGGGCGCGTGGGCACGGCTGACGGCTGGCGCGACCGGCCGGTTCACGCCGTGGAAGTTCAACTGGCTCGCGAACCACAAGATCCTGGCGGCGCTCGAACGCGTGCGGTCGCACGCGCGTGGCGACCTGCTCGACGTGGGCTGCGGCGCCAAGCCGTTCGCGCCCGTGTTCGCAGGACGGGTGCGGCGCTACTGGGGCAGCGATCTCGTCGCGTCGCGCTATCTCGGCGCCGAGCGGCCCGATGCGTTCGCGACCGCCGAGGCGCAACCGTTCCGCGCCGCCTCGTTCGACACCGTGCTCGGGCTCTCCATGCTCACTTACCTGCCGGAGCCGGGCCTGATGCTGGCCGAGGCGCACCGCGTGCTGCGCCCGGGCGGCGTGCTGATCCTTGAATTCACCCAGATGGTGCCGCTCCACGACGAGCCCCACGACTACTTCCGCTTCACGCGCTTCGGCGCCGAGTACCTGCTTCGCCAGGCCGGGTTCGAGCCGCTCGAGGCCGTGCCGGTGGGCGGGCTGTGGGCGCGGGTCGGGCTCTCTACTATCGCGGCGCTCAACCGCGTCAATCGCGGGCCGACGCGGGTGATCACCGAGCTGCCCGTGCGACTGCTCTACGTGGTTCTCCAGCTCGGATTCGAGCTGCTGGACCGCGTGTTCTTCGATCCGCGCGAGGTGCTGGCGCACGTCGTGGTGGCCCGCAAGGTCGGTTGACCGGGTCCCGAGCGGACGCCTAGCCTCGTCGCATGTCCCAGCGCCTTCCCGCACCGGCCCCGGTGGTCCGATTGGTGCCCGAGCTGGTGGAATATGCGGCGGAACGCTACGGCGAGCGGCCGTTCCTGTTGCGTTTCGCGGCGGGCACGTGGTCCGGCTACACGTTCATGGACGCGGCGCGCGCCGTGCGCGCGTTCGCCGCGTTGCTCGAACGCGAAGGCGTGCGGCCGGGTGCGCGCGTGGCGCTGCAAGCCGACAACCGGCCCGAATGGGGGCTGGCCTATCTGGCGGTGCTCGCGACCGGCGCTGTGGTGGTGCCGCTCGACGCGCAATTGAAAGAGCAGGAGGTGGGCGAGATCCTGGCCGCCTCCGAGGCCACGCACGCCGTGGGCGACGCGCGGCACCTGCCCATGCTGGCCGCCGCGCGCGCGGCACGACGGCCCGCGCTGCGGATGGTCGCGCTGGACGCGGAGGGCAGCCTGCCGCACTGGGACCAGGCGCTCCGCGAGCATGCCGCGGCGCCGCCGCGCGTCACGCCGGCCCAGCCGAACGACCTGGCGGTGCTGCTGTTCACGTCGGGCACGACCGGGCAGGCCAAGGGCGTCATGTTGTCGCACATGAACCTGCTCTCGAATGTGGAATCCGTGGCGCGCACGTTCGAGTTCGGGCCCACGGACCGGTTCCTGAGCATCCTCCCACTCCACCACACGTTCGAGTCCACGGGTGGGCTGCTTTGCCCGCTGCGCGTGGGCGCGAGCGTATGCACCGCGCGCGGGCTCGCGTCGCGCGAACTGCGCGAGGACATGGCCTCGAGCGGCGCCACGCTGTTCATCGGTGTGCCGCTTCTGTATGAAAAGCTCATGACCGCGATCGACAAGGGCATCGACGACGCGCCGCTGCCCGCGAAGCTCATGGCCAAGTCGCTGCTGGGCCTCACGCGCCTCGTGCGCCAACTCACCGGGCTTCGCATTGGTCGTACGCTGGCGAGGCCGCTGCGCAAGAAGGCCGGCCTCGACCGGTTGCGCATGTTCGTCACAGGGGCCGCGCCGTTCGCGCCCGACGTGTTCTGGCGCTACATCGATCTCGGCTGGCCCATGCTCGAGGGCTACGGGCTCACCGAGACATCGCCGGTGGTGTGCGCGAACCGCCCGCAGAACCCCTCGCCGGGCGCCGTGGGCTGGCCCATGCCCGGCATCGAGGTGCGCATCGTCTCGCCGGATCCTGACGGCGACGGCGAGATCGCGGTGCGCGGCCCCAACGTGATGCTCGGCTACTGGCGCCAGCCCGAGATGACCGCCGAGGTGTTGCGCGACGGCTGGTTCCACACCGGCGACCTGGGGCGCGTGCTGCCCGACGGCCGCGTGCGCATCACAGGCCGGCTCAAGAACATGATCGCCACGGCAGCGGGGAAGAAGATCTACCCGGAAGAGGTCGAGGTGCACCTCGCGAACTCCCCCTACGTGCTCGAGGTGGTGGTGGTGGGCGGCCTCGACACGCGCGGTGAGCGCGAGGAGGTGCACGCGCACATCTATCCCAACCTGCCGGCGCTGGAGGCCCTCGCCAAGACGCAGGGCGCCGCCTGCGACGACGCGTTCGTGGAGAGCGTGCTCAAGCGCGAGGTGGAGGAGCGCGGCGAGGCACTGGCGCCCTACAAGCGCGTCAAGCGCGTGATCGTGCGCAAGGGCGAGTTCCCGAAGACCACGACGGGCAAGATCCGGCGCGGGCCAGGGACGTTGCCGATGTAGGAGGGCTGATCCGGGCGTGTCACGCCGGGGGTCTCGGGCCGTTCGACTCCCGGCGCACGCCCTTTGGACCGAAGCTTGAGCACGCGAACTTGATGCGCTGCTCGAGCGAAGCGTCGGGGATCCTCTCATCACATAGCGCGGCGGCACGGCGCGCCTGGTCAGCCCGGAGGCCGAGCACCCGCAGCCATGGGGTCACGTCCTTGTCGTCTGTCGGATCATTCGCGGCCTCCGGCCGCGCTCGCGCCACGACCGCCTTGCGGGTCTGCTCCGTCCTACCCCTCGCTTCCTCCCGCTTGTGGCGCATGAACTCGGTCCCGTAGGTTTGCTCGGCGGTGAACTGGTTGTGCGCTTGGCAGCGGAGCCGAATCCCGTCCGTCGT
>CAYQNV010000179.1:0-41846 GCA_964418975.1 uncultured bacterium | reverse complement strand
AGCACGGCGACGTGCGTGCCGGAGAAGCCAAGCTCAGTGGGCGAGCCCCACTGGCCGCGCTTGTTCAGCGGGGTGGCGGTCGCGGGGGGGGGGGAGACCAGGTGCAGGAGCAAGACCGTGGCGAGCAACCTCTTCGCGCCGGTCCATGGCGGGGACGAACGACGGGGACATGCGTGCGGTCGCATGACGGCCTCCTGGCGGGTCAGACGTGCAGCAATGGGGCACCGAACCCCGGCGAGAGGGCATGCTGAGAACGGCTGAGGCGCTGTCGCTGCCCTCGCGCGAGGGGTTGACGCTTCAATACTAGGCCCGCTCCGGGGGCAGACAAGGCAATTGTGCGCCCGCCCGCACTTGCAAGCAGCATCTCGTTGCCTGCAGCGGCCGAGCGGCAGGCACGCGAAAGGGCCCGGGAGCATCTGCCCCCGGGCCCCTTGCGTACGCTGCAGCGGACTACTTCGGCAGCATCTTCCGCCGCTCGATCTCCTTCTTCAGCACGTCGCGGTTCAGCACCTTGAACTCGACGCGGCGGTTCTTCGCCAGGTTGAGCGCCGTCGTGTTCTTCACCAGCGGACGGCCTTCGCCGTAGCCCTTCGCCGTCAACTGCGCGGCGCTGAGCGCGGTGAACTTGCTCGTCAGGTAGGCCTTCACCGCCTCCGCGCGGTTCTCGGACAGCACCTGGTTCGAGACCACGCTGCCGCGCGCGTCGGTGTGCCCGCCGATCTCGACGTTGAGCTGCGGCCACTTGAGGAGAATGGTGCCCACTTCATCGAGCGCGGCGAAACTCTCGGGCAGCAGCTCGGCCTTGCCGGTCTCGAAGTTCACGTTCTGGAGCCGGATCATGCCCGTGTCGAGCAACTCAGTCTCCCTCTCGGTCACCTCGATCGGGCAGCCGCTGGAATCCACCTTGAGGCCCGCGGCGGTGTCCGGGCAGCGGTCGAGGCCGTCCGCGACGCCGTCGCCGTCGGAGTCGGTCGTGCAGCCCTTCGCGTCCACCGTGGCGCCCTTGGGCGTACCCGGGCACTGGTCCAGCCCGTCCATCACGCCATCGCCGTCGGAGTCACTCGGGCAACCCTTCGCATCCACCGTCGCGCCCTTGGGCGAGTCGGCGCACTGATCGAGGCCGTCGTACACGCCATCGCCATCGGCGTCGGTGGGGCAGCCCTTCGCATCCACCGTGGCGCCCTTGGGCGTGCCGATGCACTGGTCGAGCCCGTCCCAAACGCCGTCGCCGTCGGAATCCGTCGGGCATCCGGTGGCGTCCACCGATGCGCCCGTGGGCGTGTCGGGGCACTTGTCCTTCTTGTCGGCCACGCCGTCGCCATCGGTGTCCTTGGGCGCACCACCCCAGCCGAACGCGAGCCCGGCCCAGTACTGCTGGTCGGCCTTGTTCGCGCTGGTGAGGTCGTCCATCCGGCTTCCCTTGCGGGGATACGGGATGTTCAGGATGTTGCGCGCCTCGAGGCGCAGGCCGATCGCATCGCTGAATGGCAGCATCCACCCGGCCGCGGCCTCGAGCGTGCCGAAGTGCACATCGTCGCTCGCGGCGTTGGAGTCGTAGCGGTTGTAGCCGCCGCCGGCCCCCAGGTAGAGGTAGCCGAGTTTCGTGGCGGGCGAGATCTGCGCCAGCAGCGATCCGGACAGCGTCATCACCGTGACGTCCGCGCCGTTCGTGCCATCGGCGCGCACTTCGTTGGTCGAGCCGTAGCTGCCCGCGCCCTCCAGCATGATGCGGCTGCCGAGCATGCGCCCGAGCCGCACCCCGAACACCGGAGCGTCGTCGAGCGAGTCCGCCGGGTAGCGTAGGCGATCGGAATACTTCGCCAGGCCACCGAGCGCGGAGAACTGCCACGTCTTACTGTCCGCGGCGCTGGACTGCGGGACGGGTGCCAACAGCGTCGCCGTCAGCAACAGCGCGGCGAGCGTAGCCTTGAGACGCATGGGACCACCTCCGTGTGGATCGATGAAGTCAGGGACTCGCGGCAAAGCCGCGGGGCCAGTCCGCACGCGGGAAGGTAGGGGGACGCGGGGGGGTACGACAAGGGATTCCCTCCCGGTCGTCGCGACGGTGTACCGTCCAGCGCCTCCCGGCGACCGTTCGCCCGGATGCCCTTCGTCGTAAGTCGTTGCCACAGGATGCTTCGTGCGCTGGCCACCAATCCGGCTTGCCAGTACGGCCTGAACAGGAGACGCCCCATGTCGGTGCTGCAGATCCGCGAGGCGCGCAAGAGTTTCGGCGCCACGCGCGCGCTGGACGGCCTGTCGTTTGAGCTGCGCGCGGGTGAACTGCTCGGCCTGCTGGGCCCCAACGGCGCCGGCAAGACCACGCTCATCCGCGCGATCGCGGGGCGCGTGCGGCTGGACAGCGGCTCTGTGGTGGTGTTCGGTCGGGAGCTTGCAGCCGATATGGTGCGCAAGGACCTGGGCGTCGCGCCGCAGGAGAACGCGCTCTACCCGCTGCTCACCGCACGCGAGAACCTCGAGACGTTCGGGCGCATGAACGGCCTCGAGGGCAAACACCTGCGCGAGCGCACGGCATGGGCGCTCGAATGGACCGGATTGGTGGACCGCGCGGGCTCCGAGGTGAAGACGTTCTCGGGCGGCATGAAGCGCCGGTTGAACCTGGCCTGCGGCGTGCTGCATGAGCCCAAGCTGGTGTTGCTCGACGAGCCCACCGTGGGCGTGGACCCGCAGAGCCGCGAGAAGATCTATGACATGTTGTCCACACTGCGTGCGGACGGCGCGTCGCTGCTGCTCACCACGCACTACCTGGAAGAAGCCGAGGCGCGCTGCGAGCGCATCGTGGTGCTGGACCACGGCAAGGCGATCGCCGCGGGCACGCTGGCCGAGTTGGTGGAACAGGCCGGGCTCGGCGGCCGGCTCGTGCGCATGCGGCTCGATCGCGCGGCGAGCGTGGCGCCGCCCGGGTTCCGGCTCGACAGCGAAGCCACCGTGCTCACCGCCACCATTCACGACGTGGGCCAGGAGCTGCCCGGTCTGCTCGCGCGCGTGCGCGAAGCGGGGCTCGGGGTGCGCGACCTCGAAATGCGCACCGCCTCGCTCCAGGCCGTGTTCCTGGAGCTCACCGGGAAGGAGTTGCGCGAATGATCTGGCTGCTGGTGCGAAACGCATGGGCAGAGCTCGCCCGGGACCGAGCGGCCCTATTGCTTTCGTTCGTGGTGCCGCTGGTGTTCTTCTCCATCTTCGCGGTCATCTTCGGTGGCGGCCGTGGCGGTGGCAGCCGGGTGACCGGCACGAGCCGACTACGCGTGGTGGTGGTGGACGAATCCGGCACCGACCGCAGTCGCGCGCTGGTGCAAGCGCTGCAGGCCGATTCCAGCCTGCGCGTGATCGCCACGCTCCCGGCGAACAACCGCGGGCCGGGCCGGCCCGGCGAGCCGTTCACTCGCGCGATCGCCGAGGAGTGGGTCAAGCGCGGCGACGTGTCGGTGGCGTTGGTGCTGCCGGCCGGCATCGAGCACTCGATCATGAGCTTCCGTGGCGGTGAGACCGTGAAGGCGCTGCTACTCACCGACCCCGGCGATCCGGTGGCGGGGCGCCTGCTGGGCGGGCTGCTCCAGCGGGCCGCCTTGCGCGTGTCCGCGAGCGGCGGCGGGGCGCTGGACCTGGGCCCCGACAGCGCGGTGGAGGAGATGATGCCGCTCGGGTTCGAGGATCGGGCGGTGCTCGGCAAGAAGCGCGAGAGCCCGATGATCGCGTTCTACGCAGCCAGCATCGCGGTCATGTTCATCATGTTCGCCGCGGCGGGCGGAGGCGGCGCACTCATCGAGGAGACCGAGTCGGGCACACTCGAACGCGTGCTCACCACCGGGCTCGGCATGAACGGCCTGCTGCTCTCCAAGTGGCTTTACCTGACATCGGTCGCGAGCGTGCAGGTTTGCGTGATGTTCGTGTGGGGCATGCTGGTGTTCCGGCTGCCGCTGCTTTCGCACCTGCCGGGCTTCGCGCTGATGACGGTTTTCACCGCGGCGGCCGCGGCCGCGTTCGGGCTGGTGCTGGCCGCGATGTCGCGCACGCGGCAACAGCTCTCGGGCCTCGCGAACCTCGTGGTGCTGAGCCTGAACGCCCTGGGCGGGAGCATGTTCCCGCGCTTCCTGATGAGCGAGTCGTTGCAGAAGTTCTCGCTCGTGGGGTTCAACGCCTGGGCGCTGGATGGCTATCTGAAAGTCTTCTGGCGCGAGGCGCCGCTCGCGGCACTGGCGCCTCAGATCTGCGCGCTGCTCGGATTCACCGCGCTGTTCCTGCTGGTGGCACGGCGGCTGGCGAAGCGTTGGGAGACGGCGTAGCCAGCGCGAAACGCAGCAGGACGAGTGCGCCGGCGAGCAGCAACGTGCCCACCGTCATGGACGACCACGCGAGCAACTCGTTCGAGGCCGCGCGCCCCACCAGCCCCGGCTGCGACAACAGGAACAGCGCGCCGGCGGCAGCCAGCAGCGCGCGCGGCGCGCGCGCGGGGTGCGAGGACGCGAGCGTGGCGGCCAGCCAGGCCGGGAGCAGCAGCACCACGAACTGCGCCTTGAGGCTAAAGCCCGTCACCTGCACCATGGCGCAGCAGCCGAGCGCAAGGTCCAGCAGGAGCGCGCGCGGTGTGTTGCGAGCAGGTGCGACCAGCCAGACGAACAGGTAGGCCGCCAACAGGAGCGATGCCACACCGCGGCTCACGAGCGCGATCGCCTCCGGCGACAGCGCGCGCAGGTTGACGCTGCGCCCGGTGTAGGCCGGCTCGGCCACCAGCAGACGGCGGAGCCCCGCGTGCGGCGACTGGTCGATGATGCTCGAGCCCTGGAGCGTGCCGGCGGTCGCGGGAGCGACCACCTTGGCGTGCCAGGATTGGAGCATCTGCCGGCCGCTGGCCGGCCCGGTGAGCAGGAGCGGTAGCGCCAGCGCCAGCGTCGCACCCGCCGCGAATCCAGCCAGCGCGCGCCCGCGGCCACGGATCGCGAGCGGCAGCAGCAGCAGTCCCGCCGGCATCTTGAGCGCCGCGGCGAAGCCCAGCGCCATCCCGTGCAGCGCGTGCGGGCGCGGGGCGAGCGCTCCCTGGACCGTGGCCGCCACCAGCAGCAGCAACAAGATGTTGGCCTGGCCCAGGACGAGGTTGTCGTGCACGAGACCCGCGAGCGGCAACGTCGCGAGCAGCAGCAGTCCCACTCGCGGTGTCGCGCCGGCGGCACGCAACGCGTCCAGCAGCGCTCGCACAACGAGCGTGACGAACGCCACGTTGGCCACGTACCAGCACGCCGCAGCGGCCGGAAGCGGCAGCCGGGCGAGTGGTGAGAGCAACAGCGCGAACCACGGCAGGTAGACATAGCCGTGCAGGCCCGAGCCCACGTCGTAGGGTGAGCGACCTGCCAGCAGCTCACGCGCGGCCTGCCAGTAGATCGGGAAGTCGTTGCCGTCGCGCACCTGCTTGTGGACGGCGCCGAAGCCGACGGCGACCAACGTGACGAGCACCAGTCCAAGTGCGGCGCGGCGCGCAACGAGGCGCGCGTGCCAGCGTGTAGGCGTCGCGGCCGGGGCCACGCCGGGGCTCAGGCCGCGGTCAGGAGCAGCGGCGCGCCCTTGGTGACGACGATCGTGTGTTCGAAGTGCGCGGCGAGCGAGCCGTCGCGCGTGCGGATCGTCCAGCCGTCGTCGTCCTCGACCAGGTCGCCGCTCCCCGCCGCGATGATGGGTTCGATCGTGACGACCAATCCGTCGGTGAGCCAGCCGCGCGCCTCGGGGTCGGGCCAGTTGGGCATCATCGGCTCCTCGTGAATTGTGCGGCCGATGCCATGCCCCTGCAGCAGGCGCACCACCGAGAAGCCGTGACGCGAGACCTCGCCCTCGACCACTCGTCCCACGTCCATCGCGCGTCGCCCGTGTCGCGCCTCGCGCAGCGCCTTCTTGAGTGCTTGTTCGGCGCACGCCACGAGCCGCCTGGCGCCCTCGGACGTGCGGCCCACCGGAACCGTGACGCAGGCATCGGCCATGTATCCCCGCAACTCGGCGGTCACATCCAGCTTCACCAGGTCGCCCTCGGCGAGACGGCGCGCAGCGGACGGGATGCCGTGCACGATCTCGTCGTTGACGCTGATGCAGGTGAGCCCCGGGAACTCGTAGACGAGCTGTGGCGCCGAGCGCGCGCCCGCCGCGGCGAATACCCGCGCCGCCACGGCATCCAGCTCCGCCGTGGTGACGCCGGGCGTGACCGCCGCGCGCATGGCGACGAGCGTATCGCGAACCACCGCGCCCACGGCCTTCATGCCGGCCAAGTCCTGTTCGGTCTCGATGGACATGGCGGCAGCGTGCCTGCGCGGCCGGAGCGGTGCAAGTGCGACCGGCGCGCACCTCTCACGCCAGTCGGCGCTTCGGTGGCATCACGTAGGTGCGGAACACATAACCCCACGGCACGGCGAGGATCGCCAACGGCAGCCCGAGGAAGTCACCGGCGATGTCGCCGGTGGGCGTGCCCCAAAGTGCGCCTGTTCTCCACAGCGGGTACGCGACCGCGACAAGCCAGATGGACTTGTACGCCACCATGAACAGGAACAGCGGCAGCATGCGGATCGGGTGCAGGATGCCCAGCACCGAAAGCGTCGGGTAGGCGGCCCAGACGCACACCGCCACCGCGCGGACGGGATCCCACGGGCCTTCGTGCGTGAGGATCGAGCGCCACGCAGCCGTGCCGACGAACAGGGGCATCAGGACATAGAAGATACGCAAGAGGTACACGTTGATCGGCCGGACGCCGTCATAACGCCCAGGGTCGGGCGCGAACAGAGATTTGATCTTCATGGGACTACCCTTTCTCTGCCGGGGAGGCGATGGTTGGGTCGAAGGCGAGCAGGTCGCCTGGCTGACATTCCAGCGCCGCGCAGATAGCCTCGAGCGTCGAGAAGCGCACTGCGCGCGCCTTGCCGGTCTTGAGGATCGAGAGGTTGGCGAGCGTGATATCCACCTTCTCGGAGAGCTGCGTGAGCGTCATCCGGCGCGCATGGAGCATGTCGTCGAGTTTGACGATGATCGCCATGGTCAGACCGTCCCCTCGAGGTCCGCACGCATGCGCGCACCGTGATCGAAAACACGCGCGAGGACGAAGAGCAGCAGCACCGCGATCCACGGCGTGACCGAGAAGTTCCAATCGATGTCGAGCGGCTGCACCGAGGACGCCGAAGCGGCGGCGATGGCGCCGATCACGAGGTGGAGCGCCTCGAGCCCGAGCACCGACCACGCGATGGTCTGCAGCCGGACCGCGTTCTGGACCACGAACGGGTCCCCGGCACGCACGGTGTCCACGATTGCGATCAGGCGCGCGAGGATCAGTTGGCCGATCGGCACGGCGGCGAGCCCCAAGACCGCGATGAGGCGCATGCCGCGGATCATCCGGGCGGAGCCCTCGGCTTCCTTCACCCCGAGTGCCGAAAAGAGCGGACCCTCCGCGACGAAGCTGGCAACGAGCAGCACCAGGATGCCCAGGCCATAGACGACGTTGGCGACGACCAGAGTGCGGAGAACCAGGCGTGACAGGGACAGCGCGCGAGGGTGCGGGGCGGGCATGGTGTGGCCTCTCTTGCTCGGGGACGGACGACGATTGGTTCTATCGATAAACAATACCATGCTTATCGAATATCGTCAAGTCTCTCATCGAGCTACGATAAGCGCCGCTGGCCGCTGCCGAGCGTCCATCCTTAAAAAGACGGCGCCGAGGATTCCTCCTCGGCGCCGTCCCGGCTACTTACGGAGTCTATCGCTTCGTTGTGTCCGGCGGCGTGGTCGGCGGCGTCACTGGAGTCGCCTCGTTCTGCTGCAGCAGGCGACGACGCTCGATCTCCTTCTTCAGCACGTCCTTGTTCGTCACCACGAACTCGACGCGGCGGTTCTTGGCCCAGTTGAGTTCGCTCGTGTTCGGCACCACCGGCTTGGTCTTGCCGTAGCCCTTCACGGTGAACTGCTTGTCGCCCAGCGCCTCGAACTTGCGCAGCAGGTAGGCGCGCACCGAGTCGGCGCGAGCCTGGGACAGTTTCAGGTTCCGTGCCGCCGAGCCACGCGAATCGGTGTGCCCGCCGATCTCGAGCTTCAACTGCTGCCAGCGACTGAGCAACGTGCCGACCGCGTCGAGCGTCGGGTAACTCTCGGGCAGGATGTCCGCCTTGTTCGTCTCGAAGTTCACGTTCTGCAGGCGGATCATGCCGGTGTCGAGCAGCTCGGTCTCCTTCTCGGTCACCTCGATCGGGCAGCCCTTCACATCCACCTTGAGGCCGGCGGGCGTGTCGGGGCATTCGTCGAGGCCGTCGAACACGCCGTCGCCGTCCGAGTCCTTGGGGCAGCCCTTCTCGTCCACCACCGCGCCCTTGGGAGTGCCGGGGCACTGGTCGATGCCGTCGAGGACGCCATCGCCGTCGGCGTCGCTGGGGCAGCCCTTCGCATCCACCGTCGCGCCCTTGGGCGTGTCGGCGCAGGCGTCGAGACCGTCGAACACACCATCGCCATCGGCGTCACTGGGGCAGCCCTTCGCGTCCACCACCGCGCCCTTGGGTGTGCCTTCGCACTGGTCGAGGCCGTCGAACACGCCGTCGCCGTCGGTGTCGAGCGGGCAGCCGCTCGCGTCCACGCGGGCGCCGGTGGGCGTGCCGGGGCACTTGTCCTTCTTGTCGGGTACGCCGTCGCCGTCGGTGTCGCGCGGCGTACCGCCCAGCGCGAACGTGAGGCCGGCGCCCAAGAGGATGTTGTGCAGGTGGTCGGACGGTGCGGTGTTGTTGATGGGCTTGAACGAGACGTCGCGTGCTTCGAAGCGCAGGCCGACGTTGTCGGTCATCCACAGCTTCAGGCCGCCGCCGAACTCAAGGGTGCCGGTCTCGGTCTTGTCGCCGGCCGAAGGCTTGGCCCGCGTCAGGCCACCGCCCACGAACAGGTAGGGCCCGCCCCAGCGGCCACGCGCCGGCGACAGCACCAGGTTGCCGCTCGCATGCAACCAGTCGAAGTCACGGCCATTCGGGATGTCCTCGGTCGTGGGCGAGAATCCACCCGCGGCCTCGAGCCCGATCCAGGACTTCGACTGCCACGCCAGTCGGCCACCCACGTGCAGATCGTCGGTGACGGGCAGGTTGCTGCCGGGGAAGCGCAGCTTGCCGTCGAACATGGTGAAGCCGCCGAACGGCGTGAACTCCCAGTGCGATCCGAGGGGCTCGGCCACGGCCACGCCCGCCGCGAGCAGCGCGACCAGGGCGAGCGGGACGAACCGAAGGCGTTGGCGCATCTCATTCTCCTTGCACGTAAGCGAAAGCCCGGTCGCGGTCATCCGACCCGCTCGGCTCGCGGTCCATGAGTCGTCCAAGCTTGGGCACGCCGGAATAAGGGCGCGAAGGCCGGGAGCCTAAGCGGGCCGGGGCGAACCGTGCAAGGCGCGGATCGGTCTGGAGAAGCGCCGCGGCCGTCTAGACCGCGCTGCCGCAGTGCTTGCACTTCCTCGCGTCGGCGAGGATGGCCTCCCGGCACTCCGGGCACGTCTTCGTGGCCGGTGCGGGCGCGGCGGCCGGTGCGGGCTTCACCAGCATCTTGGTGAGCTGCTGGATCACCAGCGCGATGATGATGAAATCCACGAGCGTGCCGAAGAACGTGCCCGCCTTGATCGCGTTCACCACCTCGCCCACATCGTTCCGCTTGAGCACGAACTGGGCATCGCGCCACGAACCGCCGGGGATGACCATGGAGATGAGCGGCATGAGCACGTCGCTGGTCAGCGAGCCCACCACCTTGCCGATCGCGCCGCCGATGATGACGCCCAAGGCGAGCGACATGGCGTTCAACCCTTCGAGCATGGACAGGAGCCGCTTGATCATAGGGCACCTCCGGGAGGGACGGCCAAGCTTCCGGGACTGCCGTGGCTCAGAAAGTCGTCTGGATGTGGACGAAGCCCTTGTCGTGGATGAACGCCACGTCGTAGAGCTCTCGATCGAGCTCCAGGCACTCGGTAATCTGAAGTCGCACGCGTCCGAAGCGCTTCTGCAACGACAGGAACGCTCGCGTCTCGACGCGCGTGCCCCACGTTGACACAGGCGATCGAATAGCGTCCACCACCGTGATGCGATTGCGCATGAACCCCACGCGGGCGTGCATGTCGAGCGGGGCGCGGAACGCGCCCTCGACCATGGGCATGCGGTCGATCACGTCGAGCGTGGCATTGCTGATCGGCGGGCGCCACACCTGCGTGCGCTCCTGGTAGAAGTAGCGAAGCGTCACGCGGCCATGGCGACCCACCTGTCGGCTCAGCGCACCCTCGGCCCGCCAGCGGCGCCGGTACGCGTGATGGTCGCCGGCTACGGCTTGCCAGTACTCATAGGTGGACGCCTGCACCTGTTCGAACGCCAGCTCCGCGGTGGTGGCGCCGAAGCGTTGCGCGATGCTGGCGTCGTGCTTCACGCCCCACAGCGCGACACGACGAGCCTCCGCCGGGTCGCGCGTCTCGAACCGCTTGACCGACGGCGTGAGCCACTTGCCGCTCGCTTCCACGCGCGGCCCCCGGCCGCGCCACACCAGGCGCAGCGCCGGCTCGAACGGGTGGCGCTCATAGGGCTCGGTCTCGTCGCCCACGCGCGTCTGGCGCATGGACCACAGCTTGTTGAACACGTCCTCCAGGCCCATCACCGCCTGCAAGTGAAATGCCGACGTGCGCTGGCCGTGGTCCCACAGCAATGCGACATCCTGGCGACTCTTGTCGAACGTGGGCCTGACCCGAACGCCCCACAAGCCGGCATGCGGCAATGGGAAGCGCAGGTCGAACTGCGTCCAGCCGTACACCGACTCGTCGTCGGACACCTCGCGGATGCCGAGGTCCATGAACGTGGTGTCGCCCATGGACACGCGCACCTTGAGATCGTGGTCCAGGTACCACTGCCCGGACGTGAAGCAGCCTTGCGAGCTGCGAAACCCACTCGGCGAGAACTCCCACTCGTCGCGCCATTCGAGGGGCTGGCGCACGAGCACGTGGTCCAAGAGGTTCTCGTCGTCCTCCTCCTGCTTTCCCACGTCGAGCGTGGAGAACTCCTCATAGCTCGCCCGGCCCGGCGTCACGATCCCCGCGAGCAGCAGCAGCGCGAGCAGCGTGACGAGCGACAGCGCCGGCGCGACGCGGAGCCTCGGCCGGTGCATCAGGCGCGCGTTGGCGCGTGGGCGGCGTGCGTGGCGGCGCGGGCCACGAACGCGCGGGCACGCGCTTCGATCTCGTCGAAACGGCCGGCCAGCGCCAGCGCCGGGTCGGCGAGCGCGCCGCCGATGCCGCACGCCACGCAGCCGGCGGCGAAGAACGACAGGATGTTGTCGAGGTTCGTGCCGCCCGCGGCGAGCATAGGGATGTGCGGCAATGGGTCGCGAATGGTTTTTATATATTCGTGGCCTCCGGCCACGCCGACGGGGTAGACCTTCACCAAGTGGGCGCCGCTGTCGGCGGCGTGCAGGATCTCGCCGGTGGTGTAGGCGCCGGGGCAGTAGAAAACGCCCGTCTCGCGCGCCACGCCCGCCACGACGGCCGAGACGTTGGGCGCGATCAAGAAGCGCGCACCCGCGGCGAGCGCGTCGTGCGCCTCGTGCGCGGTGAGCACCGTGCCCGCGCCCACCACCACGCCGGGGTGAGCGTCGGCCACCAATTGCCGCATGACGGCCGGCGCGTCGGGCACCGAGTAGGTGATCTCCACCAACGCGATGCCGCCACGGATCACCGCGCGCGCCGCCTCGAGCGCGGCGTCGGCTCGAGCGGCACGGATCACCGCCACCAGCCGATGCATGCGAACGGCCGCGAACACCGTGGCCGCGTCGTGTACGGGCTTGGTCATGGCGGGCGACTCTACGCGCGGCACCGGGGTGCGTCCACCGCGCCCGCGCACTGTGGCATGATGGCGAAACGCCAACCCCGAGCCTCGGGAGAATCCCGCGCATGATCTCTCCGCGCCGCAGCCCCCGCATTCCCGTGTGGGCGTGGATCGCCGCCACGCCGATCGCGCTGTTCGCTTTCGCCTGGGGCGCGCTGGCCCTGCTGCTGCCGCCCGCGCGCGCCACGCAACTGGTGCGCGAACAGTTGGCGAATAGCCTCGCTCGCGATGTGCGCTTCGAGAAGGTGTCGCTGTCGCTCTGGCCGCCCGTACGGCTCGCCGTGCGACGGTTCGAGTTGGCCGAGCCGGGCGGGTTCGAACGGGGTGCGGCGTTCTCGGCGGCCTCGATCGACCTGGATCTGGATGTCCTCGCGCTGCTCGGGCGACGCGTGAAGGTGCGGCGCCTGTCGCTCGACGAGCCGGCGCTCCATCTGCTGCTGCGCGCCGACGGCACCACCAACCTCGATGGCATCGGCGCCAAGCCCGCACCCGGCGCGCCCGCCCCGGCGCCGCTGGACCTGGACGTGCGCGAGTTCCGCGTGCGAGACGGCAGCGTGCTGGTGGACGACCTGCGCGCCGCGAGGCGCACGGCATTCAACGTGACGACGCGCACGCGGCTCACCGCCGAGCAGGGCGGCACGCGCGTCGCCACCGGTGGCGAGACCGTGCTGACGGGGCTGGCGTTCGGGCCATTGAGCGCCGCCCGCGAGCGGGACCTGGCGCAGGGGCTGGCGAAACTCGAATGGCGCGTGCGCCACCAGGGCAAGTACGACGGCAAATCCCAACGTCTGGCGCTCGAGGAGCTGGCGCTCGACCTGGGCGGCACGAAGCTCGCGCTCTCGGGACTGGTGGACAGCGTCGGCCCGCGTGCGCGTTACGACCTCAAGGCTCGTGGCAGCGACGTGGATCTGGCGCAGGTACTGCAGTGGGTGTCGGTGGCCGACGCGCAGGCGGTGAAGGGCCTGTCGGGCCGGGGGCGGCTGGCGTTCGAACTCGCCGCGCGTGGAAGTGCGGCGGCCGGTGCGTTCCCGCAACTCATCGGGGTGTTGGCTGTAAAAGACGCGGCGTTTCGTTACACCGGCGCCGCCGCCGAGGTGAGCGGGCTGTCGCTCACCGCGAACTTTCGCCCCGACACGCTGTACATCCCCAACGCGCGCGGGACGATCTCGGGCCAGCCCGTGACGGCGCGGTTGCTGGCGTGGCGCTTCGCCGACCCCATGGTGGACTTCGCCGTGCGCGGCGACGTGGACCTGGCCGCGGTGGCGCCCATGCTGGCCCCGGCGAACACCCGGGTGGGCGGACGCGCGGTGGTGGATGTGAGCGGCCGTGGGCGCGCGGCGGACCCCGGCACCCTGGCACTCGCGGGCCGCGCCGACTTGCGCGATGTGAGCGTGGAAGGCGCTGGGCTCCCGAAGAAGGTGGAGCAGGTGAACGGCCGCGTGGAGTTCTCGCCTCAGCGCGTGGCCATCCGCCAGCTCTCGGCCAAGGCCGGCCAGTCGTCGTACACGATCGACGCCACCGTGACGCACCCGTTCGCCCTGATGTCGGAGCCCGGCAAGGTTGCGCCCGCCGACGTGGAGTTCACGTTCCGCTCGCCCTACCTGGACCTGGCCGAGCTGTTGCCCACCGCGCCTGGAGCGCCGTTCCTCCCGAACGCGCGCGGCACCGGCCGCGTGGCGATCGACCGATTGAAGCAGGGCAAGCTCGATGTGACGGCGGTGCAGGCCGACGTGAAACTCTCGCCTGCTGCGCTCGAATCCCCGCGGTTTTCGCTGCAAGGCTACGGCGGCAGCGTCACGGGCGATGCGCGCTTCGACCTGCGTGACACGCGGAAGCCCGTCTATGCCGTGCACGCCGCGGTGGACAAGGTGGAAGCCGACGCATTGCTGGGCGCGTGGACACCGATCCGGAACCTGCTCGCGGGCACGCTCAGCACGAAACTCACGTTCTCGGGCGCGGGCCAGACACCGGACGACTTGAAGCGCACGCTCACGCTCATCGGGCTCGCCGCGCTCACCGAAGGCCGACTGGGCCCGGGCCCGGCGCTCGAGGCGGTGGCGCAGTTCGTGAAGGTGCCGAGGATCAAGCAGCTCGACTTCGCCAAGCTCGAACTGCCGCTGCGTATCGAGCACGGCCGGGTGGTGACCGACCCGGTCACCCTGAACGGACCGAACGGCGAGTGGCGGCTGGCGGGTGCGGTGGGTTTCGACGGTGCGCTCGACTACGTGGTGAGCGTGACGCTGCCGCCGGCCGCGGTGGAAGCGCTGGGCGCTCGCTCGGCGCTGGCGGCGGGCGCATTCGCGGACCCGCAGGGGCGCATGCTGCTGGACCTGCGCGTGTCGGGCTCGGCTAAGTCGCCGCGCGTGAGCTGGGACACGAACGCGATGCGCTCTCGCCTGGCGGGGCGGGCTTCGGAGGCGCTGACGGAGCTGCGGAACAAACTGGAGGCGGACGCGAAAGCGGCGGCGCGGCAGGCGTTGCTCGACAAGCTCGGCGCGCCGCGGGATTCCTCCGGCGGGAACGTGCCACTGGCGCCGGGGGCGGCGCGCGACACGCTGCGGTCGGCGGCGAAGGAGCTGCTGAAGGATTTCTTCGGTAGGAAACCGGCGCCGACTCCTCCTCCTCCGACGCCGACTCCTGCTGCGCCGGATACGATCAAGCCGTAGGGCCCCGAGTCAGCGCCGTGCGGGCGGCCAGGGGCGTCGTCAGCGGACATCGCTGGGCCCGGCCCTCCTGGCCGGGCCTGCGCTGTCGTTCGCAGCGGTCCTCGCCATTCCATGGCTCGGACCTGCTCTCGGCTGCCCGCTGACGACGCCCCTGGCCACCCGCACGATGAACTAAAGAGCTTCGCTCGGAACAGACTCGGCCGCTGCCGTGTGGTCCAACTCTTCGACGAACGCCCTGAGTAGATCCGCGGCACCTCTCGCGGTGAGCTCGCTGGCGTCGGCCTCGCCGAGGTCGGACCAGCGTTCGAGGGCGGAACGCACGCGGGCAGCCGAAGCCGCGTCGCGGCCGTGGGCGCGCATCGTGGCGGCAGCCCAGGCGCCGAGCCAAGCCGGGTCCGGAGCGCCATCGCCGGGGCGCGGCCGAAGGCCGCGCGCGTCAAACAACTCGCGCGTCACCGTCGCGACCAGGCGCACGGCGAGTTCGGGGGGCAGCAACATGGGCGGGAGCGATACGGCATAGAGGTGCGCGGGCGACACGCCACGCAGTCGTTGGCCATCGGGCGCGAGCGTGTCGAACAGGCCGCCGGTCTCCTCGTCCCAGAAGCGTTCCACATAGGCGCGCTGCAACTCGCGCGCCCACGCCATGTAGAACGCGGCGTTCTCGCGCCGCGCCGAGCGCTTCGCCAGCTGCGCCATCGCCACCAGCGCGTGATACCAGAGTGCGTTCAGGTCGGCGCGGGCGCGGGCGGCGTCACCCTCGCCCGCCCACAGGAAACCGTCGCGGTCGCAGTGCACGCCGTGACGCGAGCCCGCGCGCAGGTGGTGCAGCACGCCCTCGAGCGTGGCGTAGGCGCCGTCGCGCAGGAACTGCTGCGAGCGCTCATCGTCGTCGCGACGCGCGAGCAGGTCCACCAGGTGCACCAGCCAAAGCGAACTCTCGGGGCTTGCGTAGTGCGGCATGCCGGCCTCATCGAACGCCTCGGGCGCCAGCCCTTCGTCTAGGTAGGCGAGATAGCCGCGCGCGATGTCGCGCGCGGGCCCGAACTCGCGCAATGTCACCAGCCCGGCTGCTACGCGCAGCGCGTCCGGACCCCGCTCGCCCGCGTGCGAGGGATCGGTGAGCACCGACGTGCGATCGGCCCGCTCGTGCAGCGCGTCGTGAAGCCGCGAGGCCAGTCGCGCGACGAGAAGACCATCGCGCGCCCGCAGCGCGGGCGGGGCGGGCGGCGTGTCGCCCTCCGTCGCGCGTGCGGCTCGCGCCGTCGCGGCCTGCCGCAGCGTGTGCTCGGCGCCGGCACGCGCCGCGTCGTGCCAGCGCGCGCGTCGCTCGCCCTCGGCCAGGTCCAGCATGGCGAGGCAGTCGGCCAGCGTGCGCGCCGGCGGCGTGCCCAGTTTCTGCTCGGCGGCTAGTGCGCGGAACAGGCCCTCCTCGGGCGAGGCCACCAGGTTCAACGACGCGCCAGGCTCGGCGAGCACGCTCTGCACCCAGCCCGGCAGGAACGCGTCCTCGGCGGGCGTCACGGCGCCGCGGTCGGGATCGCCCGCGTCGGTGCGCACGTCGTGGGGATAGGCGAGCCCGCGATGCCACGCGCGCGCCGGCATGAACGCGCCGCCGTGCCACAGCGTGAGCGGGGCGTAGCCCTCGACAGTGCCGCAGCGCACGCGACCCGGGATACCCGTGGTGGCGCCGCGGAACTCGGGAGTTTCCTGCTGCAGTCCGTCGAGCGAGCGCGCCACGAGCAGGGGCGCCACGTGCAGGCGCACCGGGCCGCCCGCGAGCAGCCGCCACGTGGCGAGCAGCGCCGCGTGGCCTTCGATCAGGCGGTACTCGCGCTCCAGCAGCCAGTCATCGCACCGGAACCGCCAGCGCGGCCACGGCAGCTCGGCGAACGACTCCAGAACGGGCAGCGCGTTGGCGCGCGCGGTGAGCACCGGCGGCGCGTCACCGCGGCTGGCCAACGTGAACGCGGGCGACAGCTCGATCGTCGAACCACCGTCGGGCGTGGCACGGTCGTCGAAGCGCAGCAGCGACACCGCCGGCCAAACGGCGCGCGGGCCCACGGCCGGCGCGGCGAGCAATGCATGCTCGCGCCTCGTCGAGGCACCCGAGGCGGTGCCGCGCGCGAGCGCGCCGCGACCGTCGGAGAGCCGCCACGTCCTGGCGCTCGCATGAAGCAGCGCGGCGAGGACATCCTGTCCAGGCTGCATGACCGGCGAGGATAGCCGCGGTTCACGCGCGGGCGCTAATGCGGCGCGCGGGCGCGCGGCCCGGGTGCGGCTCAGTGCCCGGCGGTGGGTCGGCGGATCACCGTCGAGACCGGCGAGAGCTCCACGCCGCTCAGCCGCTTGGCGGCGAACGCGCGCTCGAGCCAGGGCGCGCTCTTCGGTGTGACGCGCACCAGCACGAGCGCTTGGCCCTGCTCGCGCGCGTGCACCAGCGCCGCATCCCAAGCTCGGTCGAGCGACCGCGCGTCGCCGCGCCGAGCTTCCGCGTCGAGCATGGCGTCCGGCTCGTCATAGGCCGCCCCCACGCGCGCGGCGAGCGGGCGGCACACGGCGCGCGGCACGGCGCCCACGTGCAGGAACGGCAGCTGCGCGCGGCGCAGCTCCTGGTACACAGCGGTCATGAACATCTCGTCCTGCGTGGCGAACGAGCCCATCAGGTTCGCCACCGCCACCACCGGTTGCGCCACGTCTATTTCACGGCGAAGCGCCTGTTCGATCCGGCCGGCGGGCATGCTCACGAGCAGCGTGGCCGGGCCCGGGTTCACGCGCGGGTAGTTCTCGGGCTCCATCGGCATGAACAGCACCACCTCGCGCCGGTGTTCGTGCGCCGCGCGCAGCGGCGCGCCCTTGCCCGCGCCGCTCGCTGAAGCGCCCACCGCGAAGATCTCGGGCCGCGCACATACCGCCACGAGCAGCGACTCGTCCTCGGTCGAGGCGAACAGCAGCACCGCGAGTCGCGCCACGGCGGGCGATGCGTCTTCATCCGGCCGCCCGGGGCGCACCAGCTCCAGCGAGTGCGTCGGCCGTCCCGGCACCCCTACGAGCATCGCCACCGCGAGCTCGCCGTCCTTGCCCGTCCGCTCGCGACCCGACAGCACTTCGGCGCCACCGCCCTCGACCGCGCGCGTGACGAGATGGTTGACGAGCAGCGGGGCCGCGTCGCGTGGCAGCGTGACGCGCCAGCGCAGTGACGGCCCCTCACCGCCTTGCGGGCGCGACTCCACGGCCTCGCGTCCCACGCCGGCCCGCGCGAGCCCCTGCTCGATGCGGCTGCCCACGATGCGCACGGCGTGCGCGCGGCTGCCCAGATGGAGGTGGCGCCACACGGCCAGGCGGCCCGAGTCGGACGTGGCCCACGCGAACATCTCGCCTGCCAGGAACAGCAGCAGGGCTCCACCCGCGATCACTCCCAGAACCAGGGGGGCGCGGGTGCCTTTGGCGGCCGATCGGCGTTTGACCATGGAACAGGACTTCGCACAGTAAGGAGCCCGCCGCGCGAGCGTCAACGCCAGACGGCGCCGGCGGCCTCGACCGTGCGATTCGCCTTGGGGGAGCCCCCCGCAGACGTGCTAGGCTTCGCGTCGCGACCGCTCCCAGAGCGGCCTTTTTGCACCGGCGTGACACTGGCGACAACCTCCAATGACACGCTTTTCCGTGGCCGGCCGATGCTTCCAGTGTCCCAACAGGGGCGTGCTCCCCGACGAGTGCGACCTCGGCTTCAACACCTTCCGGGAGGTCGTTTCCATGAAGTCGCTGCGACTGCTCTCCATCGCCCTGCTCGCCTGCGCCTGTACCGCCTCCGCCGCGTTCGCATGCGACGCGCACAAGACCGCCAAGGGCACCAAGTCCGCCCACGCGACAACGGCCGCCGCGAAAGCCGCGCATGCCGCCTGCACCGCCGAGATGGCCGCCAATTGCACGCCGGCCATGAAGGCCGCCTGCGAGAGCAACGCCGCAGTCGCCGCCGCCATGGGCTGCGAAGCGAAGGGCGCCGCCAAGGGCGCCACCTCCGCGACCGCGGCCGCATTCACGAAGTCCACCAAGTCCAGCAAGTCCGCCAAGGGCGGAGACTGCTGCGCCATGAAGGGCGCATCGGCCACCACCGCCGCCGTGGCGGCGATGCACGGCAAGGCGAGCGCAGCCGGGGACCACTGCGTCACCGCCAAGGGCACGTCGGCCACCACGGCCGCTGCCGGCATGAGGTGCGCGGCGCACGCCAGCGCCGTGGCGCACGATTGCTCGGCCTGCGAGGACTGGACGACGTGCGAGCAGGACGTTCGCTCGTTGGGCGCCAACGCCCAGGTCGTGCCGCTCAAGAACGGCGCGATGATCGTTTACACCGCGGACTCGCCGGCCAATGTGAAAGCGCTGCAATCGGTGGTCGCCAAGCGCCACGACAAGATGGTCACCGCGCTCGCCGCCGGCGGCTCGTCCAAGCTGTGCGACGAGTGCAAGCAGATCCGCGGCGCCATCGCCAGCGGCAAGCTGCACCGCGAGGTGGTCAACGTGGAGCGCGGCTGCATGACGCTCATCACATCGAACGACCAGGGTGTCGTGCAGAAGATCCGCACCATGACCGGCCAGCCGGTCGCCATGCGCTAGGCTGTTTCGCTCGCGATTCCGGGCCGGTCCGCTTCGGCGGGCCGGCCCTGTCGCTGGGCGCGGGGCCGGCCCGGCGCCTTGGCCGCGCACGGGATTGACCGTGACCTTGCACAGCGCGCGTTCGCCCGCTTGGCGCTTGCCACGCGCCGGGCATACGCTGGAAGCTCCTATGTCGCTGCCCCGGCCGTGGTCCCTGCCCCGCTCGCGCCAACGCCGGCTCGCGCTGCTGATCGGCGCCGTCGCGCTGCCCGCCCTGGCGCTCGCCGTGACTGCCATCTGGCTCACGCTGCGCGTGTCCCGGCAGGTCGAGGCCGAATCGGCCCGCTACAACGGCTACCTGGCCGAGAAGGTCATCGAAGCGTTCGAGCGCGAGTTGGTGGACGAAGTGCGCGGGGCACTCGGGCCCGCGGAGCAGGCGGCGCGCGCCGGCGGCGACATGGAGCAGATCCGCCGCGCGCTGGCGAGCCGGGCGCGGCTGTTCGAGGCGCCGCAGTTCGTGCCGCTCCAATCGCTCGAGGGCTATTCGCTGGTCACGGTGGAAGGCCAGTTGCTCATCTACGGCGAGGACCCCTCCGGCCGGCGCGAGCACCCGTTCGCCGCCATGCTGCTCAACGGCCCCGACGGCTACGCCATCGGCGCGGGCGGCTGGTGGTTCAATCCGCGCTCGTTCCTCGCCGAGCACCTGCGTGCCGTGGTCGTGGACCGGCTGCCGCTGAGCCCGCGCATGTACGGCGGCCTGGAGTCCACGCGCCACTTGGCCATCTCCGTGCTCGACGAGGGCGGACACGAGATCGCGCATGTGCGCGAGACCACGTTCCGGGCCACCGCGCGCATCGTGACGATGAGTGGGCCGTTCGAGGGGTACCAAGTGCGCGTGTCGGCCACGCCCACGTCGCCGGTGGCGTTCGCGAACCGGCTGGTCGTGATCGAGATGGCGTTCATCGGCCTGCTCACGCTGGTGCTGCTGGGCGCCACGTTCGTGGGCGTGCGCTACATCCTGCGCCAGATCGAGCTGGTGAACGCCAAGACCAGCTTCGTCTCAAACGTCACGCACGAGCTCAAGACGCCGGTGGCGATCATCAAGCTGGCGGTCGAGACCATCGAGCTGGGCCGCTACCGCGATGAAGCCGAGCGCGACAAGTACCTGCGCACCATCACGCGCGAGAGCGACCGGCTGGCGCAACTGGTGGACAACATCCTCGACTTCTCGCGGCTCGAGGCGGGCCAGCGCACCCTGCAGCTCTCGCCGCTCGACCTGCGCGACGTGGTGCACGCGGCCATGGACAGCTTCCGGCTCCGGCTCGAGGATCGCGGGTTCCACCACGAAGTGAGCCTGCCGGATACCCTGCCGCAGGTGCTGGGTGACGGCCGGGCGCTCCAGCACTGCCTGCTCAACCTGCTCGACAACGCCGTCAAGTACTCTCGGGACCGGAAGGACGTCCGCGTGGCGGTGAGCGCGGCTGACGGCATGGTGCGCCTGGCGGTTTCGGACCGGGGCATCGGCATCGCCGCCGACGAGCAGGAGCGAATCTTCGAGAAGTTTGCCCGGGTCGAGACCGGGCTGGTGCATACCGTGAAGGGGGCCGGTCTGGGGCTCTCCCTTGTCGAGATGCTGGTTCGCGCGCATCATGGGCGGGTCGAAGTGGCCAGTACCCTCGGCGCGGGCAGTACGTTCACCATCCTGCTGCCGGTCTGGGACGAGGGTCGCGGCTCCGGCAACGCAGGATCAGACTGAGGGGGGCGTAGCGCCCCGGGAGAGGGACCATGTCCACCACCACCACGAAGAAGATCCTGATCGTCGAGGACGAAGAGGGCATGCTCGACGCGCTGGCCCACAACTTCCGCTACGAAGGCTACGAGGTGCTCGTGGCGAAGACCGGCCAGGAAGGGCTGCGCATGGCGCTCAAGCAGAAGCCCGACGCCGTGCTGCTCGACATCATGCTGCCCGAGAAAGACGGCTTCACCGTACTGAAGGAACTGCGCCAGCGCCACAAGGACATCCCGGTACTGGTGATGACGGCGCGCAACTTCGAGGCCGACGTGCTGAAAGGCTTCGACCTGGGCGCCGACGACTACGTGACCAAGCCGTTCAGCGCCAAGGAGCTCGCGGCCCGCGTCAAGCGATTGATCGCGCGCGGCCCCATGAACACGGGCTCGCCGCCGACCACCATCTACGCGTTCGGCGACGTCGAGGTGCGCTTCGAGCCGCGCGAGGTGTACAAGACCGCCAAGCAGGTGGCGCTGTCGTTCAAGGAGTTCGAGCTGCTCAAGTACCTGATCGAGCACCGCGGCCGCACCGTGAGCCGCGAGGAACTGCTCGAGGAGATCTGGGGCGTGGACGAAGAGCTGGGCGTGACCACCCGCACCGTGGACACGCACGTCTCGAACCTGCGCAGCAAGCTCGGCGAGGGCTTCGAGAAGCCGTTCATCGTGGCCGTGCACAAGGTGGGCTACAAGTTCGTCGAACCGTGAGCCGACTTCTCGGCTGGAGACGTGACTTCCGCACCCCGCGAGCCGGACCCGTGCTTCGCATAAGCACCCCGCTCGCGGGGTGCTTGTTTCTGGTGGGCGTGTTGCTGCCCGCGGCGCTGGGGCTGGCCACGGCCGGCTGCGGCCGCGGCGAGCAGCCGCGCGTGCGCGTGGTGAACGCCTCGGGCCGCCGGCTGGATGCCCTGTGGGTGCGCACGCAGCGCGACTCGGTGCGCGTGCCGCCATTGGCGCCGGGCGAGAGCGTCGAGGTGCGGCCGCGCGTGCTCGGGGAGGATCTGTTGTGGGTGACGGGCCGCTTCGCCGGGCGGCGTATCGCCTCGCACGGCGGCGACTACGTGGAAGGCAGCGGCGGTTACCGCTTCCGCGCCGTCATCGACTCCGCCGGCCGCGCGCAGGTCAAGTTCGTGCGCCTGGGGATCTGGTAGCGGCGACGTTTCAGGCTGCGGCCCTCCGGGCCGCGCGGCTCGCAGACTTCAGGCGTTGATGCCCCGGTCCGCTGCGGCGCGCGCGAGCCGTGCGAACTCGTCCAGCGTGAGCGTCTCGCCGCGGCGCGTGAGCGCGATGCCGGCCTGGCGGCCCAGCCGCTCCACCGATTCGCGCGGCAGGCCGAGCGCGTTCTCGAGCGTGTTGGCGAGCTGCTTTCGGCGCTGCTGGAACGAGGCGCGGATGATACGGAACAGCAGCGCCTCGGGCGCTTCCACCGGCGGATGGTCGCGAAGGAAGAAACGCACCAGCATGGAATCCACGTCGGGCCGCGGCCAGAACGCACCCGAGCGAATCGTCATCAGCGGTTCCATCAACGCGTGATAGCGGGCGAACAGGGTGAGCGCGCCATACTCGGGCGTGCCCGCGGCGGCGGCCAGACGCTCGGCGTACTCCTTCTGCACCAGCAGCACCGCGCTCCGCACCGACTTCTGCGACGCGAACAAGTGCTCGAGGATGGGCGTGGTGACGTTGTAGGGGATGTTGCCCACCACCACCAATCGGTCCACTCCGTGTGCCGCGGCGGCCGCCGCGAGGTCGAACTCCAGGAAATCGCCCTCGACAATGGTGATGCGCGGCACGTCGCCGCATTCCTCACGCAGGTAGGCGGCCAGGCCCGTATCCATCTCGACCGCGATCAGGTGGCGCACGCGTCGCGCGATGCGCAGTGTCAGCGCCCCGACGCCCGGCCCGATCTCCACCGCGAGGTCGTCCTCGCGCAGGTGGGCGTGCTCCACGATGCGCTCGGCCAACTCCTCGCGCACGAGGAAGTTCTGCCCGAAGCGCTTGAGCGGCGAGAGCCCGCGCGAGGCGAGCGCGTCCTTTACACGCTGGAGCTCGTTGCCGCCGGACTCGCGCTCGGCCCGCTCACGCACGTATTCCGACGCGCGCGGCCGGCGCGGATCACGGGGAGAGGGGCGGGGCATGCGGCGAGTGTCGGCGATGGCCGTGACCGCGGGCAAGCGCCGCGAGGGGTTCAGGCCTCCCGCGCCCCCCGTCCGTACTCGAGCGCGTCGCGTGCCATCTCGCGCGCGTAACGGTCGTCCGAGCGCGCCGCCAGGTCGCACAGCGCATCACGCCCCTCGCCGCCGATCGCGGCCAGCGCGTAGGCGGCATGGTGGCGCACCCACCACGAGCGGTCGCTCACGCACGCGGCCAGTGCTTCCACCGCGGGCGCGGCCGAGAGCCTGCCCAGCGCCTGGGCCGCCATCGCACGTGCCGGCCAGCAGTCGTCGGTGAGTGCCATGGCCAGCGCCGGGATGGCCTCCCCCATGCCGAGTCGCCCGAGGGCGCGGGCCGCGGCCACGCGCAGCTCGAGCTGCTGACTCTGTAGGCGCGCGCTGATGCTGCCGCGGGCCGAGTGGCAGCGCGCCAGGCCCAGCACGTCCACGCAGGCGCACTCCAATCGCGTGTCGTCGAGCCCGCGCTCGAGGGCGGCGATCAGCATGGCGCGCGCGCCGGGCCCGTAGGCGCGCAGTAGTCCCGCGAGCGCCGGCAGCGGGCGACTCGCGAGCGAGCCAGGGTGTTCGAGCAGCCAGCGGAGCGCGCGCAGGTCGCGATGACGCGCCAGCGATCGCGCGGCGGCGAGCCGAACGTTCTCGGGTCCGCGCACGAGCGCTCGTCGCAGGACTCGACGCGCGCGCAACTCGGGCAGGAGTCCCAGCCGTCGTGCGGCCAGTTCGCGGCGGGCCGCCAGCTCGTCGCTCGCCAGCACGCGACGCTCGTGTTTCAGGTGGCCGCTCTTTAGAAGCGATCGGGCGAGCTCGCGCCGTTCGCGAGTGCGCAGCGTGGTGGCGATGGCCTCGAGCGCGTCCCAGAACGCATCGTGGCTGGTGCGGGCGGCGGCGAGGCGCAGGTCGCGCGCCGGCACGCGCCCCGAGACCCTGCCGACCAGCACGCCGAACAACTCGCCTGCCCGCAGGCGCGCCTCGTGCCGCCGGCCGCGATGGGTGGAGCGCACGAGCAGGGCCACCAGTGCCACGGCCGCGAGCGGCACCGCGAACACGAGCACGAGCATCAGCCAGGAGGATGTGGTGGCCACGGGCATGGTGTTCATGTTCTCGGCCCGGACGCGTCGAGCTTGATGGGTGATAATCCCCCTGTTGCGAACGCGTTCCCCGCTGCTACGTCGTTGACATGAAGACAAGCGCGCTCGTAACATTTTCACCCGTTTCGGCTCGCAGTCCCTGAACCGTCCCGGCTGGCAGCCCCCCTCGCCACGCAGGAGCGCCCACTGGTTTCCCCGGTCCCCGTGCCTCAAGTAGCACCCGTCCGCGCGGCTGCGCCCGAGACCCCGTTCTTCATGCAGGTGGAGGGGACACCCCTCTACGCGGTGTTCCATTCGGCCGCGCCCGGTCGGCGGCAGGCGGCCCCGGTGGTGGTGCACGTGCACGGGTTGGGCGTGGAGCAGATCACGCTTTACCGCCAGGAGGTCCTCGCGGCGCGCGCCGCCGCCGCGCGCGGGATCCCGGTGCTGCGCTATCACTCGCGCGGGCACGGCGATTCGGCGGGCAGTTCGGCCGACGTGACGCTGGAAACACTCGTGGCCGACGCTCGCGCCGCCGCCGACGAGGCGCGTCGCCGGAGCGGCCGCGCGCACGTGGTGTGGCTGGGCGTGCGGCTCGGCGCGCTGGTGGCGGCACTCGCCGGCGGCCCCGGATCGGGACGCTACGATACGGAGGGCTTCATCCTGTGGGAGCCGGTGGCGAAGCCGGAGGACTTCTTCCGGCAACAGCTTCGCACGCTGCTCTTCTCGCAGGTCGCCGGCGGCAAGAAGCCCGACGCCACCGTGAACCAATTGCTCGACCGGCTCGATCACGAGGGCAGCCTGGATGTGTTCGGTTACACGCTCCAACGATCACTGGTGCGAAGCTTCGCGGGCCACACGCTTGACGCGGCGCTCACGGGAGGGCGCGCGCGCGTGCTGCTGGCGCAGGTGCAGACGCGCGCCCGTCTGGCGCCCGCGCACGCGCAACTTATAGATGCGCTCGGCGGCGCTGCGCTGGTGACCACCGCGATGGTCCGGCAGGAGCCCGGCTACCAGCTCATGTCCAACCCCGCGTGGAGCTCGGACGAGCTGACGCGCCTGACGATGGAGTGGCTCGATGCCCTGGCGTGAGACCGCGGCGGAGTTGAGCCGCGCGCGCGCCGAAGAGCCCGTCCTGGTGCCCACGCCGGGGGGCACGCTGTTCGGCATCTACACCCCACCCGATCCGGCCGTGCCAGCGGCGCGGCAGTGCGCGGTCCTGTTCACCCGCCCGCGCTCGCACCGGAATCGCATGTGGGTCGAGGGCGCCCGCCGGCTGGCCGCGCGCGGGTTCGGCGCGTTTCGTTTCGACTACCACGGCACCGGCGATTCCGAGGGTGCGAGCAGCTTCCTGGATCCCAATCGGCCCTACGGCGACGACGCCCATGCCGTGCTGGCCGCGGTGCGCGAACGCTTCGGGCACGAACGCTTCCTGGTGGTGGGCGCCTGTTTCGACGCGCGCACGGCGCTGTCGGCGTTTGCGGAAGATGGTGCGTCGGTGGACGGGCTGGTGTTCTTCGCCGCCCCGCTCATGGAGTTGGAGACGCTGGTCAAGGCTCACGCCGATCGCAAGGACTGGAAGCACCTGTTCCGGGCACTCGGCAATCACGAGAACTGGCGTTCGCTCGGCGACGCCAAGCGCTGGCGCTACATGGTCACCGTGCTCGGCCGCGTGGCGCGCGGCGGCGGCAAGGTGGGAGCGCGCAACGATACGCCTCTGGGTGACAGCTTCGTGGCGCACTTTGAAAGCCTTGTCGCCTCCGGCGGCAGGGCGTTGTTCGTGTACGGTGAAACCGATGCAGAGTACGCTTCGTTCCAGGTGGCGTTGCAGACGGTGTTTGCGAGACTCACTCCCGAGCAGCGCGCGCGCTTCGAGGTGGAGGTGTGGCCGGGCGATGTCCACGGGTTCCTGAACGTGGCGCTCCAGCGTCGCGCGCTCGAACACGCGCTCGGTTGGCTGGAGCGCTTCCATTCGCACGCGCACACGCACGCGAGCGCGAACGGCGAGCCCGAACGGGAGAAGGCCTAGGCCGCATGGACTTCGAGATCACGCCGGAACAGCAGGAGTTGTCGTCCGCGGTGCGCGCTTTCGCGCGCGAACAGTTGAACCACGACCTCGAGCAGCGTGACCACGACGGCACATTCCCGCGGGACTGCTGGCAGAAGTGCGCCGACTTCGGCCTCCTGGGACTTCCCGTCTCGGCCGAGTACGGCGGGCAGGGCCAGGACCTGGTCACTACCACCATCGCCATGGAGGCACTCGGCTGGGGCTGTCGCGACAACGGCCTTGTGTTCAGCCTGAACGCCCAGATGTGGGCGGTGCAGATGCCACTGGCGCATTACGGCAACGACGCGCAGAAGCGCAAGTGGCTGCCGCGATTGGTGAGCGGAAGCGCGATCGGCGCGCACGCCATCACCGAACCGGGCGCCGGCTCGGACGTGTTCTCGCTCACCACCCGCGCCGAGCGCGCGACGGGCGGCTACACCTTGAACGGCCAGAAGACGTTCTCCACCAACGCCCCGGTCGCAGATCTGGCGCTGGCGTTCGCGTATCTCAAGCGCGCTGGCCAGTCGGACGCGCTCACCGCGTTCCTGGTGTCGCGCGGCACGCCGGGCGTCACCTTCGGCAGCCCCATCGCCAAGATGGGCCTGCGCACGTCGCCCATGGGCGAGGTGATCTTCGAGGACTGCTTCGTGCCCGAATCGGCGCGGCTCGGCCCCGAGGGCGCCGGCATGCGCATCTTCAACTCGGCCATGGAGTGGGAGCGCGCCTGCATCTTCGCCGGGCACCTGGGTGCGATGGAGCGGCTGCTCGACGACTGCGTCGCGTACGTGAAGCAGCGCCGCCAGTTCGGGCAGCCCATCGCCAAGTTCGAATCCGTGGCCGACCGCATCGCCAACATGAAGGTGGCCATCGAGGCGGGACGCTGGTTACTCTACAAAGTGGGCTGGCTCGCCGACAAGGGCAAGAGCGCCGTGCTCGAAGCCGCCATGGCCAAGCTGTTCGTGAGCGAGATGCACAGCCAGGCGGCACTCGACGCACTGCAACTCCACGGTGGCTACGGCTACATGAAGGAGTACCCGATCGAGCGCGAGGTGCGAGACGCCCTGTCGGGCACGCTCTATTCCGGCACCAGCGAGATGCAACGCAAGATCATCGCGCGCTGTTTGGGGCTGTGACGTTGCACCGACTCCTCCCACGACTCGTGACCGAGGCGGCCGAGCGGAACCCCGGCGCGCCGGCCGTGGTCATGGACGACGTCACGCTCGGCTACGGTGCGTTGGAGGAGCGCTCCAACCGGTTCGCTCGCTCGCTCGTGGCACACGGCGTGCGACGTGGGGATCGCGTGGCGCTGTGGCTGCCCAAGTCGCCCGACGCCATCGTGGCGCTTTACGGCATCATGAAGGCGGGTGCGGCGTACGTGCCGGTGGACCCGACCGCGCCGGCGCCGCGGCTGGTGGCCATCGCGCGCGACTGCGAGGTGGCCGGGCTGGTGACCACGCGCGAGCGCGCTGCCGAACTGGACGAGGCGTTCGCGGGCCGCGCGCCCATGCGCGCGCTGTGGTTCACGGACCTGGAAGGGGACGCGGAGGACGCTCCGCGGGTGGCGGGCATGCCGGGTGTGCCGTGGGCCGCGCTGGCGAGCGAGCGGGGCGGCGCGTTCGCATCGCCGGGGCTCGAGGACGACCTCGCCTACCTGCTCTACACAAGCGGCTCCACCGGCGAGCCCAAGGGCGTCATGCTCTCGCACCGGAACTGCCGCGTGTTCACCGATTGGGCAGCCGACACGTTCGGGCTTGCTCCAAAAGACCGCGTGGCGAACCAGGCACCGTTCCATTTCGACCTATCCACGTTCGACCTGTTCGCCACGGCCCGCGCCGGCGCCTCGGTGCATCCCGTGAGCGCGCGCATCGCGTCGTTCCCGGCGGCGGTTGCCAAGCGCTGGTCCGAGGACGCGCTCAGCGTGTGGTACTGCACGCCCAGCTCGCTCGTGCTCATGCTGACGCGCGGCGGGCTCGAGAAGCTCGACCTCTCGGCGCTGCGCGTGCTGTTGTTCGCGGGCGAGGTGTTCCCCAACAAGCACCTGCGGCAGTTGATGGCGCTAGCGCCGCGCGTGCGCTACGCGAACCTGTACGGCCCCACCGAGACCAATGTGTGCACGTGGCTCGAGGTGAAGAGCGTGCCGGAAGGCGACACGCCGCTCTCGATCGGCCGCGCCTGCCCGTTCGACGAGGCGCTGGTGCTGGACGACGCGTTGCGTCCCGTGCCCGAGGGCGGCGTGGGCGAGCTGTGGGTGCGCGGCGCGTCGGTGATGCAGGGTTACTGGGGCAAACCCGAGCGCACGGCACTCGCGCTCCAGACGCTCGACATCGCACCCGGCATACGCGATCGCGCCTATCGCACCGGCGACTTGGTGCGCGCCCGCGCCGACGGCAATCTGGAATTCCTCGGCCGGCGCGACCACCAGGTGAAGACGCGCGGCTATCGCGTGGAGCTGGGCGAGATCGAGACGCGCCTCGCCGCGCACGCGGCGGTGGCCGAAGCGGTGGTCGTGGCCATTCCCGACGAAGAGATCACGAACCGGTTGAAGGCGGTGCTCGTGCTCAGATCCGGCGCGGAGGTGTCCGCCGACGAGCTCAAGCAGCACTGTGCGCTGACGCTGCCCCGCTATATGGTGCCCGAGACCGTGGAGTTCCGGGCCAGCCTGCCCCGTACGAGTAGCGGCAAAGTCGACCGCCGCCAGCTCGCCGACTCGAACGCACCGAGGGAGTCATGATGAATCTGAGCCCGACCGAGACCGCCATCCGCCAGTTCATCGTCGAAGACGTGTTCTACGACCGCGACTTGAAGAATCTGAGCCCCGACGATTCGCTGCTCGCCAAGGGCCTGCTCGACTCCCTGTCGATCTTGAAGACCGTCGCGTTCTGCGAGGAGCAGTTCGGCATCACCATCTCCGACGAGGACGTGCTGCCGGATCACTTCGAGTCCGTGCGCTCGATCGCGAAACTGGTGGAGCGGGTGCGGGCGAAGTAGCGGGGCGGCCCATGCCGTTCAGCCGATCGGCATCCGGAACAGCGCGCGTGCGTTCCGCCGCGTGATCTCCACCGCCTGCTGCGGCTCCCAGCCGCGCAGTTCGCACAGCCTGCGAATGACTCTCACGAGCAACGACGGCTCGTTGCGCTTGAGCGAGCGCGGCTCCGGTTCTAGGTACGGGGAGTCGGTCTCGAGCAGCAGCATGTCCTCGGGAGCGGTGCGCACGGCCTCGTCCAGCGCCTCGTGTCCGTAGGTGAGCACGCCGCCCAGGCCCAGCTTGAAGCCGATGGCCCGGGCGCGCTCCACCGTGGCGGCGTCCTGATCGAAACAGTGCAGCACGCCACCGGCCTCGGGCCGCGTCTCCTCGAGAATGCCGAGCACGTCGTCGAGCGCGCTGCGTTGGTGGATCACCACGGGCAGGCCCACGTCGTCGGCCAGCGCGAGTTGCGTGCGAAACCACTGCTCCTGAGCCTCGCGCGGCGCGTAATCGCGGAAGAAGTCGAGGCCGGTCTCGCCGATGGCCACCACGCGCGCGTGCCGCGCATGCGAGCGGAGCGTGTCGAGCTCACTCATCGGCACCTTACCCGACTCGCTCGGGTGCACGCCCACGGCGAGGAACACGTTCGGGTGTTGGGCGGCGAGTGTGAAGCCTTTCTCCCAGATGCCGGGGCCGTAGGCGATCTCCACGAAGTGCGTGACGCCCACGTGATGCGCGCGGTCGAACACCTGCTGGCGGTCGCGGTCGAACCGCTTGTCGCACAGGTGGCAGTGCGTGTCGATCACGCCTCGGCGATGCTCTTCAGGTCGATGCGCGGGAACAGGATCACCGACTCGCCCAGCGCGCGGCCATCGCCGGGGCCGAAGCGCGGCTGGGCGTCGGCGTCCTTCTGCTGGCCGGGCTGGCCGGGCAGGCCGAGCACCGTCCACAGCGCCTCACACTTGGCGGGCAACGCAGGCCACGCCCAGATCGCGACCAGGCGCAGCGTCTCCAAGAGCGCATTCAACACCGTGCCCAGCTCCTCGCGCCGCGCCGGGTCCTTGCCGATCTCCCACGGCTTGGTGCGGTCCACGAACTCGTTCGCGCGCTCCACCACGGTCCAGGCGTGGTCCAGCGCTTCGTGGAGGCGCAGCTCTTCCCAGGCTTTCGGCGACTCCGTCGCCGTGGTTGCGGCGGCGGCCAGCAGCGCGCCAAAGCCCACTTTCGCATCGTCGCTCGTCAGCGCGTCGGGATTCCATTCGGCGGGCACCATGCCGTCGAAGTACTTGTGCACCAGCGTCACCGAGCGGCTCACGAGATTGCCGAGTTTGTTCGCGAGGTGCGTGTTCACGTGCTCCACGAACTGCTCCACCGTGAACTCGCCGTCGCGCCCGGTCGGAAACGAGTCGAGCAGGTAGAAGCGTAGCGCGTCGGCGCCGAACGCCTTGGTCATCTCGACCGGGTCCACCAGGTTGCCGAGCGACTTGGACAGCCGCTCGCCCTTGGCGTAAATGAAGCCGTGCACGTAGACCTGTCGCGGCAGCGGCACACCTGCCGCCAACAGCAGCGCCGGCCACAGGATGCAATGGAAGCGGCTGATGTCCTTGCCGATCAGGTGGAACGCGTTCGTGTAGTAGGCGTCCTTGGTACCGGCCCATGCCGCACCCGGCCGGCCCTGGCCGTCCAGGTGCTGGAACTCGTCCTGCCGCGCCGCCCCCGGGCCGCCCACATCCTTCTGCTTGGCCAGCCACCACAGCGAGTACTTGCGCTCGGGCCAGCCCAGCGCCGAAAGGTAGTTCAAGAGTGCATCGGCCCACACGTACGCCACGTGGCCCTCGCTGCCCTCGATCTCCTCGGGCAGCGGAATGCCCCACGCCAGGTTCGGACGCGACACGCTGATGTCTTGCAGCCCGCCCTTGATGACGTTCAACACCTCGTTGCGGCGGTAGTCGGGCCAGATGAAGTCGGGGTGCGACTCCAGGTGCTTCAAGAGCGCCTCGTCGTACTCCGACAGGCGGAAGAAGAAGTTGCTCTCCTTCACCTCTTTAGGTTTCACCTTGTGCTCGGGGCAGCGGCCCAACGCGTCCAGGTCGCGCTCGGTCTTGAACGCTTCGCAGCCCTCGCAATACAGGCCGGTGTACTCCTCTTCATAGAGCACGGGCTGGCCGGTCTTGGGCGAGAGCGCGTCTTTGAGCCGCCGGAACAGCTCCTGAACCGCCAGGTGGTGCTTGCGGTCGGTGGTGCGGAAGAACTGGTCGTACTGAACGTCCAGTGCCTTCCAGGCACCCACGAACGTCTGCGACAGCTCGTCCACGAACGCGGCCGGCGTCTTGCCCGCGGCGGCCGCGGCGCGCGCGATCTTCTGACCGTGCTCGTCCGTGCCGGTCAAGTAGTAGGTGGCGTCGCCCTTCTGGCGATGGCGCCTGGCGATGGCGTCGGCGAGGACCTTCTCGTAGGCGTGGCCCAGATGCGGCCGGCCGTTCACATAGTCGATGGCAGTGGTGATGTAGAAACGGGGCACGCAGCGCTCCGGAGGGGGGTGGCAGGGACGGCGGAGGAGTATAGCGGAAACCCCCGTGGCGTCTGCGCCCACGCCACGAAGGCCCGGAAGGCGAAATCGTGCCGGAAAATGCGAACCGCGGCGGGGCCCCTGAGCCGGGCGCCCGCCGCGGGTTACTCGCCGCTGTCGTTACTGGATGACGACCTTGCGCGTCTCGAGTGACTTGCCGTTGGCGGTCAACCGGGCGAAGAACACGCCGCGCTTGGCCGAGCCCTGCTCGTCCAGGCCGTCCCACGCCGCGCGGAACATGCCGGCCGAGGCCTCCTGGTCGATCAGCGTGCGCACCGAGCGTCCCATGACGTCGTAGATCCGGAGCGTCACGCGCGCCGGGTTCGCGAGCGAGTACTGGAGTACCGCGCCGGCGCCGGGATTGCGCCCCACCACACTCAGCGCCGGGCCGCGCGCGGCCTCCTGCTCCAGGTCCGCGGCCGCCGCGGACTCGTCATCGGCGGTCACGCCGCCCGCGACCTCGGGAAGTGCCGCGCGATGCTGCTCGGCATGATGCGAGTGGTCGCGCGGGTTCCACGGCGGCGCCACGTAGGGGAAGCTCGGCAGGAACGGCCGGTCGTTCGCGTCGACACCGTCGCCCAACTGGTTGTTGGGCGCCACGTTGAAACCATCCACCAGAACTCCCGCCACCACGCGCAGCGCGATGTCCGTGACGTCGTCGGCCAGCCGACGTCCGTTGGGGAAGCCGGCCACGTCGCCCGCCAGCACGCCGTAGCGGCTGGGCGTGGCGGCAGGCGCGATGGTCATGTTGAGCCGCAGCATCTCGCCCGGCACAACGTTCGCGGGCTGGTTCAGCCCGGGCACGCCCGTGGCGAACACCGCCACGATGTCGCCACGCGGGGCCGGCGGCACGGCGATACCGAACAATGCGGTGAGTAGTCGCGCGGGCTCGGGATCCACCACGAACCCGGCGAAGTTGGCGAGGTCGTTATGAGGCTCGCTCGCGTTGAACAGGTCCTTGCTGCCGAGCGGGATGACGACTTCGTTCACGAGCGGCATGCCGAGACGCGACACCTGTCGCTCCGGGCCCGAGTAGCTGATCGTGCCGTCACCGTTGATGACGCTCTGCTGCAGCCGCTCGGCGGTGTCCCAGATGCCGATGATGTGGTTGCCCAGGGCGGCGGCGGGAGCGGCACCGTCCTTGGTGAGCGCCGACTTCGGCACCTGGAGCACGATGCTCATGACGTTGTAACCACCCACACCGTCCACGCCCTTGCCCTTGTTACCGGGCAGCCGGCGGATGCTGATCAGGTCGAACACGGCGGCGAGGTCCACGAAGAACGGATCGTCGCGAGGCCCGACGAAAACCTTGTAGCCACCGGGCAGCGTGGTGATGGCCGACGTGGCGAGCGCGTTGTAGTCGGGCATCGAGTTCGGGCCCACGAACCACGGCGCGACCGTGCCGGTGCCGACAACGGTTTCCTGGTTCGTGTCCACGTCGATGCGTGTGAGCGTCCACGTCTGGCGCACGTTCAGGTCAGGGTCGGTGAGACTGGTGACCGCGCCGGTGTTGTAGAGGAATGTGTTCGGATTCTGGCGCGTGGTGCTGAACGAGAACTCGAACCGCACGTGCTTCCGCGAGTCGCCGACGTTGTCCACATTGATGTAGTAGGAGGCATTGTCGTCGAAGCTCGCGAAGTTCGGTCCGCTGCTGGGCTCGATCAACGGCACCCAGTTGCCCACGAACGTCACCGCGTCGGGCGCGTCGTTGGCGACCCACGCATAGAGGTCGGTGTCGTCGGCCAGGCGGTCCTTGTTGGTACCCGGCGCCTCGCTGTGGCTCGAGGCCAGGGCGGGCAGGCCGCCGGTCGCGGCGAGCAGGGCGGCGCTCAGGAAGAGCGCCGCGAGGGTCTTGCGCTGCATCGCGGTGGTCCTTTCTTGCTCCCGAGAGGAGCGGGTGAGGTTCACTCGGCCGCTGCGACGCTTGGGGCGGCGACGGCCGAGTCGCGGAACGTGAGGCGGCTGCGCGCGCGCTCCTCGACACCGCCCTTACGGAGTGAGCGTCTGAGTGGATGAGCGGATGGGCCGCATGGGGCGGGCTCATCCGGCTCGCGCCGAGCTCCGTAACGACTATGTATGTACTCCTCGTCAGCCGCGGCGCCGTCGCCCAAGCCCAGACCCCTCCGGGGTCTTCTGCTCATCGCGCTGCTCCTGCCGGCGCTCCCCGCCCGGCCGGCGCTCGCTCACGAGTACTGGTTGGCGCCCGCGCGCTACGACGTGCGACCGCGACAACCGGTCGAACTGGGCGCGTTCGCGGGCACCGGCTTCCGCGGCGAACGGAAACCCTGGTCGTCCGTGCGTTGCGTGCGGTTCGTCGCGCGCGCCGAGCGCACGCTGGACCTGACGCGTGGCGCGGCACCCGGCGAGGACGTGTGGGCGCGGTTCGCACCCGCCGACGACGGCGGCGCCATGCTGGTGTTCGAGTCTGGCTTCATCCCCATCGAGCTTCCGGCCGCGCAGTTCGACGCTTATCTCGCCGAGGAAGGCCTGCACTTGGCACTCGCCGCTCGCCGGCGCGCGGGCACTCACGTGGCGGGCCGCGAGCGCTACCGACGCTGCGCCAAGGCTTGGCTCTCCGGGCGAGATGCCGCGCGCGCCACGAAGCCCATCGGGCTGCCGCTCGAGATCGTGCCGCTGGCATCCCCCGGCAGCGGTCCGGCGTTGCGTGTGCGCGTGCTCGCGAACGGCAAGCCGCTCCCCGGCGCGCGCGTGAAGAGTTGGCGCTCGCCGCTCGGTCCAGCGGGCGAGCCGCGCGATCCCGCCGCACGCGACTCGGTCGCGATTGCTTCGGAGTCCGCCACCGACGAGCGGGGCGAGGCGACGGTCGCATGCGCGGCCCAGGGCGAGTGGCTGGTGAGCGTGGTGGACATGCGGCCCTGCCGCGACAGGGCCGTGGCGGATTGGGAGAGCACGTGGTCGTCGCTCACGTTTGCACGCCGACCCGCAGCACGGGCACGACGGTGACCGCGCGCGGGCCCGGAGAAGCGCCCTAGCTCGAGTCCGCCGCGGGGCTTGCACGACTCCTCGCAACCCTGCAACCGGCCCCGCGGCGGGCGAACCCCGGGCCGCTGTGATACCCGGCCGCCTCGGGCGTACATTCCCGCACGATGGCCATCGGCGATGCGGTGTTCGGCAGGCTCTGGGCCCTGAATCCGGCCCGGGAAGCGGACTGGGACGCGCTTTACGCGGACCAGTTGCCGCGGGTCTACAACTACTTCCGCTACCGCGTCGGCAGCGGGCCCGTGGCCGAGGACCTCACCTCGCTCACGTTCGAGAAGGCATGGGTGGCGCGGCATCGCTACCGGCGCGACCTGGCGGCGTTTTCCACCTGGCTCATGGCCATCGCCCGCAACGTGGCCACGGACCATTGGAGACGGCAGCGCGATCACGCGCCGCTGGAAGCCGCGCGCCACGTGGCCGGAGGAGAAACGCCGCACGAGGCAACCGAGCAGCGCGAGACGTTCGAACATCTTGCGCGACTACTGACCGAGCTTCCCGAGCGCGACCGCGAACTGGTGTCGCTCAAGTACGGCGCGGGGCTCACGAACCGCGCCATCGCCAGGCAAGTCCATCTCACCGAGACCAATGTCGGCACGCTGCTGCACCGTGTGGTGCTCAAGCTGCGCGCCGGCTGGGAGCAAGAAGGAGCCTAGCCATGGACGATCGTTTCCTGCACGACCAGCGCCGTGAGCCGAGCCCCGGCTACGGCCGCGCGTTGCGCGAGCGACTGCGCGGCTTGGAGGAAGCCCCCGAGCCGCGCGGATTCCGCCTGCATCCCGCACTCGTCACCGCGTTCGCGGCTGGCTTGGTGGCGGTGGCGTTCACGTTCCCGGCGGTGCGTGTGGCGGCGCAGAACGCACTGGACCTGTTCCGTGTGCGCTCGTTCACGGCCGTGGAGTTCGACGAGTCGCGCATGGAGCAGCTCAAGCAGTTCCACGACCAGACCGGCGAGGGCCCCGCCATGCTGGTGTTCGACAAGCAGGAAGTACTTCAAGACCCCGGCCCGCCCGTGGAGTATCCCTCGGCGGATCTCGCGGCCTCGGCAGCGGGCCTGCCGGGCCTGCGCCAGCCGGCGTCGCTGCCGAGCGGGCTCAAGTTCGAGAAGGCCGTGGCCACCGGCCAGGGCGCCGCGCGGCTCACGGTGAACACCGAGCGGTTGCGCCAGGTGCTGGAAGCGCTCTCCATCCGCGACGTGCAGGTGCCGCAGGGCTTCGACGGCCAGAGCATCACCGTGCACATGCCGGCTTCGGTCACGCAGCGGTTCGTGAACGGTAAGCGCCGACTTACCGTGATGGAGGCGATGAGCCCGGAGGTCACGCTGCCGCCGGGCGCCGACCTGCGCCAGCTGGGCGAGTTGGGACTGCGCCTGCTCGGTCTGGACGCCAAAGAGGCCCGCCACATGGCGGCCTCGATCGATTGGCGCAGCACGCTGCTCGTGCCGGTGCCCGCCTCGGCTGCGTCGTTCCGAACGGTGGACGTGAATGGCCACAAGGGGCTGTTCATCCGCGCCAATCCCGAGCGCGCCGGCGAGAGCGGCAAGCGCGATCACATCGCCATGGTCATGTGGACCGAGGGCGATCGCGTGCTGGCGGTACAGGGCAACGTGTCGGCCGAGGATGTCCTCATCCTCGCGCAATCCCTGCGTTAGCCGCCGCACCCCAGCAGTCCCCTTCCCGCGCCTCGGCGGAATGCCGCGGCTGACCAGCGCCAGCGCGTTCCCCGAGGGAGTGGATGGCCAAGCGAGAGACATTCGTGTCGAACCTGTGGGTGGGAGTCGACGCGCTGCGCATCCACCCGATGCGGACGTTGCTGTCGGTGCTGGGCATCATGATCGGCTCCGCGGCGCTGGTGGCCACGATGGCCGTGAGCGACGGGATGATGTCGTTCGCGCGCGACCGGATCCAGCGCGAGACGTCGGTGCAGGTAGTGGCGGTGAGTCCGCGCACGAGCCTGTACAAGGACCGGCAGTGGGTCGCCGTCCGCGACTACCCACGGTTCACCGCCGCGGACGCCAAGGACATGCGGGAGCAGTTGCCGGGTGCCAGCGCGGTGAACATGGTGTTGTCGGGCCGCGCCTTCGCGCGGTACCGCGGCGTACAGCATCCCGCCACGGTCGTGCTGAGCAGCTCGAGCCTGCCCGATTTCGGCACGCTGGAGATCGGGGCGGGTCGGTTCTTCAGTGGCACCGAGGCGTCGAACAACCTGCCGGTGGTGGTGTTGAACTACGCGCTCGCGCGCGAGTTGGCGCCCATGCGCGACCCCTACGACATCGTGGGCGAACAGGTGTACGTGCGCGACCGGGCGCGCCGCGTGGTCGGCGTGGTCACGCCGACGGAGCTGGAGGACACCGAGAACCCGTCGTTCGCGCTGTGGGCGCCCATCGACGCGGCCGGCGCGCTGCTCGACGCTCCCGCCGACGGGCGCTTCTCGCCCACGATCCAGCTGCTGGCCCCGTCCGTGGAATCCGTGGAGGACCTGCGCGACGCCGCCAGCGACTGGCTCTCGCGGCGCTACGTGCGCTGGAAGGATCGCGTGCAGGTCGTCGTCGGCCGCGAGCAGCTGAGCAAGGTGGAACAGGGGTTCCTGCTCTTGAAGCTGTTCGTGGGCGCGCTGGTGGGGATCTCGCTGCTGGTGGGCGGCATCGGCATCATGAATGTGCTGCTGGCGTCGGTGGCCGAGCGCACGCGCGAGATCGGCATCCGCAAGAGCGTTGGGGCGCGCCGGGCCGACATCCACGCGCAATTCCTCACCGAGTCCGTGGCCATCGCGCTGGCCGGCGCCACGGTCGGGCTGCTGGTGGGTTTCCTGGTGGCGTCGGGCGTGACCGCGGGATTCCGCCAGTTGGTGCACGTGCCGGTCTACCCGGTGCTGTCGTTGGGTTCCGTCCTGATCGCCACGCTCTCGTCGTCGGCCGTGGGGCTGGTGTTCGGAACGTATCCCGCCCGGAGGGCGAGCGACCTGCCGCCAGTGGCCGCGATCGCGCACGAATGACGACTCCCTCGCGAACCCTCGCCAGCGCCATTGCGACATCACGGGACCAAGGCTAGGTTCCGTCCCATGGCCGAACTCGCCGTCGAGACGCACCATCTGCGCAAGCGCTTCGGCGACAAGCTGGCCGTCGCCGACCTGAGCCTGTCGGTCCAACGCGGCGAGGTGTTCGGGTTCCTGGGGCCCAACGGCGCGGGCAAGACCACGTCGCTCAAGATGCTGCTGGGGCTGATCGAACCCAGCGCGGGCAGCGGCGCATTGCTCGGCCGCCCGATCGGCGACCGGCGCACCCGCGCCCGCGTGGGGTTCCTGCCCGAGCACTTCCGGTTCCAGGACTGGCTAACCGGACGCGAGTTGCTGCGGTTCCACGGTCGGCTCTACGGGCTCTCGGGGCGCGCGCTCGAGGCCAAGGCGGATGAGTTGCTCGCACGAGTGGATCTCCTGGATTCCGCCGACCGTCCGATCGCGGGCTACAGCAAGGGCATGACCCAGCGCGTGGGGCTGGCGCAGGCGCTCCTGAACGATCCCGACATCGTGTTCCTGGACGAGCCCACGTCGGGGATGGATCCGCTCGGGCGGTTGCTCGTGCGCGACGTCATCCGCGAGTTGCGCGCACGCGGCACCAGCGTGTTCCTGAACTCGCACCTGTTGGGCGAGGTCGAGGCCACCTGCGATCGCGTGGTGTTCGTCAAGCAGGGCCGCATCGTGCACGAACTGGACCTGGCGGCCCAGGCCGTCGGGCTCGAGGTGGAGTTGCGCGTGGAGGGCGCGTCGCACGACGTGCTCGCCGCGCACGGCACCGTGCTCGAGCGCGGCGAAGCCCGCGTGCGCCTGCGCGTGGCCGACGAACAGTCGCTGCCCGCGCTCGCCGCGGCGCTGGTGCGCTCCGGCGCACGGCTCTACGCCATGACCCCGCACCGCCGCTCGCTCGAGGACACATTCCTCGAGGTGATGGGCGAGGACCAGCGGCCCGGATGAGCGCGCTCCTCACCATCATGCACCTCACGCTGCACGAGGCCGCGCGCCGGCGCGTGCTGTTGGCCACGCTGATCGGCGCGGCCGCATTCCTGGTGCTCTTCGGCGTGGGATTCCACTACATCGCGGCGCGCGTGGCCGAGGAGGCGGGGCCCACCGTGGTGCGCCAGCGCATGCTCTTGAACTTTCTCACGCTGGCCGGGCTCTACGCCACGCACTTCCTGACACTCATGACCGCCGTACTTTTGCCGGTGGACACGCTCTCGGGCGAGATCGCCTCGGGCGTGGCGCAGACCGTGGCGAGCAAGCCCGTGCGCCGCTCCACCATCGTGCTCGGCAAGTGGCTGGCGTTCTCGCTGGTGGCGGTGGCGTATCTCGCGATCGTATCGGGCGGTGTGCTGCTGATCGCGCGCCTGTTTGGGGACTTCACGCCACCGGGGCTCGCGCAAGGGCTGCCGCTCATGGCGCTCGAGGCAGTGGTGTTCGTGTCGCTGTCGATCGCCGGCGGCGCGCGGCTGTCCACCGTCACGAACGGCATCCTGGCGTTCGGGCTCTACGGGATCGCGTTCATCGGCGGCTGGGTGGAGCAGGTGGGCGCGATGGCCGGCAACCTGCCGGCGCAGAACGTGGGCACGGTGGCGAGCCTGCTCCTGCCCACCGAGGCGCTGTGGCAGCGCGCCGCCTACTATTTGCAGCCCAGCATCATGCGCGACCTGCAGATGACACCGTTCTCTTCCGGTTCGCTGCCGAGCGCGGTCATGGTGTGGTGGGCCGTGGCCTACGCCGTCGGGGCGGTGCTGCTGGGCGTGCAGGGCTTCCGCAAGCGCGCGTTGTAGGGGCACGGACCGCGGGCTAGAGTCGCAGGCGAGCCGTACCCGCCGTGACACCGGAGACCCGCCATGCCTCACGCCCGACCCCTCGTCGTCGTCGCCACGCTCCTCTGCCTGCTGCTGGCGACCACGGCCGAAGCGCGGGCGCTGGCGCTCGTCACGGAGGCGACTCCAGAGTTCCCCTCCGGCTGCGAGCCCGAGCGCATCCGGTCGCGGCTCGCCTCGCCGGACTCGGCCGACGTGGCGCGTGCCTGCGGCAACCTGCGCATGCCGTGGGCCTACCGCGGCTGGCACGGGCGCCAGCGCACAATGCGCTCCTATGGCCAGCGCGCCGCTGGCGCCGACTGGACACGGCGGCTGACCGACTTGCTCAGGGACGCGCCGATCGACACGATCTATCGCGTGCCGGGCGCCGAGCTGTCGTGCGACCCCACGGCGGGCACGCCGGCGTACCTGGTGCGCGTGCGCCGCGCGGACCAGGCCACGGCCGTGCTGCTGCGATTCGATCTGGGCGTGGCCCTGTTGTTCGCGGCCGAGGAGCCGCTCGGCATGTTGCGCCTCGAATCCTGCGGCGACTCGCTGTGGGCGCTACTCTCCGAAACACTCGACGATGACCCGGTGCTCCGCCGGCCGCGCCCCGCGCCGAATGCCGAACTGCTCGCGGAACCGCGCGCGCTCGGGGAGTTCGTGCAAGTGGACACGCCGCCCCAGTCAATGGGCCGCGGCCGCGACCTGCCGCGCTATCCCCCGGCCGCGCGCGCGAAAGGCATCCAGGGCACCGTGTTCGTGCTGGCGCACGTGGTCGAGGACGGCGCGGTGGACGACGCCGTCGTGCACGCGGGCCCGGTCGAGTTGCGCGATGCGGCGCTCGAGACGGTGTGGGGCATGCGCTTCAAGCCCGCGCGCGCCCAAGGCAAGCCCGTCGCCACGTGGACCATGGTGCCGACGGCGTTCAGCCTGCACCGCTGACGCGGCGCGCGGTTACGCCTGCGTCGCGTCGCCCAGGGGCGCTTCGCCGTCGGGTGAGTCGCCATTGGGCGGCGCGGCCGACTCGCCCGGCTGCTTCTTCCCGCAGTGGCAGTCGCCGCACTTATGATAGGGGCCCGGCGGCAGCTCGTCGTAGGCGATCTTGTGTTCGGCGCCCTCGTCGTCGCGCACCCACACGGTCTCGCCATAGGCTTCGGTGCGCGTCACCACCACCGCCCCCTTGCCGGTCGAGATCCGCGTCCCCACGGGCGGCAGCTTGGCGGCGCTGTCCCGGTACTGCGCCAGTTCGTAGCTCAGGCAGCACATCAGCCGGCCACAGGCACCCGAGATCTTGGTGGGGTTCAACGACAGGTTCTGCTCGCGTGCCATCTTCAGCGTGACCGGGTGGAAGCCCTTCATCCACGTGGAGCAGCAGAACGCGCGGCCGCACGGGCCGCAGCCGTCCACGCGCTTGGCCTGGTCGCGCACGCCGATCTGGCGCAGCTCGATGCGGGTCTGGAACCGGTTCGCCAGGTCCTTCACCAGTTCGCGGAAGTCCACACGCTGTTCGGCTGTGAAGTAGAACGTCACGCGGTTCCGGCGGAACGACACCTCGACCTCGGACAGATCCATCTTCAACTCGCGCAGCTCGATCCGCTGCCGGCAGTAGTCGAAGGCTTCGGACTCGAGCGCCAGGTTGTGATCTTCCTGGTCCAGGTCCTCCTCTTCGACCTTGCGGATGATCTCGCGCGTGACGTTGCCGGGCCGCTTGAGGGCGACGAGCGTGGGATCCTTGAGGATCACGGTGGCAAGCGATTCGCCATGCTCGCCCTGCACCACGACGCGATCGCGCAGGCGCAACCACAGGGTGCGCGAGTTCAGGTAGAACTCCCGGCGCGAACCGCGCAGGGAAACCTGGATGATCTCCGACATGGTCGGACCTCTATGGCGGACGGAAGTCCGCCTCAAGCCACCCGTGGGGGCGGCTGAGTGCTTGGCGTTGGTGGGGAGTGCTCTCCCTCGGCGAGCGGGCGAAAAGAGTGCCAGCCGCTTCGGGCTATCCTTCAGGCCCCCAGCGGAGGCTCGTGTGGCCGGAACTCTAGCAGAACCGGCCGCGCGCCGTTCTCCGGGCGGGGGCGGCGCGGAGCCGGGCGTCGAACCCGGTGCTAGACGTCCCAGCGGGCGGTCGAATGCGCCGGCCAGGCGCCGGGCCGAGCGCCAAGTGGGGGGCTATTGATTGGTGTGTAAGTAATGCAATGCCACAGGACGTCAAAGGGACAAGCCCGAATGCGTGATGCAGCTCCACAACCGTGCGGGCGCGCGGCGAAGTCTCTCGAGCTCGCGCATCACATCGAGCGCGAGGTCGAAGCGA
>CAYQNV010000178.1:0-35087 GCA_964418975.1 uncultured bacterium | reverse complement strand
GGCGCGCGGCTATCGGAAGGCCGAGTACTTCAAGCTCAAGATCTTCCAGCGCTGCTCGATGCCCGACAATCCGTGGGCGAGAATCGTGCTATGAGGTCACGGAAAGATGAGAGGAGCCAGTTTCCTGTTATGTTCGACACGCTTCGCTGGCGCGAAGTGTCCCCCGGCCGTAGTAGGCACGCCCTGGCATCGTCGAAGTGTCTGGGTGCGCGCACACTGGAGACCCCCCTCAATGGAACGGACGACGGCGCAACGCAAGGCCATCCACACGGTGCTTGAGAAAGCGGGGCGGCCCCTGAGCCCCCCGGAGATCTTCCACGAGGCCCGGCACTCGGCACCCGGGCTGGGAATGGCCACGGTGTACCGAACGATCAAACGGCTGATTGACGAGAGCAAGATCGCCGAGGTGCAGCTGCCGGGCGAGGCGCCGCGCTACGAGCGCTCGGGCATGCAGCACCACCATCATTTCCGGTGCACCAAGTGCAAGCGGGTGTTCGATTGGTTCGGTTGCCAGTGCCCGTGCGAGCAGAACACGCCCGCCGGCTTCGCGGTCGAGGGGCACGAGGTGTACCTGTTCGGCAAGTGCGAGGCGTGCGTCGCGGCAGCCTAGGGTGCGCCGTTCATGGCTCAGGGGCGGGCGCCGGCCGAGAGGTCGGCGCCCGACGTCTGTACTCGGCGCACGGTCGCACGCGGCGCGCGCCCGCGCAGGGCGACGCGTTGCCGCGTCATGCTTGACCGTCAAGCACGGCCTGCTAATATCCGCCGCGCTTCGTCCTTAGCAGTGTCGCGCGCCCTGAGCGCGCGCCTGCCGGCACGAGGACCTCTTTAGGAGTGGGGATGTAGCTCAGTTGGGAGAGCGCCTCGTTCGCAACGAGGAGGTCGTCGGTTCGATCCCGATCATCTCCACCATTCCCTTGGGTTTGGGCCAGGCCCAGCGCAATCCGGACTTGTGAACCCCGTCAGGACCGGAAGGTAGCAGCGGTAAGCAAACCTTCGGGTGTGCCGCTGGACCACCTGGCCCGCTTTTCCGCGGCACAGCTCCCACGCGGCACCGGCTGTTCCTCGCGGCGACGCCGTCCGCCAGCAGCCCGCCGCTCACGTCACGGTCCCATGGCCCATCGCGCGCTCACGCTCAAGTACCGGCCGCAGGTCTTCGCCGACCTGGTGGGGCAGGACCACGTGACGCAGGTGCTCACCGCCGCGCTCGCGTCGGGCCGCGTGGCACAGGCATTCCTGTTCACCGGCGCCCGCGGCGTCGGGAAGACCACCAGCGCGCGCATTCTTGCCAAGGCACTCAACTGCGAGAACCGTAAGACCGCGGCCGGAGGCCGCGAGGGTTCAAGCGAGCCGTGCGGGCGGTGCACCTCGTGCACCGAGATCACCTCGGGCGTCGCGTTGGACGTGCTCGAAATAGACGGCGCCAGCAATCGCGGCATCGCCGACGTGCAGCAGTTGCGCGAGAGCGTGCGGTTCACCCCGACGGGCGGGCGCTACCGCGTGGTCATCATCGACGAGGTGCACCAGCTCTCGGGCGACGCGTTCGCGGCGCTCTTGAAGACGCTCGAGGAACCGCCCGCGCATCTGGTGTTCATCTTTGCCACCACCGACCCGCAGAAGCTGCCCGACACCATCCGCTCGCGCACGCAGCGCTTCGATTTCGCCCGCGTGCCCATCCGGCGCGTGGCTGACCGGTTGCTCGAGATACAAAAGCGCGAAAATGCCGACCCCGAGGGCGTCAGGTTCCAGCTCACCGACGGCGCGGCGCTGTTGATCGCCCACAAGGGCGAGGGCTCCATGCGCGACGCCGTTTCGGCGCTGGACCAGTCGGTCTCGGCCGGGGAGCCGAGCATTGACGAGGCGCTCGTACGTCGCGTGCTGGGCATTCCCGATCGCGAGGCCTACTTCCTGATCGCGGGCGCGGTGCTGGGCCGCGACCCGCAGACCACGCTGCAGCAGTTGCACGCGGCGTTCGAGAAGGGCGTGGACGCGCGCGAGCTGGCCGAGGGGCTGGCCGAGCACTTCCGGAACGTGCTCGTGCTCAAAGTCGACCCCGAGCGCGGCCACGACCTGGTGGCGGCGAGCAACGAGGACCTGGCGCGCCTGAATCAGCAGGGCGAGGGCTGGGCCGACACCGACCTCCTGCGCCTCATGCGCCTGGCCGCCGAGTGCCAGTGGCCAATGCGCGACTCGCCGCAGCCGTTGGTACATCTCGAGGCGGCGGTCCTCCAGATGGCCACGCTCGAGCCGGCCGAGTCCGTGGCGACGCTGTTGGAGCGGCTGGAAGCACTCGAGCGCCGGCTCACGGGCGGGGGCGGCGCGGTGGCGGGAGCGAGCAGTGCCCCGCGCGCGGCGGCCGCGCAGGGTGGGCGGACACACGGGTTCGTGGCACCCGCGACCACTCCCGCACCCGCGCGGCCGGAGGCCGCGAAGACTCCAATTCCCGCGCCCACAACTTTCACCCCGCCGCGCGCCAGCGTCGCGGCGCCGGCGCCGCCGGTCGTGGCCACGGCTAGCGCGCCCGCGGCATTCGCGCCCGCCGCGGCCACCGCCACCGCCACCCGCGCCGTGGAGGACGCGGTCCAGCTGGACGGCGGCATCGAGGAGTCGTGGAAGCGCACCATCGCGGCGGTCAACGACCAGAAGCGCATGCTGGGTGCCTTCCTGGAGGAGATCCAGCTGGTGGGCGTCGCGGGCGACACGCTCCTGCTGGCCATGGACGACCTGCATCGCTCGGTCATCGACACGACCGAGCATCGGCCGCTGGTGCTGGACGCGCTCGAGCGCGCATTCGGCCGCCCGCTCGAGTTGCGCTGCACGACGGGCACGCCCGCGGCCGTAACGCGCCGGGCCGCGGCATCCGAGTCCACGCTCAAGCCCATGATCGACCGGGCCATCGAGGTGTTCGACGGCGAAGTCATCGACCGCGCCCCGCGCGGAGGAGACCGCAACGCATGAAGAGCTTTGGTGACATGATGAAGCAGGCGCAGAAGATGCAGAAACAGATGGGCGACCTCCAGAACCAACTTGCCGAGCACCGCTACTCATCGTCCGCCGGAGGCGGACTTGTTTCGGCTGTAGTAGACGGGAAACAGATGTTGAAGGAGCTCAAGATCAGCCCCAAGGCGCTCGACGAGAAGGACATCACGCTGCTCGAGGACCTGGTGATCACCGCCATTGGCGAGGCGCAACGCACGTCGCAGGAGAAGATGGCCGAGGCCTATTCCAAGGTCACGGGCGGCTTCAACCTGCCGCTCTGACGCCACAGCCCCCGTGTACAGTTCCAAGTACCTGGAGCTCCTCATCGAGGAGCTGGAGAAACTCCCGAGCATCGGCATGAAGAGCGCGCAACGACTGGCGCTCCACCTGCTGCGCGTGCCCAAGGAAGACGCGCTGCGCCTTGCCGACGCCATCCGCGCGGTGCGCGAGCGCGTGGGTTTCTGCACCACGTGCGGCAACTTCTCCGAGACCGACCCGTGCGCGCTATGCGGCGACCCGCGCCGCGACCCGCGCTTGCTGTGCGTGGTGGAGCAGCCCGTGGACGTGCTGGCGTTCGAGCGCACCGGGCAGTTCCCGGGCCGCTACCACGTGCTGGGCGGCGCGCTGTCGCCGCTCGAAGGGACCAGCCCCGAGCAACTGCGCATCCGCGAACTGCTCGCCCGCCTGCGCGGCGGCGAGGTCAAGGAAGTCATCCTTGCCACCAACCCCAACGTGAACGGCGAGGCCACCGCGCTCTACCTCGCCAAACTGCTCGCGCCGCTCGGCGTGCGCGTCACGCGCATCGCGCGCGGCGTGCCCATGGGCAGCGACCTCGAGTACTCGGACCAGGTGACCCTTGCGCGCGCCCTCGAAGGGCGCCGCGACGTGGAATAGCCCCCGCTCGCCATGCCCTATTTCTACGACGTCCTCCAGCTGGTGCTGGTGTTCGCGCTGGTGGCCATGAACGGCTTCTTCGTGGCGGCCGAGTTCTCGCTCGTGACCGTGCGCTGGACGCGCGTGGAGGAGCTGGTGCAGCAGGGTCGCTTCGGCGCCGTGCCCGTGCGCGAAGCCATCGAGAAACTCGACGATTCCATCGCCGCCACGCAGCTCGGCATCACGTTCTCGACCCTGACGCTGGGCTGGCTGGGCGAACCGGCGCTGGCCCACCTGCTGCACCCGCTGTTCGCGGCCATCCCCGGCGGCTGGAGCGAACCCATCACGCATGGTGCGGCGGTGGCGGTGGCTTTCCTGCTGATCACGTTCCTGCACGTGGTGCTGGGCGAGCTGGCCCCCAAGGCGGTGGCGCTGGAGCGTGCCGACATGGTGGCGCTGGTGGTGGCGGCCCCGCTGCTGGTGTTCGGGCGCGTGTTCCGGCCGTTCATCCATCTCATGAACGGGGCCGGCAACTGGGTGGTGCGCCAGATGCGCTTACCCCCGTTGAGCCCTGGGAGCCAGGTGCACTCGCCCGACGAGATCGACATGCTGATCGAGGAGGGCCGCGAGGCGGGCGTGATCCAGCCCGACGAGGCGAAATACGCGCGCGCCGTGTTCGAGCTGTCCGACAAGAAGGTGCGCGACGTCATGGTGCCGCGCGAGCGCGTGGTCGTGATCGCGCGCAACGCCAAGCCGGACGACATCCTCGAGACCGCGCGCATGAGTGCTCACACGCGCATGCCGGTCTACGAAGGCGAGCCTGAGAACGTGGTCGGCATCGTCAACACGAAGGACCTGTTCCACATCTTCAGCCTGATGAACCTGGTCATCCTGGAGGACGCCATGTACCCGGCCCTCTACGTGGACCCGGACCAGACGCTGGCGCGCGCGCTGAACCTGTTCCGGCGCGAGCGACGGCAGATGGCGGTGGTGCGCGGCGGCGAGGGGCGCTTCCTGGGCATCGTCACGCTCGAGGACATCATCGAGGAGATCGTGGGCGAGATCGAGGACGAGCATGATTGAGCGTTGCGCGCCGCGCTTGCGGCTGCACGCCTCCGGCGTGCGGGTCGCGAGGGCGAAGCACGGGTCGCGAGGGCCGGCCGGCGCGCGCCAGCCAGACGCCGCTTGTTCCCGGCGGCCCGACCGTGGTACCAATCCTCGCCGGGAACAGGGACGTGCCACAGGGTTCCTACGAGTCGGTCATCGCACACCGCCGGAGCGCGGGGGAGCGTCATGCCGCAGTGGACCTTGTTTGAAAACGACTTCCGGCTCATCGACGACGTGCTCGACGAGTTGCTTCAGCGCACCAACGCGCTGTCAGCACACCTGATCGACCGCTCGGGCCAGGTCATCACCTCGGCCGGCCGGGTGGACGACTTCGACGTCACCTCGTTCGCCAGCCTTGCCGCGGCCGATTTCACTGCCAACACCGAGCTGGCCCAATTGCTGGGCGAGGCGGCGGTGGACGCAGTGGTCAACGAGGGCCGGTCGCGCTCGGTTTACTCCCGCATGCTTGCCGACCGGGTCATCCTGTCGGTGGTATTCGACAAGCGCAGCTCGCTTGGGCTGGTGCGTGTGCGCTCGCGGCGCGGGGCCGACACGTTGGACGGCGTGTTCCGCGGGCTGTTCGAGAAGGCGGGCATCGCCGAGACGCCGGAGCAGGCGTTCGAGGCCGCCCCGGATTTCGCGGCCGCCGCATCCCACGAGGTCGACGCGCTCTTCGGCGAGTAGCCGCGTCGCGTCGCGTCCGGAGGAGCAGCACCTTGGCGCTCATCAACCACCGGACGCACGAGATCCACTTCAAGATCGTCTATTACGGTCCCGGCCTGTGCGGCAAGACCACCAATCTCAGGGCCCTGCACGACCGCCTGCCGCCCGAGCGCCGCGGCAAGATGATCTCGATCGCGACCGATCAAGAGCGCACGCTGTTCTTCGACTTCCTGCCCATCGACCTGGGGCAGGTGAACGGCTTCCTGACCCGCTTCCACCTCTATACGGTGCCTGGGCAGGTCTACTACCGGCTGTCGCGCCGCGCCGTGCTGCAAGGGGCGGACGGCCTGGTGTTCGTGGCCGACTCGCACCCCGCGCGCGAGGCCGCGAACCGCGAGTCGCTCGCCGACCTGAACGACCACCTGCGCACGCTCGGTATCAGCGGCCCGGCGTTGACACGCATCCCGTGGGTGTTCCAGTGGAACAAGCGTGATTCGCCCGTGGCGCTGCCGATCGAGCGGCTGAGGAAGTCGCTCAACGCGCAGGGCTGGCCCGAGTACGAGGCGGTCGCCTCGGAAGGGAGAGGGGTGTCGGAGACGCTGCGCGCCGCGTGCAAGGCGGTGCTGGCGAGGTTGGGAGCCGGTGCGGCGCCGGCAGCCGGTGCGCCGGCGGCCGCGGTGACGGCAGCGGCCTCGCGGCCGGTCGCGGCACCCGCGCTCGCGCCCGTGCCCGTGTCCGCGGCCGCCCCTGCGAGCGTGCCCGCGGCGTTGTCCGCGGCCGTCGCCGTCACCGTCCAGCGCCCGTTCGCCACCCCGGACCCCGCCCGCCGCCTGTGAGGCGCCCCGTCGTGTGGGTGGCCATGCTCGGCCCCGCGGGGCTGAGCCCTGTAGCCCCCGCCACCGCCGGCAGCGCGCTGGTCACGGCCATCGCCTGGTTCCTGCCCGTGCCGAGCCTGCCCGTGTTCCTGGGGCTGCTGGTGCTCGGCACGTTCATCGCCGTGCGGGTGGCGAGCGAGGCCGAGAAGGACCTCGGCCACGACGCCGGCCCCATCGTGATCGACGAGGCCGTGGGCCAGACCATCGCCCTGATGTTCATGCCGCACCGGCCGCTGGTGTTCGTCGCGGCGTTCTTCCTATTCCGGCTGTTCGACATCTGGAAGCCGTTGGGTGCCCGCGAGGCACAGGCCCTGCCCGGCGGCGCGGGCATCGTGGCGGACGACGTCATCGCCGGAGCGACCACGATGCTCGTGCTGCACGGATTGCTCTGGCTTCAGGCGCAGGCGGGGTGGGCGCTGGTCTAGCTCGCGCCAGCGCCCACGCCGGCGGCTAGAACCACGGCTCGTCGCCGCTGCCGCCGTAGATGCTCGGCACCTTGGCGCCCGATGCGCGCAGGTACACCGAGAACTGGCCGCGGTGGTGCACGGTGTCGAATAGCATCATCCAAAGCGCGTCGGCGCGGCGCAGCGGTGCGGTGGCGCCGCCGGGGCCCACCGGCATCACGATGGGGCTCTGGAACGTGGCCTCGTCCAGCTTGGCCAGTGCTTTGGCGGCGTCGGCATGCGCGTTCTCGAACGCGACCACGAGCTGCTTCCAGTCGTTGGGGATGGGCGGCGGCGCCTGGGGCACAAGGCTCGGCTGGGTGAGAATGGGTTCGATCACCATCTGCGAGATCACCAGCGTCCACGCCACCTGCATGGCGGGGGACGAGCGATCGGAGAACTTGAGCTGCGCCTTGTCGGCCGGGTACGCCTTCAGCACGCGCAACGTGACCTGGTACTCGCGTTCGAGCGAGGCGAGGTAGTGCTCGCGCTCGGTGGTGGGCTGCGTGGTGGTGGCCATGGGGTGCTCCTTCGCGTGATCCGAGCGCGCGGGGCCGGCGGTCGCCGGGGCCGCGCGCAGGGGTAGGGGTGGTCAGAACGTTTGAACGAGGCGGTCGAGGCAGCCGGTCCAGCCCTTGGTGTGCGCCTCGCTCGACGCGGCCGTGGGGAGCTGCTCGTGCACGAGCACCACGCGCGTGCCTTCGCCTTTGGGCTCTATGTTCACGATGACGCGGCTCGTCAGGTGCTCGGGCTTGTCCTCCCAGGCCCAGGAGAACACCAGTCGGTTTGGGGGCGACACCTCTTCGTAGATGCCGGCCGCCACGGAGACGTAGCCGTCGGGGCGCTGGAGCTCGAAGCGATAGCGCCCGCCCGCTCGCGGTTCGAGCGTGTGCACGCGGCAGACGTAGTCGCTGGCCGGGCCGAACCAGCGCGCTAGCTTCTCGGCTTGCGTGAACGCCTCGAAGACGCGCTCGGGCGTCGCCGCGATGGTGCGCTCGAGCGTGAGCGCGAATCCGGTGGTGGTGGCAGTGGGCTTGGCCATGCGGAGGACTCCTTGTGTGGTTCGGGCGCCTCGAGGTACGCCGCCAGCGAATCGAGGCGTGCGGCCCAGAAGCGGTGATTGCGGTCGAGCCAGTGGAGCGCCTCGGCCAGCGCGCTCCCCGACAGGTCCATGCGATGCACGCGTCCGTCCCGCTCGCGGCTCACGAGCCCGGCGTCCTCGAGCACGCGCACGTGCTTGGAGATCGCCGGCGCCGACATGCGGTACGGCGCGGCCAGCTCGCCCACGCTGGCTACTCCCATGGCCAACCGCTGGAGCATGCCACGGCGCGCGGGGTGGGCGAGAGCCCCGAAGACGGCGTCGAGCGAGTCCGGCTGACGGTTAACCATGTGGTTAACTATTGAGCATCCGTACGCCTGACGCAAGGGCGAACTCGTCTGCCCCGGGCGCGAGGGACCGCGGCCTTGGGCCGGGCCTACTGAAGGGCCGCTGACGTCCCGCCTCGTCGGACTTGCGGCCGGGGAGCGAGCGAGACTGGACAGGCGCGGCGGGCGACCGCATCTTTCGAAGGCCCCCTGTTCGGTTCCTGAGAGCAAAGACCGGGGGGCACAAGTGCGGGTCATCCGAGATTGGCGCCGTTTCGCAAGTTTGCTAAACTTCCGGCGGAAGCCCGCCGATGCCTGAGGTGGTCTTCTTTCGCGAAACGAACGGAACCGTCCCCGCGCTCGAATGGATGGTCGGGTTGCCGGACAAGGCGAGGGTCCAGGGGCTGACGCGGATTGAGTCGTTGACCGAGAGCGGGCACTTGCGCCGTCGCCCGCAAGCGGATCACTTGCGAGACGGGATCCACGAACTCCGCTTCAAGCGGCAACGAGTAAACTACAGATTGCTGTACTTCTTCCACGGGTCTGGAATCGTGGTGTTGTCTCATGGGATCACCAAGCAGCAGGCGGCCGTCCCGCCAGCCGAGATCCAGCGAGCGATTCGCAGGAGAACCCAGTTCACGGCCGATCCCGAGGCCCATACACATCGAGAGACATGAGCATGCCCCGCCAGAAACCGCGCAGCACCTCGAACGCAGTGGAGATCCTCCACCGCCGCTACATATCGGGCCGTCCCGAGCAGGAAACCGCGCTCGAGACGGCGCGGCTGAGCACAAGGATCGCGCAGGACATCTACGACCTCCGCATGGCGGCCAGACTGACGCAGAAGCAACTGGCAGCGTTGGTGGGAACCACCCACTCCGTGATCTCCCGACTCGAGGATGCGGACTACGATGGCCACTCGCTGCGCATGCTTCAACGCATCAGCGCCGCGTTGCATCACCGACTCGAGGTGAACTTCGTGCGGCTTGGCGCACGACGCGGGGCGTCGGCTTGAGTCGCCGTCGCCGTATGCCATGAACCCCGACCTCCACCGCTTCGTCCGCAAGGCCCTGGGCAAGGGCCTGAGCCGCGACGCGATCCGCGCGGCGCTTCGCGAGGCGCGCTGGCCCGACGACGAGATCGAGGCCGAGCTCGCGGCGTGGCACGACGCCGGGCTGCCCATGCCGGTGCCGCGCCGGCGCGTGGGGCTCTCGCCGCGCGAGGCGTTCCTCTACCTATTGCTGTTCGTGTCGCTCTACCTGGTGGCCTATCACACCGGTGCGATCCTGTTCGCGTTGGTCGAGCGCGCCTGGCCCGATCCCGCGGTGGACGACAACGTGTGGAACCGGACGCGCGAGTGGGTACGCTTCGCCGTGGCCTCGCTGATGGTGGCGTTCCCCGTGTATCTCTTCACCGCGCGGCTCACCGGTCGCGCTGTGGCGCGTGATCCGGAGAAGCGCAACTCCGGTGTGCGGCGCTGGCTCACGTACCTGACGCTGTTCAATGCCGCGTGCGTACTGATCGGCGACTTCATCGCGGTGCTGTTGGGCCTCTTGAAGGGCGAGCTGACCGGGCGGTTCGTGAGCAAGGCCGCCATCGTCGCCGCCATCGCCGGCTGGCTGTTCACACACTACATGGGCGGCCTGCGGCGCGACGAGGACGACGCGCCGCGCGTGCGCACGCCGTCGTGGCTGGCGCGCGCCGCGGGCGTGGTGGTGCTGGTGGTGACGCTCACGGGCCTGTGGCTCGCCGGTTCGCCGGTGGTGGCGAGGAAGCAGCTGCTCGACCAGCGACGACTTCGCGAGCTGCAGGAACTGTCCAGCGCGGTGAAGGAGCACCACCGCGCGCGTGGCCGGCTGCCGGAGTCGCTGCCCGAGGTTCTCCGGGGTGGCCCGCGCCCGGGCGTGCTGCTCCAGGACCCGGTGAGTGGCGAGCCCTATGGCTACCAGGCTTTGGACTCGGTGCGTTACGAACTGTGCGCCACGTTCGACGCGGCCGACACGTTGGGCCCTTACGGCCGCGCGCCTGACGCGTTCTGGCGGCACGAGGCCGGACGCTGGTGCTTCACGTTCGAGGTGGATCGGCTGCCGAGGCCGTAAGCGACGCCACGGCAGTGCGGGTAGCTCAGGCACTTCCCGCCGGACTGAGCGCCAGTACGGTCTGATCGTCGCTCTGCGGCGCCCTGCCGGTGAACGCCGAGACCGCCGCCATCAGCCGCTCGAGCACGAGCCGCGTGGGTCCGCCGCCATGCTCGCGCCAAAGCGCGTCGATGCGCTCCTCCCCGAACTCTTGTAGGAACGGGTCGGTCGCCTCGGAGATGCCGTCGCTGAACAGGAGCAACGAGTCGCCCGGCCGAAACTCGCGCTCGCCCTGCTCGTAGACCGCGTCCTCGAAGATCCCGAGCGGGAAGCCGCCCGCGGGAAGCGGCTCGATGGTTCCATTGGCGCGGCGCAGTCTCGGGAACACGTGCCCGGCATTGACGAACTGCACGCGCGCGTGCGTCTCGTCCAGTTCGGCATAGAACAGCGTGACGAACCGGCCCTGGGCTACGGACCGGGCGACCTGGCGATTCAGCTGTTCGATCAGCTGCCGTGGCGCGAGCTGGAGCTCCGCGAATGCACGCAGCGCGCTCTGCACGGTCGAGACGAGGAGTGCGGCGGGAACTCCCTTGCCGGCAACGTCCGCGATCACGAGCGCGGTGCGCCCGGAGGCGAGCTTGAAGAAATCATAGAAATCGCCGCCCACCTGGCGCGCGGGCACGAGCCTGCCATCCACCTCCCAGGCGCCACAGCGAAGCGGGGCGTCGGGCACGAGGCGCATCTGGATGTCGTGGGCGAGCCGCAGCTCCTTTTCCATGACTTCCTTCTCGGCCTCGAGTCGGCGCGTCGCCTCGGCCTCGATACGCAGCCGGGCCTTCTCGATCACGATGGCCGAATGGCTGGCCAGGATCGACATGAACTGGTGGTCTTGCCGCGACCACTCCCGACCGGGCCGCGATTCGCTCGCCGCGATCATGCCGGTGATCCGCCCCTCGACGCGCAGCGGCATCGCGAGCAGCGCGCGGACCGAAGTCGCTTCCCGGCGCAGGCCCGGGAAGCGCGTGTCCTCGGCCAGGTCCGGCGTGGCGAGCTCCGGTGAGCCGATCAGGTAGCCCATGACGGATTCCTTGATGGCTCGCGGCCAGGACTGGGCACCGGCCTCCGGTGCCTGGTGCCGCCGGTCGGCAACGAACGTCTTGGCCGGGTCCCCGCCTGAGGTGAGCAGCTTGATGCTGCACTCATCCGCGCCGAGGAGCCGAGTGGCCTTGCGCACGATCCAATCGAGGATGGGTTGCAGCTGGGTCTCTGCTGCCACCACGGCGCACAACTCCGTCATGAACTCGAACCCGATCTGCGAGGGAGAATCGTCGTCCGGCGATCCTGCTGTCCGGGGGACCAAGCGAGACCTCCTGCTGGCGTGGGATAGAACGGCATCGCGTGCTGGGAATCGGGCACACCGGCTTTCGGGCGGGACTGGGCGGCCCAACGACTCCAAGGAAGTTAGCAGGCGCGCACTGCTCGCGTAACGGGATTTCGAGGCGGCCTCGCGCCTGCTTGCCGCCCATCGCCCCCTACGGCACAGTCCGCGCTCACGCACCGCCCCCACCGCGCTCTCACGGACGACGCCATGCGCATCGAGATCGTCACCATCGGCAACGAGGTCCTGTCGGGCCGGACGTTCGACACGAACTTCGTGTTCCTGGCGCGTGCGCTCGAGGAAGCGAGCGTGGTGGTGGCGTACCACAGCACGGTGGGCGACTCGGCCGAGGGGATCGGCGAGGCGTTGAAGCTGGCACTGTCGCGCGCCGACGCGGTCATCATGACGGGCGGGCTCGGACCCACGCCCGACGACATGACGCGCAAGGCCGTGGCCACGGCACTCAGCCGGCCGCTCCAATTAGAAGAGAGCGTCCTCCGCCACATCCGCGAGCGGGGCAAGCGCGCGGGGCGGAAGCTGCCGGCCTCGGTCGAGACCATGGCGCTGGTTCCGCGCGGCTCCGAGGTGTGGCAGAACCCGGTCGGTGCGGCCCCCGGCATCCTGATCGACTACCGGAAGAAGCCCGTCATCCTGTTGCCGGGCCCGCCCCAGGAACTCGAAGCACTCGCCAGCCAGTACGCCGTGCCGTGGCTTCGCGAACGCTGCGGCGCGCACGTGGAAAGCTTCACGCTGCGCACGTTCGGGCTGTTCGAGAGCCAGTTGCACGAGCGCATCGCCACGCTGCCCGACCACTGGCACGGGGCCACGCTCGCCTACCTGCCGAGTTGGTTCGGCGTGGACCTGCGCGTGACCGTGCTGGGTACTAACCCCACGCTCGTCCGCGAGACGGCCGAGCGCGCCTACGCCGAGTTGTCGGAGAAAGTCGGCGGCGTCATCTACGCCGAGGGCACGCGCGGCATGGAGGAGGCGGTGAGCGACCTGCTGGTGGAACGCAAGTGGCGCATCGCCGCGGCCGAATCGTGCACCGGAGGGCTTCTGTGCAAGCGACTCACCGACCTGCCGGGCGCTTCGCGCTACATGGATCGCGGGTTCGTCACCTACTCCAATGAAGCCAAGCAGCAACTGCTGGGAGTGTCGGCCGAGAACCTTGCCGCGCACGGTGCCGTGAGCGCTCCGGTGGCCGAGCAGATGGCGCGCGGTGCACGCGAGCGAGCGGGAGTGGAAGTGGGCATGGGCATCACCGGCGTCGCGGGGCCCCAGGGCGGCAGCGAGAAGAAGCCCGTGGGCACGGTGTTCCTGGCGGTGAGTTCGCCATTGGGCGAGGCCGTGCGCGTGCACCGTTTCATGGGGTCGCGCTCCACCGTGCGCGAGCGCGCGGCCCAGACCGCGCTGGACATGCTGCGCCGCCACCTGGCCGAGCTTCCGGTGGATCCGGTGGTGGATTAGCGGGCCACGCGCCCCGCGGCCGCGCTCTCCGGGCCGGCCAGCCCCGAATTCAAGTGACCCCGGGAGCCCTCGCGGGGTTATACCTTTCGAGAGGCGCACCAGCCGCCAGGCCGGGCGGGGAATCCGAAGGGGGTCCACATCATGAGGTTGCCTCACGGTCTCGCGCACCGCGCCGCACGGAATATCGCGGCCGGCCTGTTGCTCGGCGCCGCGCTCGCGGCGAACCCGGCCCGGGCCTGGGAGTATCCGCTGTTGCCGCATGTGCATGGCCTCGCGTTCTTCCCCGAGACGCCCAGCACCGAAGGCCACACCACCGCGCTGCTCTCGGCCGTGTACCCCAACGAATGCTGGCGACTCGTGGACACGCTGTTCACCGACAGCGCGCACGTGCGCGTCGTCATCGCGCCCGCCACCGACTGCGGCGACTCCGTCAGCACCTGGACCCACTACTTCGACCTGGGCTATCTCGCCGCCGGCATGCACGAGCTCACCGTGCACTGCACCGTGCTACAGGATGGCCAGCCTCCACTCGAGGAGGAGATCACCGTTCCCTTCGAGGTCTTGCAGGCCCCGCCGCCCCCACCGCCTCCGCCTCCCGGCTTGCCGCTGCTCGAGCGCATCGCGGTGATCCAGTCGATCCCGGGCGAGCCGGTGACGCTCACGCTGTCCGGGTTCACGCCATTCGAATGCACCGAGATCCGCGACGATCGCGTGGTGGACCAGGCGAACGTCCAGGCCACGTTCGCTTGGCAAGAGAGCTGCCCCGACACGTCCCGACGCTGGCAGCGGCACTTCGCCATGGGCTCGTATCCGGTGGGCGACTATCGCGTGAACATCTTTCTCACCGTGACCAATCAGGACAGTAGCTACGTGCAGGACTACGCGGCCTTGATCCGCGTGCGCGACCCCAACACGCCGCCGCCCGTGGATACCACGGTCACGCTGGTCAGTTTCATCGGCGTCGAGCCCACGGGGCCCAAGGTGGGAGACTACATCGTCGTTCGCGCGCGCGGCCGGATCCCGTTCGATTGCGGCATCATCCAAGACGCGCTGCATGATGGCGCCGGCCACCTGTGGGTGACGCTGATCCGCGAGACAGGCTGCCAGGACACGAGCCGGACCTGGGAGGCTGCCTGGGAGTTGGGCCCGATGAGCGCCGGCGACCACCAGCTCGAACTGGACGTGCGCCTGCGAGTCGAGGGCATCACCACGTCGCACTACTACCCGATCGCCTTCAGCGTGTGGGATCCCAATGCGCCGCCTCCGCCGCCGCCGCCGCCCCCCGTGGACTCGGTGGCCTCGGGGCTATCGCCGAGTCGCCCGAATCCGTTCCGCGACCTGACCAGCTTTTCGGTCTCGCTCGCCGAAGCCGAGGCGGTCGAGGTCGCGGTGTTCGACCTGGTGGGCCGGCGCGTCACCACGATCCATCGCGGCATCCTCCCCACGGGCACGAGCAGCCTGGCGTGGAACGGCAAGCGAGGCGACGGCAGCCGTGCCCCGGGCGGCATCTACTTCTATCGGCTCACGCTCAAGAATCGCGTGGTCAACCGTCGCGTGGTGCTGCTGGGCGCGCCGTGACGGAGGGTGGGAGAGGCGAGCGCGATCATGACGGATGCCGAGTGCGTGGCGCACGCGCGAGCGGGCGACGAGTCCGCTCGTGCGGAGCTGGTGGTGCGGCACCACGCCAACTGCGTGCGCTTCGCCCGGTACCTGTTGGGCGATGACGCCGATGCGGAGGACGCCGTGCAGGACACGTTCATACGCGCTTTCGCGGGGCTCGCGCGCTACCAGGAGCGCGATACGTTTCGCGCCTGGCTGTTCCAGATCCTGGTGCATCGCTGCCGCAGCGCCGCCACGCGGCGCGCACGGCACCGCGAGCGGTTCGTGAACGACGCGCAGGTGGTCTCGCAGGCGGCGGTGGCGGGGGCCGAAGGCCTCGTGGATGCGCAGCGTACGCTGGCGAGCGCGCTGTCGGGGCTGGACCTCGAGCACCGCGAGGCGTTCCTGCTGAAAGTGGGCGAGGAGATGGACTACGAGGAGATGTCGCGGCTCACGGGCGCCGGCGTGCCGGCGTTGAAGATGCGCGTGAAGCGCGCCCGCGATCACGTGCGCGCGCGTTGGCCGGGAGCCCGCGATGGCTGACCCGCGCGAGCACGAGCGCGACGAGACGCGGCTGGACGAGCAGGTGCGCGCCGCCTACCGGCAGCCGGTGCAGGCGGACGCCGCCTCGCAGGCGCGCGTGCTCTCGCAACTCGCCGCCACGAACGAGCCCTCGGGCGAGCCACTCGCTCGGACACGGACGATGGCAGGCTCCAGAACGGGGCTTCGCTGGTGGTTCGGCGTGCGGTCGTTCCAGCTACGCCCGGCTTGGGCGCTGGTGGCACTCGTGGCGGTGCTGGGCGGCGGCGCATGGCTCGGCGCGCGCCTGGCGCCCGCTCGCGTCGCGACTAGCGGCACCACGCAGGTGCCGAACGCCGGCGCCGCGAGCACGGCGTCTGCGGAATCACCCGTGACGTTCGTCCTGCGCGCTCCGGGGGCCACGCGCGTCAGCGTGGTGGGCGATTTCAACAGCTGGGACGCCGAGGCCACGCCCATGGCGCACAGTGGCACCGGCGACATGTGGATCCTGAACCTCACGTTGCCGCGCGGTGTGCATCTATATTCGTTCGTGCTGGATGGCTCGGAGTGGCGGCCGGATCCGTCGGCGCCACTGGCCGCGGATGACTCGTTCGGCGGGCACAACTCGGTGATCGTGGTGAACGGAGCCAAGGGACTATGAGTCGCGTGCTCGCCGTGAGCCTGGCGCTCTGGCTCGTGGTGGCTGGCGCGGCGTTCGCCGGCGACGAGGCCAGCGACGATGCGCGACTGCACGCGCGACTCTCGCCCGAGGTGGCGCAGCAGGTGTCGGCCGTCGTGCGCGACGCGCGCGCAGCGGGGCTGCCGACCGATCCATTGATCGCGCGGGCGTTCGAGGGCGCGAGTCGCGGCGCGGATGCCGCCGGCATCGTGGCCGGCGTGCGCCGCCAGGCGGGAGCACTCGCCGCCGCGCGAAGCGCTTTGGGCGCGGGCTCGCAGCCCGACGAGATCGTCGCGGGTGCCAGCGCGCTGCTGGCGGGTGTGCCGGCCGACTCCGTGGCGCGTTTGCGCGTAGCGCGGCCCGGCGGGAGCCTGGTGATCCCGCTGGTCGTCCTGTGCGATCTGGTCGCGCGAGGCGTGCCGGTCAACGCCGCCTCGCTGGCGGTGGTGACGGCGGCGCGCGCGGGTGCGACCGACGGCGCGCTATTGCGCATCCGCGAGCGCATCCACAGCCGCATCGAGAACGGCGGCCTGCCCGCGGGCACCGCGGGCGAGGTAGTCCGACAGTGGCTCCACGAAACCCCGGGCAAGTCCCGGCGCGCCGCCGAGCCGCCGGCGGAACGAAGGAAGGTTCCCTGAGAAGACCGGAAGTGGAGGTCTACATGAAGCGGCTCATGCTCCTGACGCTGGGCGCGACAGCTCTCGCCCTGGCGCTGGGTTTCGCCATGTCCACGGCGCGCGCCGAGGACTCCCCGGTCCATCCGTCGCCGTTGGCTCTCGCGAGTCGCTCGCTCGCGGCGCGCGGCCCGGTGGCGCTCTCGGTCGCGGCCGAGCCGAGTGCTCTGCACTGGGCGTTCGAGACCGGCCTACCGCTCGGGATGTCGCGCCGCGATGCCGCCGGGCGCACGATGCGCGTCGTCGGCCCATGGCGGCTGGACGCGTTCGTCAACGCTTCGCACGATCGCGAGGATGTCGCGAACGGCGCGGGGCTTGGCTATTCGCTGCGACTCGAACGCGCGAGCGAACGCACTGCCCACTGGCTGGGTCTGTCACGCGGCGGCGCGCGCGCGGCAGGCGATCCCGAAGCGCTCTTGCGCCTGGCCGCCGGGCGGGTGCAGGCGCTGGGCGGCGTGCAGGCCGAGGTCTCGTGGATCTCGAGCTCGGTGCTGTTCCGGAACGACCCGCGCTGGCCACGACTGCGCACGCTCCAGTCCTTCACGCCCGGCGACACCGGCCTGCCCGGCACGTACCACGACAGCACGATCAGCGAGCCGGGGGATCACTCGACCACCTGGAGCACGGCGCAGGGGGCACTCCGCTGGCAGATCGGTCGGCTCGCACTGGCGAGCGTGGGCGGCCTCTCGCTCGGCGACGGCGTGCGAGCACGTCGCTGGGCGCAAGGTTCGGTGGAGTGGCAGCTGTCGCGGCGCGTGCTGCTGCTGGCCTCGTTGGGCGAGCGCCCCGCACCGTCACTGGCGTTCAACAGCGACGCCCACCCGCGCACGATGCTGGGCGTGCAGGTGGCACCTTGGTCCACGCAGGGCTGGGCCATGAACGGAACGTTGAGGCCCCGGGCCACGGCGTGGCGCACGCAGGTGCTGTCACGCGACCGCTTGGTGGTGCGCGTGCATTGCCGCGACGTGTCGAGCGCCGAGATCGCGGGTGACTTCACCGACTGGAGGCCCGTCCCGCTCCTGCGCCTGGGCGCGGGCTGGTGGTACGAGACGCTGCGCGTGCCGCCCGGCGTGCATCGCGTGCAACTTCGGCTGGACGGGGGCGCCTGGCAGGCGCCGCCCGGCCTGCCGCGCGCCGATGACGGACCGGGCGGGCCCTCGGGGACGCTGGTGGTGGTGGCCGCGGCGGACTGACCTGCTCGCGGTCGCGGCCGAGCGCCGGAGGTGTAATCTGGCGTCCGCCATGCGCCTGTTCATCGCCGTGTTCCCGCCTTCCGACGTTCAAAAGGTCGCCTATCGCGCCGCCGACCCGCTGCGGCCGGGGCACGACGCCGTGGCATGGGTGAAGGCCGATAGCCTCCATTACACCATGCGCTTCCTGGGCGAGGTGGACGCGGCCGGCGCCACGCGCGCTGGCGATGCGATGCGCGAAGCGGCCGCGTCGCGGGCGCGATTCGGGGCAGCGCTCGGCGGGCTCGGCGCATTCCCCAGTGCCCGGCGCGCGCGCGTGCTGTGGATCGGCATGCTGCAGGGGGCCGAGCCCATGCGACTGCTGGCCAGCGCGCTCGACCAGGCGCTCATGCGGCACGGGTTCGAGCGTGCCGACGAAAGCTTCGAGCCGCACCTCACGCTGGGGCGGGTGCGCGCGGCGGGGGACTGGACGTCGCGGCTGCTGGATGCGCCCACGGTGGAAGCGCGCTTCCAGGTCGACCGGCTGCTGCTGGTTCAGAGCAGGCTCGCGGCCGGAGGATCGGTCTACGAGACCATGGCCGAGGCGCCGCTGGCGGGCTGAGATCGGTCTCGCACCGTCCTGCTCAGCGCTGTAAACTGTTGTCACCATTACGCGGCAGGCCCCGGAAATTACCCCTTCCCGGTTACTGCTCAAATGTGTAGTATGCGCCCATCCCTGAGAGGGCGCCTGCCGCTGGGGCCTCGGTCCCGCGGCAGCACCTGGAACCCAGCACTCGAGACGCAGCCCCCTGCGAAGGAGACGCAGACATGAACGTCACCCCACCGCCCAACGCCAAGGAACGGTCGAAGGCGCTCGACTTGGCCCTGCAGCAGATCGAGAAGCAGTTCGGCAAGGGCGCCATCATGAAGCTCGGCGAAGGCAACGCCGCTCCCGAGATCGAGACCATCTCGACCGGCTCGCTCGGCCTCGACCTGGCGCTCGGCGTAGGCGGCGTGCCGCGCGGGCGCGTCATCGAGATCTACGGCCCCGAATCGAGCGGCAAGACGACGCTGGCGCTCACCATCATCGCCAACGCCCAGAAGCTCGGCGGCAATGCCGTGTTCATCGACGCCGAGCACGCGCTCGACTCGGGCTATGCCGCCAAGCTCGGCGTGGACATCGCCAACCTGCACGTGGCGCAGCCCGACACCGGCGAGGAAGCACTCGAGATCTGCGACACGCTGGTGCGCTCGGCCGCCGTGGACATCGTGGTCATCGACTCGGTGGCCGCACTGGTGCCGCGCGCCGAGATCGAGGGCGAGATGGGCGATTCGCACGTGGGGCTCCAGGCAAGGCTCATGTCGCAGGCGCTCCGCAAGCTCACCGGCTCCATCAACAAGAGCAACACCTGCGTCGTCTTCATCAACCAGATCCGCATGCAGATAGGCGTTATGTTTGGCTGCTTCCACTACAACACGCGCGTCATGCTCGCCGACGGCACCTCCGAGAAGATCGGCAAGATCGTCAATCAGAAGCTGGCGGTCGAGGTGCTGTCGTGGAACGAGAAGACCGGTGCGATCGAACCGCGTCCGGTGGTCAACTGGTTCGACAACGGCCCGGCCGAGCACTTCATCCAGTTCGAGGTCGAGGGCGGGCCCTCGGGCCGCCGGTGTTTCGCGGCGACGCCCAACCACACCATCTACACACCGGACGGCGAGGTGTCGGCCGAGGCGCTCGAGGTGGGTTCCGAAGTGCTGGTGTCGGTCGAGGACCACGCGCTGACCGATGACCAGCTGCAACTGATCCTGGGTGGCAGCCTCGGTGACGGCTCGCTGCGCAAGGTGAGCACGCACAAGGCCTCATTCCGCGTGGGTCACGGACCCAAACAGGGCGATTACCTGCGTTGGAAGCACGAGATGCTCGCGCCGCTGGCGGGCCGCATCGCGCCGACGGGGAACGGCGAGGGGTTCGACACCATCGCCATGCCGTCACTCGCGGAACTCCGCTCGCAACTCTACGCCGACGATGGCGAGCGCTCGGTGTCCACAGCGGTGCTTGAGCAGATCGATGCCCGCGGGCTGGCGGTCTGGTACGGCGACGACGGTTCGTTCGCCGGCTCGTTCGAGCGCTGGGGCAACGGCAAGGCCGTGCTCTACAACAAGAGCCTCACAACCGAGGCACGTGAGCGCGTGGTGGCCTCACTCGAGCGAATGGGCATCGGGCGTCCTCGGGACGACGGCCGCGGGTTCTGGTTCGATTCCGAGCAGACGAGCCGGCTGCACGCGATCATCGCTCCGTACGTGCACCCGTCGATCCAGTACAAGCTCCACCCGTCGCAGCGGGGCCGGTTCGCCTGGCAGCCCCAGATGGGCAACGTGGCCCTGAGTGGCACGGACCTTGGTTCGCGCCGTGTGCTCCGCGCCGTGCCTGCCAAGGTGACGAAGAAGTACATCAAGCCGCCGACGCGCTCGACGCACCGCTTCGACATCGAGATTGAGGGCAATCACACGTACCTGGTCGATGGGGTCGTCGTTCACAACTCCCCCGAGACCACGGCCGGTGGGCGTGCGCTCAAGTTCTACGCATCGGTCCGCCTCGACATCCGCCGCATCCAGACGCTCAAGGAAGGCGAGACGGCGGTGGGCAATCGCACCAAGGTGAAGGTGGTCAAGAACAAGGTCGCCGCGCCGTTCCGCGAGGCCGAGTTCGACATCCTCTACAACCATGGCATCTCGCGCGAAGGCGAGTTGATCGACATCGCGGTGGACAAGGGCGTCATCAGCAAGGCCGGCACGTGGTTCAGCTTCGGCGAGGAGCGCCTGGGGCAGGGCCGCGAGAACACGCGGATGTTCCTCAAGGAGCACGCCGACATCCGCGCGAAGATCGAGGCGAAGGTGCTGCCGATGCTGGGGCTCAAGGTGCCCGTTGCGCCCGGCGCCACGGCGAACGGGGCCGAGCCGGCCAAGGCGCCGGGTGCGCCGGGTATCGCGCCCGCCAAGCCCGTGGCGGTGCCGAACCTGGCCGAGCGGCGGAAGTAACGCGGAACGGGGTGGGGAGGCATCGATGCCTCCCCACACCCTCATCATGACCTGGCCCCCGATGGGGTGGTGTCGTGAGCGATGTGGGATTCGGACCCATCTGGTTGTTGGTCGCGCTATTGCCCGGTTTCGTGACGGCAAAGGTTCGCGACTTCTTCTTGCCTCCGCGTCGCGTGGACACTTTCGACCGATGGTTCGAGGTCGTCACGCTCGCGGTGATCAACTATCTGGTGTCGGTCACTGGTCTTCTGACCTGGCGCTGGGTCACGGCGGGCTTCGATCCAGGGGCGGCCACAGCGGGAATTCGAACCATGCCGCCATGGGGAATCTCCGGGGCGGTATTCCTCTACCTGCTATCAGCGTCCTCGCTGGTCCTGGGGGCTGGACTGGGATGGCTCACGGCTGGGGACGCGCACTACCGATTGGCGAGGGGCCTCCGCCTCACATCGAGAACGGGCCGTGAGGATGTGTGGCAGGACGTCTTCTCCGATGTCGACCGGGGCTGGCACCTCGTCCATCTGGCCGATGGTCGGCGTGTTCTCGGGGTCGCGAGATACTTCTCAGATCGTGGGGCTGAGCCTTCGGTCTACCTCCAACAAGCCTCATGGATCGCCGAGGACGGTTCGACTTCCCCGATATCCGGGGATGGTATCCTCGTTGCGGAAGCAGCGAGGATCCAGTGCGTGGAGTTCTTGGCGGGGAGAACGAACAGATGAAAGACTCCGAAAAGAAGCCTGACCAGGACAAACGAATGGAGTTTCCGCCACCTCGGGTCAAGCGTGGGGGACTCGGCAGTCCGCCAGCAAACCCGATCCCTCCCAAGATCGGTCCTCGCGTTGGTCCACCTCCGCCCGCGCGGTGAACCGAGGTCGGTGGAATCCGACGACCCCGCCAGCTGTCGCGAAGCCGCGCTCAAGTTGCTCGAGCGCACGCGCCGCACGCGCATGGACCTCACGCGCCGGCTGAAGGACAAGGCCTTCGCTCCGCCCACCATCGCGGAGGTGCTCGACCGGCTAGCCGAGGTGGGACTGGTGGACGACGCCGAGTTCGCGCGCGCGTGGCTCGCGGGTCGCTGGGGTCGCAGGCCGTCGGGCTGGCGCCGGCTGCAGCAGGAACTGCGCGCCAAGGGCGTCTCGGACGACGACATCGAGCTTGCGCGAGCGAAGCTCACCGAGCGTGGGAGCGCTCCGGACGAGGTGGAGAGCGCCGCCCGAGTAGTGGCGCAGGCACGCAGGCGCTACGCCAAGCTCGATCCGCACGTCCAACGCCAGCGGCTCTATGCGCTGCTCGCCCGGCGCGGCTTCGGGAGCGACACGATCCGCAAAGCACTCGAGCTGCGCGAGCCGCTGGAGAGCGGCGCCGAGGGCTGAATCGAGTAGCTCCGCATGCCGCTCGGCACCCTCCCACAACCCGCCGCCCCAGCCTGACGAGGCGCGCGCCTTTCCGCTATCTTCCCGCGGCCTGCACCCTGTGCCTGCCCGGCGTCCGCGGCCTGCTCGCGGCGGGGGCGCGTTTCAGCCCGGAGACCGGATGTCCCCGACCCGTACGCTCAAGACCGGCGCCGAGCTCCGCCGCGCCTTCCTCGACTACTTCATCCGGAACGGCCACACCGAGGTGCCGTCGTCGCCGCTGGTCCCGCACGGCGACCCGACGCTCATGTTCACCACCGCTGGCATGGTGCAGTTCAAGGGCTACTACTCGGCCACCGGCGACGTGCCGTACACGCGCGCGACGTCGGTGCAGAAGTGCCTGCGGCTCACCGACCTCGACAATGTGGGGTTGACGCCGCGGCACGACACGTTCTTCGAGATGTTGGGCAACTTCTCGTTCGGTCCGCGCGCCAAGGGCGCCTACTTCAAGGAAGAGGCCATCGCGTTCGCGTGGGAGTTCGTCACGCATGTGCTGGGGCTGCCGAAGGAGCGGCTGTACGTCTCGATCTTCGAGGGCGAGGGCAAGCTCCCGCGCGATGACGAGGCCGCGGCGCTATGGCAGAAGCAGGGACTCCCGGCCGACCATTTGGTCGCCCTCGGCCGCAAGGACAACTTCTGGGGCCCGGCCGGCGGTGCGGGCGCGTGCGGCCCGTGCAGCGAGATCTACTTCGACCTGGGGGAGCAGCGCCCGAACGACCTGGCGAAGGATGCGTACTGGGGCGAGTCGCCGGGCGACGCGGGCGACCGCTACATGGAGTTTTGGAACCTGGTGTTCCCGCAGTTCGACGCCCAACCCGACGGCACGCTGGTGCCGCTCGCGCACCCGGGCATCGACACGGGCATGGGCATCGAGCGCCTGGCGCTGATCCTCCAGGGAAAGACCACCATCTTCGAGACCGACCTGTTCGCGCCGCTCGTGGACTCGGTGCTCGCTCGCTCGAAGCCTGCCAAGGGCAACCGCACGGCGGCCACGCGCGACGCGCGCATCATCGCCGACCACGTGCGCGCACTGGCGTTCGCCATCGCCGAGGGCGCGCTGCCGGGGAACGAGGGCGCGGGCTACGTGCTGCGCCGGTTGCTCCGACGCGCGGTCACGCGCGGCCGCTCGCGGCACGGGCTGGCGCTCCACGACACGTTCTTGGCCGACGTGGCGGCGCGCGCCATCGAGCAGTTCGGCGGGCACTATCGCGAACTCGAGACGCATCGCGATCGGATCGTCCGGCTACTGGAGCAGGAGGAGGCGGGCTTCGGGCAGACCTACGAGGCCGGCATGGAGCGTCTCGAACGACTGCTCGCGCAGGGCGCCAAGCAGATCCCGGGGCCCGAGGCGTTCGCGCTGCACGACACGCATGGATTCCCGATCGAGCTCACCGAGGAGATCGCCGCAGGGCGCGGCGTGAGCGTGGACATGCCGGGATTCGAACAGGCCATGGAGAGCCAGCGCACGCGCGCGCGCGCGGCCAGCCGCTTCGGCAAGGACGCGGGCGGCGAGAAGCGGCCGTGGACCACGCTCAAGGCCGGCCCGGACTCGGAGTTCGTGGGCTTCGACGCCACCTCGGCGGACGGCGTGACCATCCTGGCGTGGCGCGAGGCAGGCGCGGATGTGGAAGTCGTGCTCGACCGCACGCCTTGCTACGCCGAATCCGGCGGCCAGGTGGCCGACGCGGGACTCCTCGCGGCGGGTGGCGTGCGCGCGACACTGGTGCACGTGTTCCGCGAGGGCGACCGCATCGTCCACCGTGTGCACCTGGCGGCGGGCCAGCGCGACGAGCTCTTGAAGCACGGTGCCGAGGGGCGCTTGAACGTGCGCGTGGATCACGTGGCGCGCAGCTCCACCCAGCGGCATCACACGGCCACTCACCTGCTGCACGCGGCACTCCGCACGGTGCTGGGCGAACACGTGCACCAGGCGGGTTCGCTGGTGGCGCCGGACCGGCTGCGCTTCGACTACTCGCACTTCGAGCCGCCTTCGTCGCTCCAGGCGACCATGGTGGAGGAGCGCGTCAACGACTGGGTGCTCGCGAACGTGGACGTGAGCTGGCGCGAGCTGCCACTCGCCGAGGCCAGGGCGCAGGGCGCCATGGCGCTGTTCGGCGAGAAATACGGCGAGCGCGTGCGCGTGGTCACGGTGGAGGGCGTGCCCGACGCCGACATCGAGCCCTCGCGCGAACTGTGCGGCGGCACGCACGTGCGACGCACCGGCGACATCGGGCTGTTCGTGCTCACCGAGGAGACGGCGGTGGCCTCGGGCGTGCGCCGCATCGAGGCGCTGTGCGGCCCGGCCGCGCGCGCCTGGTTGCTCGACTCGCGCGGCAAGCTCGCAAGCATCATGGACGCGCTCCAGTCGCCCGCCGACAAGGTGCTCGAGAGCGTGGTCCGATTGAAGGACGAGCTCAACACGCTCAAGAAGGCCTCGGCGCAGGCCAGCAAGCAAGGCCTCGAGGCAGAGTTCGCGCGGCTGGGCGCGGCTGCCACACAGGCGCCGGGCGGCCGCTGGATCGTGGCGAAGCTCACATCGGGTGGCGATCCGAACACGGTGCGCGATGCAGCCGACAAGCTGCGCGGCTCGCTCGGGCGTGGCGCGGCGGTGCTGGCGATCGAGTCCGACGGCAAGCTCACGTTCCTGGCCGCGGTCACTGACGACCTGGTGGCCGAGAGGAAACTGCGCGCCGACGAGTTGGTGCGCGCCGTGGCCAAGTTGGCCGGAGGCTCGGGCGGCGGCAAGCCGCACCTGGCGCTCGCGGGAGCCAAGGACCCGAGCCAACTGGACGCGGCACTGGCCGAAGCGCGCCGGCTGCTGCAGCAGGCGTTCGCATGACCATCGGCCAGATCGGCGCCATGGTCGTCATGGGACTTTTCATCATCGTGGGCTTTCTCATCTACATGAGGAACAAACATTGAAGGCACTCGTCCTCGCGGGCGGCCGCGGCACGCGGCTGCGCCCCATCACGCACACGCGGGCCAAGCAGTTGGTGCCCGTGGCGAACAAGCCGGTGCTCTACTACGGCCTCGAGGCCATCGCGGCCGCGGGCATCCGCGAGGTCGGCATCATCGTGAGCGACCCGCGCGAACTGCTGCAGCCGGATCACCGAACGGGCGAGCTGGTGACGACGCTGGTCAACTCGCAGGCCGAGATCCGCGCCGCCGTCGGCGACGGCGCCGCATTCGGCTTGAAGGTCTCCTACATCGAGCAGGAAGCGCCGCTCGGGCTGGCGCACGCGGTCAAGATCTCCGAGGAGTTCATGGCCGGCGACTCGTTCGTCATGTACCTGGGCGACAACTTGATCAAGGACGGCATCGTGCCGTTCGTACGCGAGTTCGAGCGCGAGAAGCCCGAGGCGCAGATCCTGCTGGCCAAGGTGGCGCGGCCGTGGGAGTTCGGCGTGGCCGAACTGGAGGGCGAGCGCGTGGTGCGGCTGGAGGAGAAGCCCAAGCAGCCGCGCAGCGACCTGGCGCTTGTGGGCGTCTACTTGTTCACCAAAACCATCTTCGACGCCGTGCGCGCCATCCGGCCCTCGCCGCGCGGCGAGCTGGAGATCACCGACGCCATCCAGCACCTGATCACGACCGGTCGCAATGTGCGCTCGCACGTCATCCACGGCTGGTGGAAGGACACCGGCCGCGTCGAGGACCTGCTCGAGGCGAACCGTATCGTGCTGGCGGATCTCGAAACGCGTATCGACGGCCAAGTGGACGCGGCCACGATGATCGAGGGTCCGGTGCAGATCGGAGCGGGCACGCGTGTGGAGCGCTCGCGCCTGCGCGGGCCGCTCATCATCGGCGAGGGCGCGCACATCTCGGACGCCTACGTGGGCCCGTTCAGCGCCATCGCCGACGGTGTGCGCATTGAGAAGTGCGAGATCGAGCACTCGATCGTGCTCGACCGAAGCCACCTGCACGCCATCGTCGGGCGCGTCGAGTCGAGCCTGATCGGCCGCGATGTGGTCGTCACTGCCAGTGAAGTGCGGCCGAGTGCGCATCGCTTGATGCTGGGGGATTCGAGCCGCGTGGAGCTGGCGTGAACGTGCTGGTGACCGGCGCGGGCGGCATGCTCGCGCAAGCGGTGGTGCCGGCACTGCGCGCGGCAGGGCATGCCGTCGCGCCACTCGTAAGCCTCGACGTGACGCGCGCCGATGACGTCCGCCGTGCCGTGAGTGACGCGCGGCCGCACTGGGTGTTCCATCTCGCCGCCTACACCGACGTGGACGGCTGCGAGGAGCGCCCCGAGCACGCGCTGCTCGTGAACGGCGCGGGTGCGGGCCACGTGGCCGCGGCGGCGGCCGAAGTGGGCGCCGCCGTGCTCGCGATGTCCACCGACTACGTGTTCGCGGGCGACGACCCCGCGCCGCGCCGCGAGACCGACGCGGTCGGGCCGCTGTCGGCGTACGGCCGGAGCAAGCTCGCGGGTGAGGAGGCGGTGCGCGCGTCGAACGCGCAGCACGCCATCGTGCGCACGGCATGGCTCTACGGCCGCGGCGGGAAGAACTTCGTGGACACCATCCGCGCGCGGGCGCTGGCGGGCGGACCGCTCGCGGTGGTGGACGACCAGCGTGGCGCACCCACCTGGACCGAGGACTTGGCGGGTGCGCTGGTGGGAATCATGGAGAAGTCGCTCACGGGCACGGTCCACGCCACCAACGAGGGCTCGTGCACGTGGCACGAGTTCGCGTGCGAGATCTGCGCGCTCGCGGGCGTGAATCTCACAGTGGCGCGCCTCTCGAGCGCCGAACTGGCGCGGCCGGCGCGCCGGCCGGCATTCTCGGTGCTGGACACGAGCCGACTCGAAATGGTGCTCGGGCGCCGCCTGCCGCACTGGCGGGACGCACTCGCGCGCTACCTGGCGCAACCGGCGTCGGTGAACGGCTAGGAGGGGTTTAGTCATGGCGGCACGGAAGAAGCAGGCGAACACGGGGCCGCTCGAACGGCAGGCGCGCGCCGCTTTGCGCGAGTCGGCGCGCACACTGGCGCTGCTCGAGAAGCGCAACACGACCGCCGTCGCGGCGGCGGCCGAGATGCTGCTCGGCTGCTTCGAGAACGGCGGCACGGTGTACTTCTGCGGCAACGGCGGCAGCGCCGCCGACGCGCAGCACCTGGCGGCGGAGTTCTCGGGCCGCTACCTGGTGGACCGGCCCGGCCTGCCGGCGGTGGCGCTCACCGCCAACTCGTCCGCGGTCACCGCCATCGGCAACGACTACGGCTACGACGAAGTGTTCTCACGCCAGCTGGAGGGCAGCGGTTCACCCGGCGACGTGCTGGTGGCGATCACCACGAGCGGCCGCTCCGAGAGCATCCGGCGCGCGGTGCGCGCGGCGCAGGAGCTGGACATGACGGTCATCGGCATGACCGGCGCCAAGGGCGGCGAGTTCGCCGCGATGTGCGACGTGGCGCTCGTCACGCCGAGCGCCGTCACGCCCAACATCCAGGAAGGCCACATCGCCATGGGCCACGCGTTCTGCCTGCTGGTCGAGCGCACGCTGTTCCCGGCCGCCTCGCTGGGCAAGGGCCCGCGGCCGAGCGGCCGACGCGGCGCCGGCCGTCGCAAGACTGCTGCCTCGACGGGGCCGACGCGCCGCCCGCCGCGGCGTCGCGGCACACGCCCGCGGAGGCGTGCTTGATCGGTCCGCTCGTCCAGGCGCTGCGTCCCAAGCAGTGGACCAAGAACCTGCTCCTGTTCGCGGGCGTGGTGTTCGCGAAGTTGGCGGGCGACCCCGCCATGCTGCTGCGCGCCGCGGCCGGATTCGTCGCGTTCTCGCTGCTCGCCGGCATGGTGTACCTGGTGAACGACCTGCGCGACGTCGAGGCCGACCGCCAGCATGCGAGGAAGCGCCTGCGCCCGGTGGCGTCGGGCCGACTCTCGCCCGCCGCGGCGTGGGCCGCCGTGCCCGTGCTGCTCGCCATCGCCATGGCCATCGCCGCATGGCTCGGCGCGCCATTCGCGGTGGTGCTCGCCATCTACCTGGTGAGCAACGTGGCCTACAGCTTCGGCCTCAAGCACCAGGTCATCCTCGACGTGTTCGTGATCGCCTCGGGGTTCGTGCTGCGCGCGGCGGCGGGCGTGGAGCTGCTCAAGCCGGTGGCGCCGGGCGTTGAGATCTCGCCGTGGCTGCTGGTGTGCACGTTCTTCGGCGCGCTGTTCCTGGCGGTCTCTAAGCGCCGCCGCGAGCTGGCGAACGCGGGCGATGGCGCCTCCAACCAGCGCGCGGTGCTGGCGTCCTACACGCCCGAACTCTTGGACCGCATGCTCACGGTGTCGGCCGCCACCACGCTCAGGACGTACGCGCTCTACACCATCTGGCCCGCGACCGTGACCAAGTTCGGCACCGAAGCACTCATCATCACCGTGCCGGTGGTGGCCTACGGTGTGTTTCGCTACCTACACCTGGTAAAGGTGTCGGAGACGAGCGAGGATCCCTCGCAGGTGCTGCTCTCCGATCGGCCGATCCAGGCGACGGTGGCGCTGTTCGTGGCGCTCGCGCTGTGGATCTTGTACCTCGGGCGGTGACGCGCGCACGCGGGCGAGCCGGCGGCCCCGCCCGGCGCCGTGTCACGGTGGACGCCCGCGCCAAGGTGAACCTGGGGCTGGCGGTGGGCCCGCGCCGCGCGGACGGGTTTCACGAACTGGTCACGGTGTTCCAGTCGGTCTCGCTCGCCGACACGCTCGTGGCCGAGTGGCGCCCGCGCGGGTTCTCGCTGCGCGTGCGGCACGAGCAGGTGGCCGCGCGCGGCGAGCTGCCGCAACAGTCCCGCGCGGTGGTGCCAGCCGGGGCCGACAACCTGGTGCTCCGCGCGGCGCGGCTCGTGGCCGGCGCGCTGGGCCTGCCGGGCGGCGCGCGTTTCACGCTCATCAAGCGCATCCCCGCCCAGTCGGGACTGGGTGGCGGTAGCGCCGACGCCGCCGCCGCGATGGCCGCGATGCTCGCGCTTCACGGACGGCGTCTCTCGCGAGGAGCGCGCATCGAGTACGCGTTGCAACTCGGTTCGGATGTGCCGTTCGCCGCCACGGGTGGCACCGCACTCGGGCTCGGCCGGGGGGAACGTCTTCGACCGCTGCGCCTGCGTTCTCCGTTCAGGGCGGTCGTGGCGATGCCCGCGTGGCGGGTCTCCACCCCCGAGGCGTTCCGACGCCACGACACGGTCAGAAACCCCTTGACACCTTGGGGACACCACCGCAGATTTGCCGCGACCGTTGGGCGACAGCGAGTTGAAGCGCTTTCGCTCATTCGTCGAGGCAATCGTTTCGAACAACTTCTGGGACGTCGTCGTCGCGATCTCGAGTCGCTGCGCGCAAGGCTGCGTGCGGCGGGCCTGCTCGAGCCACACTTGACCGGGAGTGGTTCGGCAGTGTTCGGGATCGTTCCGCGCGGCGCATCGGTCCGGGAGATCGTGGAACGTTTCCGTGGGGACGAGCCGCTGTTCGTGGTGCGTTCGATCGGGCGCGGGCTACGGCTCCGCAACCATGCGACTTCAACGAGGCCACGGAAGGGCGCTCGCTGAAGCCGCTCCATTTGGGCGGTGCCGAGGATGGCGCCGCACACGAGCCAGCTGAACCTCAGGGATGGCTCCGAGGTGAACATCTCATGGTCGAGATCACCGAGGTTCGTGTATCGCTCCGGAACGACGAGAAGCTCAAGGCGTTCGTGAGCATCACGCTCAACGACTCCTTCGTCGTGCGCGGACTCAAGATCATCCGCGGCAACAGCGGGCTGTTCGTGGCCATGCCGAGCCGCAAGCGTCCCGACGGCCAGCACCAGGACCTGGCCCATCCGATCAACGACTCCACCCGTAAGTACTTGACCGAGATAGTGATGGCCGAGTACGAGCGGGAGCTTGCGAACCCCTCGGGACGGCCTGCATCGTCCGAGGAGCAGCGCGTGGGCTGACCCTGTCCGCGGGGCCCCCGCCCGCGGCAACAGGTGCTCCATCGGCTGCCGGCACGTCCGGCATGGCTCGCCATGCCGGAGCCGCCTGCGCGGCCCCCCGCCGATCCGCTCGGCAGGCGACGAAATCGCGCCCCCCTGAGTTTGACGCGAGATCGTCCGGCCCGTTATTCTGCGCGCCGCTTTTCCCTCTCTGCAGTTCTCTGGGCCAGCAGCTTTCACCCCGACCCGTTCCGGCGGGCGGTCCGTGACGGAAACCCCGTTCGTTGGTGGGGCGTGGCCAAGCGGTAAGGCACGAGACTTTGGCTCTCGCATACGGAGGTTCGAATCCTCCCGCCCCAGCCATCTTTTCCGGGGCAGGCGGTTCCAGCCCCGGCGCCTGCTTTTCCTGAAGCACCTCCATCGCGGCGACGCCGATCCCTCCGGGCTCGGCGCGTCACCGTGTCACGTGCGCCTCCCGCACGCGTGCCGCGGCCATGTCGCCGTCCCTCGAGCTTCCCATCTTCGGAGGTCGGGTTTGGATCCCTGTCGCATCTTCGCCGGTACCGCGAGCGAATCGCTCACCAAGGCCATCTGCGAACGCCTCAAGGTGCCGGTCGGTGACGTGGTCGTGTCGCGCTTCGAGGACGGCGAAGTGTCGGTGCGCTTCAACGAGAACATCCGCGGCAGCGACGTGTTCATCGTGCAGTCCACGAATGCGCCGGCGGACAACCTGATGGAGCTGCTGGTCATGCTCGACGCCGCCAAGCGTGCGTCGGCGCGGCGCGTCACGGCGGTGCTGCCCTACTTCGGCTACGCGCGCCAGGATCGCAAGGACCAGCCGCGCGCGCCGATCACGGCCAAGCTCGTCGCCAACCTGATCACGGTCGCGGGCGCCGACCGTGCGCTCACCATGGATCTGCACAGCGCGCAGATTCAAGGTTTCTTCGACATCCCGCTCGACCACCTCTACTCGGCGCCGGTGCTGATCGAGCACTTCACGCGGCTCAACCTGCCCAACCTGGTGGTGGTCGCGCCGGACATCGGCAGCGTCAAGATGGCGCGCGCCTACGCCAAGCGCCTGGGCGCCGACCTGGCGCTGGTGGACAAGCGCCGGCCCAAGGCGGACTCGGTCGAGGTCATGAACATCATCGGTGAAGTCGAGGGGAAGAACGCGGTCATGTTCGACGACGTGGTCACCACCGCGCGCACGCTGTGCCAGGCGGCGGTCGCCATGCGCGCGCAGGGCGTCAAGGACATCTACGCCGGCGTGACGCACGGCGTGTTCTGCCCCGGCTCGGTCGAGCGCATCGCCGATTCACCCATCAAGGAAGTCGTGGTCACCGACACGCTCAGCCACGAGCCGGGCTCGCTGCCCGCGCAGATCCGCGTGCTCAGCGTGGCCGGGCTGCTCGGCGAGGCCGTGCAGCGCATCCATGAAGAGCGCTCGCTGAGTTCGCTTTTCGTCTAGTTCGTCCAGTCGTGGACGCGGCCGTTCGCGCCCCAGTCGTTTCGTCATCCAGTCGGTTCCGAGCAACGGGAGGGAAGTCATGTCGGTCATTCAACTCAAGGGCTCGCGTCGCGAGAGCCTGGGCAAGGGCGGTGCGCGCAGGGCGCGCGCGGCTGGCCTGATCCCCGGCGTCATCTATGGGCACGGCGAGACGCCGGTGCCGGTGTCGGTGGGGTTCAAGGAGTTCGAGGTCGCGCTGCGCGGCCACAAGGGCGGCAACGCCATCGTCAACCTGAACGTGGGCGAGGGCGACGTCACGGCACTCGTGCGTGACGTGCAGTACGACCCGGTCACGCGCGGCATCCTGCACCTCGACTTCCAGCACATCTCGCTCACCGAGCAGGTCGAAGTCGAGGTCGTGGTGCACTGTGTCGGCATTCCCGTCGGCGTCAAGGACGGCGGCGGCATCCTCGAGCACCTGCTCCGCACACTCGCGATCCGCTGCCTCCCGACCGCCATCCCGCCCAGCGTCGACGTGGACGTGACGGCGTTGAACATCGGCGACAACCTGCACGTGCGCGACCTGGTGGCGCAGGGCTACGAGATCATCACCGACGGCGGCGTGACCGTGGCCGCGGTCGTGGCGCCGGCGGTCGAGGAAGTGGTGGAGGTGGCCCCGACCGAGGCGGTGGCTGCGGTCGAGCCCGAGGTGGTGGCGACGAAGGGCAAGAAGGACGCCGAGGGCGCGGCGCCCGAGGCGGGCAAGGAAGAGAAAAAGAAGGAGAAGAAGTAACCGACCGTGTGGCTGGTCGTGGGTCTCGGGAATCCGGGCGAGCGCTATGCGCGAACCCGTCACAACGTGGCGTGGCTCGCGCTCGAGCAGTTGGCGGCGCGGAACGCGACGCGGGAAATCCCGGGGCACGCGACCTTCCGCGCGCGACGCACCCGTCTCGCCGAGCGCGAGGTGGAACTGCTGCAGCCGCTCACGTTCATGAACCTGAGCGGCGAGGCACTAATGGCGTGGCGCGAGCGGGAGGGGCAGGAGTCGGGTTTGCTGGTGGTGACGGACGACGTGTATCTGCCGCTGGGCCGGTTGCGCCTGCGCACCGGCGGATCCGCCGGCGGTCATCGCGGGCTCGAGAGCATCGAGGCGGCGTTGGGAAGCCGGGACTACGACCGGCTGCGCATCGGTGTCGGGGTGCCCGTCCAAGAGTCGGGTTCGGCGGAGGACTCCGCCGCGCTTCGCGAACACGTGCTGGAGGAGTTCGCGCCGGAGGAGATGCCGGCGCTGGAAGAGGCGATCCGTCGAGCGGCGGACGCCGTGGAATGTTGGCTGGCCGAGGGCGCACTCGGCGCCATGAACAAGTTCAATCGCAGGGTGGACCCGTCCACAGGACAGGAAGCCCAGGAGGAAACCGAGACGTGACCAAGTACGAGACGGTCTACATCCTCGAGCCGAGCTACGACGAGGTGAAGGCGCAGGAAGTCGCCGACCGCGTGTCCGGCTGGATCAAGGACCTGGGCGCGGAGTTGGTCGAAGTGCAGAAGTGGGGCAAGCGCCGGCTCGCCTACGAGATCCGCAAGCGTCGCGACGGCGTCTACACGATGATCGTGTGGACCGGCGGCAGCGTGATGGTGAAGGAACTCGAGCGCCGGCTGCGTCTCGAGGAGGACATCATGCGGGCGCTCACCACCGTGCATGTGCCGCCGGAGCTGTGGCAGGGCGTGCCGGAGGCCGAGGCGGCCGCGGCGGCGGAAGAGGGCGACCGCGAGTAGCGTTCGTCATGCCCCGGAGGGAGGTCCCATGACCGAACTGCGGCTGCCGGAGCTCAACCGGGTCGTCCTCTCGGGGCGGCTCACGCGGGATCCGGACCGGCGATACGCATCGGACGGCACGGCGATCACGTCGCTGCCGCTCGCGTTTCACCGGCGCTACAAGCTGCGCGACGGAAAGACGGCCGAGCACACCGGGTACGTGACGGTGATGTGTTACCAGCGCCTCGCGGAAGTGTGCGCGCAGTACTTGCACACGGGCAGTGCGGTGGTGGTGGAGGGCAGGTTACGGTTGCGGGAGTGGGCGAACGCACGGGGCGAGAAGCAGCACGCTCTCGAGGTCCGCGCGGACTCGGTCCACTTCCTCGAGAAGGCCGCGGGAGCCGGGCAACCGGTCGACCCGGGAGCCGCCGAGGATCCAACCTTAGAGTAGAGGAGTTCGCGAGATGGCGAAGGAACGTGAAAGTAAAGGGGTCAAGAAAAAGTACTGCAAGTTGTGCATGGAGAAGGTGGCGTTCGTGGACTACAAGGACGAAAAACGCCTCGGCCGGTTCGTGACCGACCGCGGCAAGATCGTGCCGCGCCGCGTCTCGGGCTCGTGCTCCATGCACCAGAAGCAGCTCACCACCGCCATCAAGCGCGCCCGCGTGCTGGCCCTGCTGCCGTTCACCAGTGACTTCTATCGCTGAAGCCTCGCGCCCTGCGAGGGGCGTGGCGGCGCTGCGCGCGGTGTTGCTGCTGGGCTCGCTCACGCTGGCGGGCTTGGCAACGCCGTGGCCCTGGTCCCTGCTGTGGCTGGGGGTGCCGCTGGTCGTGGCGGCCTCGCTGCTGCTGACCTGGCGCTTCGGCTGGGTGGCGCTGGCGCTGCCCGTGCTGCTGGCGGTCGGGGCGGGTCTGGCGATCGCGTTGCCCGCGAGCGGGCTCAAGAGCTGGCACGTGCTGTGGCTGCCGCTGGCGGCGCTGACCGGCGCGTGGATGGGCTCGCGCGAGGAAGGCGGCGGACCCACGATCGGCGAGCGCGCGTGGATGCACGCGCCGCTGCTGGCCGCGGCGTTCGCGCTCCCGCTCCTGCCGGGACTCATGGGTGCCCTCACGCGCGTCGAGCTCCGGGCGCGCGCCGAGGAGACTCAAATGCTCAAGAGCATGCCGGGGCCGGACAAGCCCGGCACGTGGCGGCACATGATGCAGGAGTCCGCCAAGCTTCCGCCCGCCGACCGGGTGCGCATGCTCACGTTTTTCACGCCCAACCTGATGTTCGCCTGGATGGTGCTGTTGGTGGCCGCGGGTCGTGCGCTGGCGGCGCGCACCGCCGCGTGGCGCACGTGGCCGTCGCTCTCGAGCGCACCGCTCGCGGCATGGCGCCTGCCGGACGGCGCGTTGGTGCCGCTACTGGCTGGCATCGCGCTTGCGTTGTTCGCGGGCGCGGCCTGGCGACCTGGCGCTGCGGTGCTGCTGGCGCAATCGGTGCTGGGATATAGTGTGCAGGGTATCGCGGTGGCCCAATCGCTCCTGATCTCGCGCGGCGTGCCGCCCGCATTCGTCCTGTTGCTCATGGTGTTCCTGTTCGCTTTCACCCTGCCGGTGTTCCTGCCGTCGGTGGCGCTGTTGGGCCTCTCCGACGTGTGGCTGGACTTTCGGCGTCTCGAACCCTCCCCGCGCGGGGAGGCATAGGAG